>CALMVT010000280.1:0-58549 GCA_937873175.1 uncultured Acetobacteraceae bacterium | reverse complement strand
TTGAAACCGCGGTGCGCGCGCCGGGCCTCGTGGTGCGCAACGACGGCGACGCGGAGGCAGCGCTGAAGGGCGCCGACAAGGTGGTGGTGGGCGAGTACTACGCGCCGCACATCGCGCACGCCAGCATGGAGCCGCCGGTGGCGACCGTGCACTGGACGGATGGTAAGGTCGTGGCCTGGGCGCCGGTGCAAAGCCCCGGCGGCACGCGCGAGGACCTGGCCAAGACGATGGACATCTCCGCGGACAACGTGACGGTGCACCCGACGCTGCTGGGCGGTGGCTTCGGCCGGAAGTCGAAGTGCGACTTCGTGCTGGAAGCAGCCCTGCTGTCGCGTGAGCTGAACGCGCCGGTGCGGGTGCAGTGGACGCGCGAGGACGACCTGCACCACGACTTCTACCATACCGTCTCCGCCGAGCGGATCGAGGCGGGTCTGGACAAGTCCGGCAAGGTGGTGGCCTGGCGCCATCGTAGCGCCGCGCCGAGCATCGGCTCCACCTTCGCACCGGACACCAAGCACCAGATCCCTGTGGAGCTGGGCATGGGGCTGATCGACCTGCCGTTCGACATCAAGAACGTGCGGTGCGAGAACCCGGAGGCGGCGGCCCACACCCGCATCGGCTGGTTCCGCTCGGTGTCCAACATCCCGCGCGCCTTTGCCGTGCAGTCCATGGTGGCGGAGATCGCGCAGGCGACCGGGCGCGACCCGAAGGACGTGCTGCTGGAACTGATCGGCCCGGCACGCATCGTGCCGTTCAGCCCCTCCGTCGAGAAGCCGTGGAACTACGGCGAGCCAGTGGACAGCTACCCCATCGACGCGGGCCGGCTGCGCCGGGTTGTGGAACTGGTGGCGGACAAGGCAGGGTGGGGACGCAAGCTGCCGGAGGGTCACGGCCTGGGCATCGCGGCGCACCGCAGCTTTGTCAGCTACATCGCCACTGTGGTCGAGGTGGCGGTGGACAAGAAGGGCGTGCTGACGGTCCCACGGGTCGATACCGCCATCGATTGCGGCACATGGGTCAACCCGGAACGCATCTACTCGCAGATCGAGGGGGCCGCCGTCATGGGGCTGAGCCTCGCCAAGCTTGGGGAGATCAGCTTCAAGGATGGCCGGGTGCAGCAAAGCAACTACGACGACTACCCCGTGGTGCGGATCGACGAGGCCCCGCGCGTCACCAACACCTACATCATGCCGTTCACGGCGGGCACGCCGCCGAGCGGGGTGGGGGAGCCGGGGGTGCCGCCGTTTGCGCCCGCGCTGGTCAACGCGATCTTCGCTGCGACTGGCAAGCGCATCCGCAGCCTGCCGATCCGCGACCAGCTCGCGGTTTAATGGGAGCGGGGGGCCGCTGGGCGCGGTCCCCCGTCCGCATCGGAGTTCCAGAGTCATGAAGTCAATGCTTGCCTCCATCGTCCTCGCCGCCGCCATGGCGGCGCCGGCGGCGGCGCAAACCAGCACGCCCACCGGCCCCGGCGCCGCGTCGCAGGCCCGGCCGTCACGGGGGCCGGAGCAATCCTCGGTCCCCAATGCCGCGCCGGCCGCCACGACCGGGCAAACGACCGCGTCCAGCAGTCAGGACCCGACCGTGAAGCAGATGAACCAGGCCGAGAAACAGAAGATCGAGAAGACCGGCAAGTAAGGCGGCGGCGGAGCGGCCCCGGCGTCAGCCGCCCGCGCCGCCCTTCAAGCGTTCCCGGCTGCGGACGGCCCGCGCGGTGATCGCGTCCCATTGCCCGGCGGCGATCTCCGTTGCGGGGGTCAGCCAGGAGCCGCCGACCGCGACCACGTTGGGCTGCGCCAGCCAATCGGCGGCGTTCTCCTCCGTGAGGCCACCGGTCGGGCAGAACCGTGCCTGTGGAAACGGGCCGGCAAGGGCTTTGAGATAGGGCAATCCGCCGGCGGCGGTGGCGGGGAAGAATTTCACGGCGTCGAAGCCGCGAATCATGGCTTCCATCAGCTCGGACGCCGTGGCGACGCCTGGCATGAAGGGGATGTCGGCTGCCGCTGCCGCGTCCAGCAACTTTGGCGTCGCGCCGGGGCTAAGGGCGAAGCGCGCGCCGATCTCGATGCTGCGGTGCAGGTCCGCCGGCGTGAGCACCGTGCCGATGCCCACCACAGCGTCCGGCACCTCCCGGATGATGGCCTCCGCGCCGGCCATCCCGTCCGGCGTGCGCAACGTGATCTCCAGCAGCCGCACGCCGCCGGCCACCAGCGCGCGGGCGAGCGGCACGGCGTCCTGCAGCCGGTTGATGGTGATCACCGGGATGACCGGCCCCAGTGCCAGCACATCGGCAAGCCGGTGGCGGGATTGGCTCATGCGTTAAGCTCCTTGGGGTCGGCGGGCCGTGACATGGCCGCCCGCGGCGCGATGGCGCCTGGATGGCCCACCACGATACCGGCGAGGTCGTGCCCGGCGCGGGCCGCGGCTTCGGGCGAAGCGCCGCGCAGGCGGGCCGCGAGGTAAGCGGCGGCGAAGCTGTCGCCAGCCGCCGTGGTGTCGATCACCTGCTTCACTGGGCCGGCCAGCACCAGCAGTTCGGCGCCGTCATGCAGGACGCGGCAGGCGGGGTGGTCCAGCTTCAGGACGATCTCCGTGGTGGCGGCGTGGCGGAGCAGCTCGGCTTCGCCCGCGTCGCCGTAGAGCAGCGCCAAGTCCTCGGCGGAGGCCAGCACGATGTCCGCAATGGTGTATGCCTGCGCATAGGCAGCGTGTGCGGCGGCGCGGTCTGGCCAGCCGCGCGGGCGGAAATTGGTGTCGAACGCCACGCGCGTGCCGCGGGATCGGGCGTCGGCCAGCGCCCCGAACAGCACGGCCCGCGCCGCGGCGTCGTAGATGGAAAGCGTGATGCCGGACAGGTAAAGCGTGCCGAAGGCCGCAAGCTCCGCCGGGTCGAGACGGTCGAACAAGTGCCGGGCGGCCGCGCTGTCGCGCCAGTACAGGAAGCGGCGCTCGCCCTGCAGGTCGGTCTGGATGACGTATAGGCCCGGCAGCCGCCCGGGAAGTCGATGCACCAGCCGGGTGCCGATCCCTTCTTCCTGCCAGCGCGCCAGCATTTCGTCGCTCCAAGCGTCGTCGCCCAACGCCGTCACATAGTCCACGCCGATGCCGAGCCGCGCCAGGTAAACGGCGGTGTTCAGCGTGTCGCCGCCGAAGCCGCGGCGGAGCTGCCCGTCCGATCCTTCCCGCAACTCCACCATGCACTCGCCGATGCAGGCGACGCTCGCCGTCATGCCTGCACCGCTTGCCGCGTGCCGAGCGTATAAAGCCGGGCCAGTGCCGCAGTCACGGCCGTGCGGACGCGCGGGTCCTGCCCCAGCGCGCCGAAGATCGGCCGCATGTCGAGCAATGCCGGCGCCAGCCGGTCCGGCACCGGCCCGGCCGCCTGCACGACGGCGGCCAGGTCTGGCGCGGCCGGGTCCTGAACGTCCATGGATTTCCCATGCTCGTCCACGCCCGTCACGTAGCGCATCCAACCCGCGACCACGAGGGCGTGCGCGTCTACTGGCAAACCCAGCGCCAAGCGGTCCCGCATCGTGCCTAGCACGCGCTGCGGCAGCTTCTGCGAGCCGTCCATAGCGATCTGCGCCGTGCGGTGGCGCAAGGCGGGGTTGCGGAACCGCGCGAGCAGGGCCTGCTTGTAGCCTGTCACATCCATGCCCGGCTGCACGGTGAGGGTAGGAGCGGCATCCTCCATCACGCGCCCCGCGAATCCGGCCAGGGCTGGGTCCCCCATTGCCTCGGCCACCGTTTCCACCCCGGCCAAGCAGCCCAAGTACGCGAGGGCAGAATGGCTGGCGTTCAGCATGCGGAGCTTCATCGCCTCGAATGGCGCCACGTCCGCAACCAGCGTGACGCCCACGTCCTCCCACGCCGGGCGTCCGGCGGGGAAGCGGTCGGCGACCACCCATTGCGTGAACGGCTCGGCGATCACGGGCCAGGCATCCCGCAGTCCGAGCGCCGCCGCGACCCGGGTGCGGTCCTCATCCGTGGTCGCAGGCACGATGCGGTCCACCATGGTGTCCGGGCAGGCGACCTCATGTTCCACGAAAGCGCCGAGGCCGGGCGAGCGCAATTGAGCGAAGCGGGCCAGCAGCCGGTGCAGCGTGCGTCCGTTGGCCGGCAGGTTGTCGCAGCACAGCACGGTGAACGCGGGCAGCCCCTCCGCGCGCCGCCGAGCGATGGCAGCGGCGAGCCAGCCGAGGGCCGAGCGCGGCGCTTGCGGATGCGACAGGTCGTGCAGGATGTCCGGATGCGCCTCGTCCAGCGCGCCGCTGGCGGGGTCGCGGCAATACGCCTTCTCGGTCACAGTCAGGCTGACGATGGCGACCGTGGGGGCGCACAGGGCATCGAGCAGGGCGGCCGGGTCATCCGGCGCGGCCAGCACCCGGCCGATGCTGCCGATCACCGCCAGTTGGTCCGCCTCTCCACGGATGTTCAGCGCATACAGGCCGTCCTGCGGCGCGAGCGCATCGCGCGTGTCCGGGCTGCGCAGGCTGGCGGCGGTGATGCCCCAGCGCCCATCGCCCGCCGCCAGCACGGCATCGGTGTAAACAGCTTGGTGCGCGCGGTGGAACGCGCCGACACCCAGGTGCACGATGCCCGGCCGCAAGGCGCTGCGGTCGTAGCCGGGCCGGGCGACGCCTGCGGGCAATCGCGCCAGCGTCGCCTCGCACAGCCGGTCCACCATCAGGTCGGCAACCCGTTCTGCCGGGCGAGCGCGGTCATGACGCCACGGATCTCGGCCAGGCCGCGCATCCGGCCGATCAGCGGATAGCCGGGGTGGGTCGGCTTGCCCACGTCGTCCAGCATTTCGTGCCCATGGTCCGGGCGGAAGGGCAGGCGCCAACGCGGGTCGCCGCCGTCCTGCCGGCGCTTCTGCTCCTCCAGCAGCGCATGCACCACGGTTACCATGTCGGTGTCGCCTGCCAGGTGGTCGGCCTCCATGAAGGAGCCGTCCGGCTCCGTGCTGACATTGCGCAGATGCACGAACTGGATGCGGTCGGCGAAGCGCCGGGCGATGGCCGGCAGGTCGTTGGCCGGGCGCGCGCCGAGCGAGCCGGTGCAAAGCGTGAGGCCGTTGGACGGGGACGGCACGGCGTCCAGGATAAAGGCGATGTCCTCCGCCGTGGAGGTGATGCGCGGCAGGCCGAGCAGCGGGCGCGGCGGGTCGTCGGGGTGGATCGCGAGCCGCACGCCGGCCCGCTCCGCCGTGGGCACGACCTCCTCCAGGAAGCGGGCGAGGTTGGCCTGCAACTGGGCGTGGCCGGTGTCGCGGTAGCGGGCGAGCATGCCGCGCAGCCCCTCGATGTCGTAGCGGTCGAACGCGCCGGGCAGCCCGGCCATGATGCTGCCGAGCAGGGTGCGCCGGTCGTCTGCGGTCGCGGCGTCGAACCAGGCGCTGGCGCGGGCGAGCACGTCGGGGGCGTAGTCCGCCTCCGCTCCCGGACGCGCCAGCATGTGCACGTCGAAGGCGGCGAACTCGTGCGCGTTGAAGCGCAACGCCGTGGCCCCGCCCGGCAATGGATGGCGGAGCGTGGTGCGCGCCCAATCCAGTACCGGCATGAAGTTGTAGCAGACCGTGCCGATCCCTGCGTCCCCCAGGTTGCTCAGCGTTTCGCGATACGTCTCATAGTAGGGCGCGGCGTCGTCCTCCCCCAGCTTGATGCTTTCGTGCACCGGCACGCTTTCCACCACGCTCCAGCGCAGGCCGAGGCTTGGGTCGGCCTCGATGACCTGCCTGCGCTCGGCGATGGCCTCGCGGGTCCATACTGCGCCGGTGGGCACGTCATGCAGGGCGGTCACGATGCCGGTGGCGCCCACCTGGCAGATGTCGGACAGGGAGATGAGATCGTTTGGACCCCACCACCGCCATGTTTGTTCCATTTGGCTCTCCCGGGTTTGGGGTTGGGGCGCCTCAGTGCAGCGCCAGGGCGGCGTCCGACGTACGCGTGCTTTCGATCGGCTTGACGAAGACCAGCACGCACAGCACGCCCAAGATGGCGATGCCGCCCGCGAGCACGAAAGCGCTGGTGAACACGCCGGTGGATTGCACGATGAAGCCCGTGACCGCCGGGCCGATGATGCCGGCGCAGTTGGCCATCATGTGGATGAAGCCGCCGACGCCGCCGATGTTCTCGCCGCGCACCGTGTCCTGCAGGATCGCCCAATAGGTGCTGCCGGTGAGATACAGGAAGAACACGGCGGCGCTCATCAGCAGCAGCGCGCTGCCCAGGGTCGTGACCAGACCGGCCAGCGCGACGGACACGGCGGCGAGGCTCAGGCACACGGTCAGCACCAGCTTGCGGGCGAACAGCGCGCGCCCGGTGCGGCGATACACCGCGTCCGACACCGCCCCGCCGGCCGCCAGGCCGCAGAAGCCGAGCACCCAGGGCAGCACGGTGGCAATGCTCATGTCCTTGATGCTGAGGTGTTGCGCCATGGTCAGGTAGCTCGGGAACCAGGTCAGGAAGAAGAACAGGATGTAGTTGTAGCCGAAAAACGCGAGGCCGGTGGCGAGCACCACAGGCTGCTTGAGGTAAAAGCCGAGCGGCTGCGCGGGGAGGCTGGCGGACGGGGCGGCGCGGTCGCCCTCGATCTCGTGCAGCTCCTCGGCGCTGATCGTCGGGTGCTCGCGCGGCGTTTCCGTGGCGAGCCGGACCCAGAAGAACAGCCACGCGAAGCCGATCAGGCCGATCACGACGAACGCCGCCTTCCAGCCCAGCGCCACCGCCATCAAGCCGACCACCGGCCCGGCAATCGCGCCACCCAGCGGCGTGCCGCAGTTGGCGAAGCCCACCGCGCTCGCGGCTTCCCGGTGCGGGAACCAGTTGTTGACGACCTTGTTCATCGTGGAGGACAGCGGCCCTTCGCCCACGCCGAAGCACACCCGGATGACCAGCAGCGACACGAACCCCCCCGCCGCCGCGGTGAGCGCGCAGAACACGGACCACACGCCCATGGCCAGGGTGAACACCCGCTTGCCCCCGAGCTTGTCGGACGCCCAGCCGCCGATGAAGTTGAACGCCGCGTAGCCGACAAAGAAGCTTGAGAAGATCAGGCCGAGGTCGGCCGGGGTGAGTTCGAGGTCCTTCATGACCAGCGGCGCCGCCACGGATAGGGCGGAGCGGTCGAGGTAGTTGATGATGCCCGCGATGAACAGCAGCAGCACCATTTGCCAGCGCTTCTTCTTCAACATGACGCCCCTCCGTTGATTGTTGATTGCAGCGGTCGGTGCCGCCGTGCTGTGTCCCTCGCCGTTTCATGCCAGCAAAGCCGACCATGGCATACGGCTTTCTGGTATAAAAGCTTGCAAAGGGCTGCGCGTCCGCGCGAGTCAGAAGAGGGGAGGCATGTCATGCAAGTCTGCGTCATCCACGGAGCGGAAGACCTGCGGATCGAGGACCGCGCAACCCCGGACATCCCGCCCGGCGGCGCGCTGATCCGCATACGGGCCGGCGGCATCTGCGGGTCCGACCTGCATTACTACTTCGAGGGCCGCAACGGCGATTTCGTGATCCGCGAACCGTTGATCCCGGGCCACGAGGTTTCGGGGGAAGTCGCGGCCGTCGCGTCGGAGGTCACGCGGTTGCGCCCCGGCCAGCGCGTCGCCATCCACCCGGGGCGCAACTGCGGGCATTGCGCGGCGTGCCGGGCCGGGCGCGGCAACCTGTGCCGCAACGTGTTCTTTATGGGCAGTGCCAGCCGCTTCCCGCACATGCAGGGCGGGTTCGCCGAGTATGTCGCCATAGACGAAAGCCAGGCTTACCCGGTGTCCGATGCGCTTCCCTTCACCACCGCAGCCTTTGCCGAGCCTTTGGCCGTGGCGCTGCACGCAGTTGAGCGTGCCGGTCCGTTGCTGGGCCGGTCGGTGCTGGTCGTCGGCGCGGGGCCGATCGGCCTGCTGGTCCTGCTCGCGGTTCGGCGTGCCGGGGCGGAGACGGTGGCGATGACCGACGTCCTGGACGCGCCCTTGGCGCTGGCACGGCGCATCGGCGCCGACGCGGCGGTGAACGTGGCGGCCGACCCCGATGCGCTGCCCCGGATGGCGCAGGAGACGGGCGGCTTCGAGACCGCGTTCGAGGTGTCCGGCAACCCGGCGGGCCTCGCGTCCTGCCTTCAGGCGGTGCGGCCGGGGGCCACGGTGGTGCAGGTGGGCACGCTGCCGCCGGGCCAGTTCCCGTTTGCCGGCAACCTGGTGATGGCGAAGGAGATCGACCTACGCGGCGCCATGCGCTTCGACCGCGAATTCGCCCACGCCGTCGCCTGCCTCGATCGCGGGCTGATCGACGTGACGCCGCTGCTCACCGCTTCCGTGCCGGCCGCAGAAGCGTCGGCGGCGTTCGGCCTGGCGAAGCAGCGGGACAAGCATGCCAAGGTGCAGATCGTTTTCTGACCGTCCTTCGCGAGCGGCTTGACCGACAAATCCGATCCGGGCAGCTAGGAGGGAAAGGGAGGCGGCACGTCGGGACATGACGAACACGATGGTGAACCAGGACACCGCGTCGGCCATCCTGGCGCGGCTGGACCGCTTGCCGGCGACGCGCCACATCTGGCGGCTGGTCACGCTGCTGTCGCTCGGCGGCTTGTTCGAGTTCTACGACCTGTTCATGACCGCCTACGTAACCCCCGCTTTAGTCAAGGCGGGGCTGCTGGCCCAGGTGGCGGTCGGCATCTTCACCGGGCCGGCGTTGTTCGTGGCGGCGACGTTCACCGGCCTGTTCATCGGCACGTCCGTCTTCAGCTTCGTGGCCGACAAGTGTGGGCGGCGGGCCATCTTCACGTTCTCGCTGCTATTCTACTGCGCGGCGACCTTGATCATGGCGTTCCAGAACACCGGCCTATCTATCTGCCTGTGGCGGCTGATCGCCGGCATCGGCATCGGCGTCGAACTGGTGACGATCGATACCTACATCGCCGAGCTGGTGCCCAAGCACGTGCGGGGGCGGGCTTTCGCCTTTAATCAGGTGATCCAGTTCTCCGCCGTGCCCATCGTGGCGTTCCTGTCCTACCTGCTGGTGCCCGCAGCACCGTTCGGCATCGACGGATGGCGCTGGGTGGTGGCCATCGGGTCGGTCGGCGCGTTGTTCGTTTGGGTGCTGCGCCGCGGCGTGCCGGAAAGCCCGCGCTGGCTGCTGCAGCAAGGCCGCGTGGCGGAAGCGGAGGCGGTGACGGCGGCCATCGAGGCCCGGGTTGCGGCCGACCTGGACGGCGCCCCGCTGCCGCGGCCCGCGCCGCACGCCGTCGAGCGCACGGAGGCCGCCGGCCGGTTCGCCGAGATCTGGCAGCCGCCCTTCCGCACGCGAACGGTCATGCTGATGGTGTTCCAGTTCTTCCAAACCTTCGGGTTCTACGGCTTCTCGGCCTGGGTGCCGACGCTGATCGCGCAGCAGACCGGCATCGATGTCCGCGCGAGCCTGCTGTACTCCTTCATCATCGCCATCGCGAGTCCGTTCGGCCCGCTGCTGGCCATGGGCTTCGCCGACACCTATGAACGGAAATGGCAGTTGGTGGCTGCGGCCGGCGGCGTCGGCGTGTTCGGGGTGCTGTTCTCGCTGCAAAGCACGATGGCGCTGCTGATTGTGTTCGGGGTGCTGATCACGCTCTGCAACAACGTGCTGTCCAACACCTTCCACGGCTACCAGACCGAGCTGTTCCCGACGCGGGTGCGGGCTCGCGCCGTGGGGTTCACCTACTCCTTCAGCCGGGTCAGCACGGTGTTCGCGAGTTTCATCATCGGGTTTTTCCTGCAAACCGCGGGGACCAAGGGCGTGTTCGGGCTGATCGCCTTCGCCATGCTCATGGTGGTGCTGTCTATCGGCATGTTCGGCCCGCGCACCCGCGATTTGGAATTGGAGCAGATTTCGACCTAATCGTCGGCGGCGTGCCGGTCCGTGTTGTCCGGGAGCAGGGCCGTGGCGATCAGGCTGATGATCGCGCAGGCGAGGATGAACCCGGCAATCACCCAGCCCGTCTTGTACTGGGCCAGCAGGTACGCCACGATCAGCGGCGCCGGGCCGCCGGCGATCACGGAGGCCAATTGGTAGCCGATGGACGCGCCGCTGTAGCGGAGTCGTCCGGGGAAGCACTCCGCGATCAGCGCCGCCTGCGGCCCATACATGATGTCGTGGGGGATCAGCGACACGACGATGGCGATGAACACCAGCGCCGGCGACATCGTGTTCAGCAGGCCGACATAAACGAATCCATACAGCCCGGTGAGCACCGCACCCAGCATGTAGATGCGCCGCCGTCCGAAGCGGTCCGACAGGTGGCCGGCAAGCGGCACCGTCACCAAGGACAAGGCCGACCCGGCCATCACCGCAATGAGCAGCAGGTCGCGCGACAGTTTCAGCGTGCCGACGCCATAGGAGAACACGAAGGCGGTGAAGATGTAGAACGGCGCCTGCTCCCCCATGCGGGCCAGCGCGCTGAGCAGGATTTCTTTGGGGTACTGCCGCACCACCGTGAGCGCGGGCGTCTTCTCGATGCGGTTCTCGGACGCCATGCGCTGGAACGTCGGGGACTCTTCCACGCCCAGCCGTATCCACAGGCCGACCCCGATCAGCACGACCGACAGCAGGAAGGGAATGCGCCAGCCCCAGACCAGGAACGCGTCGCCCGACCAGGCGCTGAAGCCCAGCACGGCCAGGTTCGCGGTGAACAGCCCGGCGGGCACGCCCATCTGCGGCCAGGACGCGGCCAGCCCCCGCCCGCCCTTGCTGCCGGCCCATTCCATGGACATCAGCACCGACCCGCCCCACTCGCCGCCGACGCCCACGCCCTGGATGAAACGCAGCGCCGTCAGGATCACCGCGCCCCAGATGCCGATGGTGGCGTAGGTGGGCACGACGCCCACCAGCACGGTGGCGACGCCCATCAGCATCAGGGTGGCGATCAGCGTCGATTTGCGCCCGATGCGGTCGCCGAAATGGCCGAAGATCGCGGCCCCGATGGGCCGGGCGACGAAGCCCACGGCATAAACGCCGAACGCGTTGAGGGTGGCGACCAGCGGATCGGCATTTGGGAAGAACAGCGTTCCGAACACCAGGCCGGTGGCGGTGCCATACAGGAAGAAGTCGTACCACTCGATGGTCGTGCCGATGGTGGCGGCCAGCGCCGCCCGGGTCAGCATCCGGCGCTGCTCCGCGGGGGACAGGGCCGGCGCCTGGGCGGTTGAAGACATGGGTTCCTCCTCGCGGCTTTCGCTCACGATGCGGCCGGCTTGCGCGTTCCGCAAGCCGGGCTGCCCGGCTCCGTCCCGCGTCAGACGACCGAAACGTGGACCCGGTGCCAGGCCGTGCTCAAATAGCCCTTGAAGTTCCACACGTCGTCCGGCAGCGCCGGCTGGGTTTGCCCGGCGGAATCCCAGGCCCGCACCGCCAGCTCATGCCGGCCCTTCGGCAAGTCAAGCGCGATGCGCCAAAGCGTCCAGCTCCAAGGCGCCGCCGGGTCATGCTCCAGCTCGGCCTGTGCCCACGTCCGGCCGCCGTCGGCCGACACGTCCACCCGGGCCACGGCGCGGGCGGTCGCGACGGCGTAGCCGCCGAGCCGCGTGCAACCTGCTTCCAGCACGGCACCCTCCGCCGGCTGGCAGATCGCCGAGGTGAGCGGCATGTCGTCGATGGTGACGCCCTTCTGCCAATCCACCGTGTCCTCGGTGACGCCGGGGGGCAGCAGCTTGTAGTCGCGCTGCTGCATGTGGTTATCGGAAGGCCGGTCCTGCACGGTCACGGCGGCGAGCCACTTCGGGCTGCGCACGCCCGCGTAGCCCGGCACCACGGCGCGCAGCGGAAAGCCGTGCTCCGGCGCCAGTGGCTCGCCGTTCATCGTGTGGGCCAGCAGGGTTTCCGGCGCCATCGCCTTAGCCATGCCGACCGACACGCCGTAGGTGAACCGCCCTTCCTCCGGCATCTCCACGGTGTCACGGCACGCAAACGCGACGTGCAGCGCCCCATCCGCCTCCGCTCCGGCCGCGCGCAGCACATCGGCCAGCGCAACCCCGGTCCACTCGGCGTTGCCGATGGCTCCGGCTGCCCAAGGATCGCCCGTGGTCGGGCGCACCGTTTGCAGGTCGGCGCGGCGGTTGCCGGCGCATTGCAGCACCGCGGTGACGGTGCGCGCGGGAAACCGCTCCCGCAGCTCCGCCATCGACAGGTCCAGCGGCGCGGCGACCCGGCCACCCACCCGCAGCCGGTGCGTCGCCGGGTCGAGATGCGGGATGTCGCCGTGGCTGCGGACGTATAAGTCGGCCTGCGCGGTTATGCGGGACGCGAGAAGCCGGTTCAGAGGAGTCTCGGCGTTGTAGGGGTGCGCGCACCGCATCAGCAGGTTCGGCTTGGGGCTGAAAGCAGACACCGCGGTCTCCGTTGCTGGGGGCAGGGCTTCAACGCGGGCGCAAGCGGGATGGGTGCAGGCCCGGCCATGAAAAGCGCGGTGCCGCCCGTCTCACAAACCTTAGCAAAACTTAAACCTTGAATCCGATGCCAACTTACAACGGTTCGGCTCAAAATTGATCAACTTACTGTTTTCACTGACTGGTCTCATTATTGCGAAAAAGTGGCGGGCCGTTCGGGTGCCCGTCAACTTCGGAGTGTTCATGCGCCAGTTTCTTTTAGCGTCAGCGATGGTCCTCGCTGCACCTTTCATCGCGGGCAAAGCCTGGGCTACGCCCACGCTCGGGATCACCATGCAATCGGGCAACGACAGCACGTTCCAATCGGCTACGTTCGGTCCCAGCGGCGGATCGCGCAGCTTTGAGTCCATGACCGTGGGCAACTTCACCGCCAACAACATCGGCACGCAGCTCTACGCGCCGAGCTACATCGATCTCGCGACCTTCGATCTTTCAAGCAAGAAGGGCGGGACCCTGACCATCACTGTGACTGGAACCGGCTTCACGACCCCGGTCGGCGCGTCGAGCTGGCTGACGCAGTTCACCGGCAACGTCACCAACGTCGGCAACAGCTCGGCCACCGTGAGTGCCAGGTCATATCTCGACAACAGCAACACCTTGAGCAACCCGGGCTGCGCGGTCGGCTGCACGCTGCTGAGCAGCGTGAACCTGGGCGGCAGCGGGACGGCCACCGCCGTCACAGATGGCTTGTTCGCCCTGACTGAAGTGATCACCATCACGACCACAGGGGAGGGGCGCTTCAGCCTGGATGCCTCGGTCGGCAACGTGTCCGCCACCGAGGTGCCCGAGCCAATGTCGCTGGCTTTGCTTGGCACGGGCCTCCTCGGCCTCGGCGTCATCCGCCGCGCGCCGCGCAAGACCGCGTAGGCCCGGGACGTTTCCCCGCCGACCGGCCCGGCCGGGCGCGTTCAGCGCGCCATGGCCGGGGACGCCTGCGCCGGGTCGTGCGCGGCGGGGTGGACCGCGTCGAACTCGTAACGCTCATGCGGCACCGCGCGGTGGTCCGCTTAGCGGAAGCGCACGGGGCGCAGCCAATAATCGCGCCGGATGGCGAGCGTTTTAAGCGCCTGCGACGTCGTCTTGACGTTGCGCCCTTGGTCGTCCTCGCGCCAACTGATCGGGAACAACAGGATCGAGCGCCCGGCGTCGAACAGGCCCAGCAACAGGAAGTTGTTGAAGCGCAGATCGTCGGCGTAGTGCGGGACGCTCCGGTCAGTGAACACGCCCGCCGCAAGTAGCCAAGCAGCGACGATCCCTAGGCAAACCGCGCGCCGCGGCAGTCCTCATGCCGAAAGTGTTGGCTGCCGTCCAACACGGGGGAAAGGTCGGAGATGCTGCCCTGGTCGTCGCCGTGCAGGACGGTGAGGTGGGTGAAGCTTTCTCGCTCGGCATCGGCAAAGGCGGCCTTGTGCAAACCGCCGAGGTTGTGGTTGACGCGGTTGCGCACGACCGTCACCCGAGGCACTTCGGCTTCGGGCGCCGCCGCAATGGTCGCCTCCACCGTGCCGTTGTCCCGCACCAGGACTTCCGCAAGGCGCCGGGCGAGGGGGCCTTTAAGCTGCGCCAGCACGCGGCCGACCTGTGCCATGCAGTTGTAGCAGGGGATGAACACCAGGAGCTTTTCGGCCATGGTCACGTTCCCGGCGCCACCGCGCGCGCTCATGTGGCGCGACATCAGGAACCCCGTGAGCGCGGCGGTGCTGGAGCTGACAATGCTGGCAACAAAGGGCGGCACGCCGAGGTCGCCCACCATGGACAGCAACGGGGCAAAGTCGAGCAGTCAGCCCATGCCGGACAGCCCGCCAAATCTCAGGAACGCGGCCAGCCACCCTTGCTGGGGAGGGCTGGCTTGGCTGGTGAGGGTGGTGGTCATCACGCACCAAGCCGGCGCGGTGCGGCGCAGAGTGGCCCAACACCGCCATGAGGGTGACGCTTCCTATGTCGCCACTTCGACCGTCCACCGAGGCGCGGGCACCGGGCGCTTGGCGCGGAGGTCGGCTGCCTGTTCGAACGCGTGGGCGGCGCGGAACAGGGTCGCTTCTTGGAACGGCTTGGCCGCGATCTGCACGCTGACCGGCAAGCCGTCCACCCCGAAGCCGGAGCAGACGGACATGGCGGGCCAGCCCGTGAGGTTGAACGGCGCGGTGAAGCTTGGCCGGGCCAGGTTGTCCCATTTCGGCACGGCGTCGATGCGCGGCGCTTCTGCCGGCGCGCCGGCGGTGACGATCAGATCAAGGCCCTGCATCGCCGCGGCCGTGGCGGCGCACAGCTCCCGGCGCATCCGCAGCGCCTGCACGTAATCGGTCGCGGCGATCAGCCCGCCATAGGCCATGCGGTCGCGCAGCAGTTCGCCGTAGTCGCCGAACCGTTCCTGCATCCAGGGTTCGTGCAGGGAGAACGCTTCCGCAACCAGGACGATGTAGTTCGCCGCCTGGTAATCGTAGAGCGACGGCAGGGCAAGTTCTCGGACCTCCGCCCCCTGCGCGCGCCAGATGTCGAGCGCGCTGTCGATGCCGGCCTGGACCGCGGGGCTGACCGGGCGGTCGTCGTTCCAGCTCCGTGCGACGCCAATGCGCAGCCCCCTCACGCCGCCGTGCAGATCGGCAGAGAAGTCCGGCACCGGGCGGTCGGCGCTGGCCGGGTCCTGAGGGTCAAAGCCGGCCATGGCTTGCAGCAGAAGCGCGCAGTCCTCAACCGTCCAGGCCATCGGGCCGGCGTGGTCCAGCGAGAAGGACAGCGGCAGGATGCCGGCCCGGCTGCACAGCCCGTAGGTCGGCTTGATCCCGGCGATGCCGCACAGCGCGGCGGGTCCACGGATCGAGCCGCCGGTGTCGGACCCGGTGCCCCCCAGGATCAGCCCCGCCGCCACCGCTGCCCCGGTGCCGGACGACGAGCCGGAGGTGAAGTGGTCGGTGTTCCACGGGTTGCGCGCCGGCGGCCAGGGCAGGTCGAAGCTAGGGCCGCCAAAGGCGAACTCGTGCGTCGCGAGCTTGCCGAGCATCACCGTGCCGGCCTCCGCCAGCTTGCGGACGGTGGTGGCGTCCGTGTCGGGCACCCAGCCTTGCAGCAGCTTGGAATGCGCCGTGGTCGGGATGCCCGCGGTGCCGTAGATGTCCTTGTGCGCGATGGGGATGCCGTCCAGCGGGCCGCGCGCCTCGCCCGCCATGATGCGCGCTTCCGCCGCGCGCGCGTCGGCCATTGCGCGCTCCGGTGTCACCAGGATGAAGCTGTTGAGCGCCGTGTCCTCGGCGTCGATGCGGCCCAGCAGGTGCTGCGTGAGTTCGACGGGGGAAAGCCGGCGCGCGGCGATCTGCCGGGCAGCGTCCGCGACCGTGGGGGTCTGCATCGGAGACTCCATCACTGAGGCTCCGGCTGGAAGGTCAGGGCGGGTTCGGCGTCCCGCCCGCGGCCGGGCGCGCGGATGCGGGCCAGCATTGGCTCCACATGCGCCCAGCCGACATAGAGTTCGGCGACCTGCTCGGGCGTGAGCGTGAGGCCTGCGCGGCGGATCAGCGCCTCGAAATCCGCTCGCGACGTGGGTTGCGGCATGGGGTCCTCCTGCAACGCTGTCCGGTTGTCGAGCATTTTCCATGCCAAAACGGCGGGCTGTCTAGAGGCCGCTTGCCGCCGACAACCTTGCGCGTCAGGATTCCCATGCGGGATCAGCCGCATCGTGCACAACTGTTAATCGTACGCCGCCATGCGAAGCGGTTCCGGTCTCCCTCTGCCAAAAATTTGCGCGAATTCGTCATTTTGGCCTTGTCCCGCCCTGGCGGCTCTTGCCACGCTGCACCGTCTTGGCAAGGAGGCACCGCATGGCCCGGTCATCCCTTTCACGCCTGGCCGCCGCCGGGCTGCTGCTTTCGGCGTCTGCGGCGCAGGGGGCGGGCGTGCTCACCGTGGCGATGACCGCGGGCGACATCCCGGTGACGGGCGGCAACCCGGACCAGGGATTCGAGGGGTTCCGCTTCGTGGCGACGAACCTGTATGATGCGCTGATCAACTGGGATTTGAGCCGCGCCGACCGGCTGGCTGTGATCAAGCCCGGCCTCGCCACCGAGTGGCGCGTCGATCCCGCCAACACCCGGCGCTGGTTGTTCACCCTGCGGGACGGGGTGAAGTGGCATGACGGCTGCCCCTTCACCGCCGATGACGTGGTGTGGAACTTCGGCCGCTTCGACGAGAAAGCGCCGCAATGGAACCCGCAGCAGTTCGCGCTGTCCCGCGCCTACCTGCCGAACTTTGCCGGCGCCGAGAAGGTGGACGACAAAACCGTCGCGCTGACCACCAAGATCCCCAGCTCGCTGTTCCCGTATGAAGTCAGCTTCATCCTGATGACCAGCCGCTGCCGGGCGGAGGCGCTGAAATACGATTGGGCGGCGCTGGCCAGCCAGCCGTCCGGCACCGGCCCGTATCGCTTCGACCGCATGGTGCCGCATGAACGGCTGGAGATGGTGCCCAACGCCGAGTATTGGGACAAGGCGCGGGTGCCCAAGCAGGACCGGCTGGTGCTGCTGCCGATGCCGGAAGCCAGCACGCGCACCGCGGCGCTGCTGAGCGGCCAAGTGAATTTCGTGGAAGCGCCGACGCCCGACGCGCTTCCGCGGCTGAAGTCCTCGGGCATGCGGATCGTCACCAACGCCTACCCGCATAATTGGTCCTACCAGTTGAACTTCGTGAACGGGCCGTTCCGCGACGTGCGGGTGCGCCGGGCTGCGAACTACGCGCTGAACCGGGCGGACATCGTGGAATTGCTGGGCGGCGTCGCGCAGGAAGGCCCGGCCAACGTGCCGCCGAACACCAGCTATTACGGCCATCCCGTCAGCTACAAGTACGACCTGCCAAAAGCCAAGGCGCTGCTGAAGGAGGCGGGCTGCGCGCCGTGCAAGGTGACGTTCGCCATCAGCACCTCCGGCTCCGGCCAGATGCAGCCGCTGCCGATGAACGGGCTGATCAAGTCGCAATTGGAAGAGGCCGGGTTCGAGGTCACGCTGCGGGTGATGGACTGGAACGCGTTGCTGGCGCTGGCGCGCGGCGGGGTGGAATCGGCGCCGGACGTGGACGCCATCAACGTCAGCCGCGCCGTGCAGGACCCGATCAACGGCATGACCCGCTTCATGCAAAAGGCGCAGTGGTCGCCGCGCGGCGGCAACTGGGGGCATTACTATTCGGAGGACGCGGAAAACCTGATCGCCGCCGCCTTCAACGAGTTCGACCTGGAAAAGCGGGAAGGCATCCTCACCCAGATCCACGAGAAGATGGTGGACGACGCCGTGATGATCTGGGTGGTGCACGACCTCAACCCGCGGGCGCTGTCGCCCAAAGTGCAGGGCTTCGTGCAGGCGCAAAGCTGGTTCCAGGACCTGACGCCGGTCACTGTGGCGAAGTAGGGCGCGATGGCGCGCACGATCCTGTGGCGGCTGCTCTACGCTTTGCCCATCGCCTTCGGGGTCAGCCTGGTGTGCTTCATGCTGGTGTACATCGCGCCCGGCGACCCGCTGCAGACGGTGCTGCCGCCCGACGCCAACGCGGAGATGATCGAGATCGTCAAGCGCGCCTACGGATTCGACAAGCCGTTGCCGGTGCAATTCGCCCAATGGCTGTGGCGCGCGGCGCATGGCGATTTCGGCCTCTCGGTCGCGACCCGGCGGCCGGTGTCGCTGGAGGTCGGCGGGGCGCTGGCCAACACGATGGTGCTCGCGGTGTTCGCGGTGCCGCTGTCCTTTGCGGTGGGCGCGGGGCTGGGGACGCTGGCGGGCTGCGCGCCGCCGGGGCGGCTGGGGCGGACGCTGGACCGGCTGGTGACGGGCACGGCGGTGATGGGGGTCAGCGTGCCGAACTACTGGCTCGGCCTGGTGCTGGTCATCGTCTTTGCCGTTGAGCTGTCCTGGCTGCCGGCGTCGGGCATGGGGATGGGCGGATCGGATGGGTTTTCTGTCCTGCGCTGGGCGGATCTGCATTATCTGGTGCTGCCGGTCGTGACCCTGGCGCTGGTGCCGGTCGGCATCATCGCGCGCAGCACGCGCGCCGCGGTGCTGGAGGTGCGCGGCCAGGACTTCGTGACCACGCTGCGGGCCAAGGGTCTGACGGAGCTGGCCGTGGTGCGCCACGTGCTGAAGAACGCGGCGCCGGGCATGCTGGCGGTGATGGGGCTGCAATTCGGCTACCTGATGGGCGGGTCCATCCTGGTGGAGCCGGTGTTCGCCTGGCCCGGCAGCGGCACGCTGCTCGGCCGCGCCATCGTCAACCGCGACGTGCCGGTGCTGCAGGGCGCGATCCTCAGTCTGGCTTTGATCTTCGTCGCGACCAACCTGGCGGTGGACCTGCTGCAGGCAGCGATGGACCCGCGGGTGCGGCGCGCATGAACTCGCAGACTCTCGCTTTGCCGGCGGCGGCGCCGGTGCGCCTGCCGCCGCGGCCGGGCTATTGGGGGATGGTCGGGGGCCGGCTGCGGCGGGACCCGGTGACGGTGGTGTTCTGCCTGCTGATGCTGGCGATCGTGCTGGCGGCGGTGTTCGCGCCGCTGATCTCGCCGTTCGACCCTTACAAGGAAAGCATCATTTTTCGGCTCAAGCCGTTCGGCTATCGCGGGCACCCGCTGGGCACGGACGAGCTGGGGCGGGACATCCTGGCACGCATCCTGTACGGCGGGCGCAGCGCGCTGCTGATGGGCGTGGGTCCCGTGGTGTTTGCGGGGCTGGTCGGCGGGTCGCTCGGCGTGCTGGCGGGCTATGCCGGGGGCTGGGTGGGCACGCTGGTGATGCGGACCATGGACGTGTTCTACGCCTTTCCGTCGGTGCTGCTGGCGGTCGCGATCTCCGGCGCGATGGGGGGCGGGATGCTGAACGGCATGATTGCGCTGGCCCTGGTGTTCATCCCGGCGGTGTGCCGGGTGGCGGAAACGGCGACGACGCAGGTGCGCGGCCTTGATTTCGTGGAAGCGGCGCGGGCGACCGGCGCCGGCCACCTGATGATCGTGCGGCACCATCTGCTCGGCAACGTGCTGGCGCCGGTGCTGGTGTATGCGTCGAGCCTGGTCAGCGTCAGCATCCTTCTGGCGTCCGGCCTGTCGTTCCTGGGGCTGGGCGTGCGCCCGCCGGTGCCGGACTGGGGCTTGATGCTGTCCACGCTGCGCCAGGCGATCTACGTGCAGCCCTGGGTGTGCGCCGTGCCGGGGGCGGCGATCTTTGTCACCAGCATGTGCTTCAATCTGGTGAGCGACGGCCTGCGCTCCGCCATGGACGTACGGCTGCGGTGAGCGGCGCCGTGCCCGACCGCGGCGGCCCGGCGCAGCCGATGCTGATTGCGGCCGGCCTGCGCAAGCACTTCCCCATCCCCGGCGGCGGCGCGGTGCGCGCGGTGGACGGCGTGTCGTTCAGCGTGGCGAAGGGTGAAACGCTCGGCGTCGTCGGCGAAAGCGGCTGCGGCAAGAGCACGCTGGCCCGGCTGCTGCTGCACCTGGTCCGCCCGGACGCGGGCGAGCTGGTGTTCGACGGGGAGGCCGTGGGCGCGCCGCGCGGCATCACGCTCAAGGAGCTGCGGCGGCAGGCGCAGATGGTGTTCCAGGACAGCGCCAGCTCCCTCAATCCCCGGATGCCGGCGCGGGACAGCGTGGCGTTCGGCCCGCGCGTGCTGGGCCGCGGTCCCGCGCAGGCGGCGGCGGAGGCGGACGAGGCGCTGCGCCGGGTGGGCCTCGATCCCATGCAGTTCGGCCCGCGCTACCCGCATGAGCTGTCGGGCGGGCAGAAGCAGCGGGTCAACATCGCCCGGGCGTTGGCCTTGCAGCCGCGCCTGGTGATCCTGGACGAGGCGGTGAGCGCGTTGGACAAGTCCGTTGAGGCGCAGGTGCTCAGCCTGCTGGCCCGGCTGAAGCGGGAGCTTGGCCTGACCTACGTGTTCATCTCGCACGACTTGGCGGTGGTGCGGCATGTCAGCGACCGGGTGCTGGTGATGTACCTCGGCAGCGTCGCCGAAAGCGGTCCGGCGGACGACGTGTTCGCCCGCCCGCTGCATCCCTACACCCGGGTGCTGCTCGCGTCGCGCCTCAGCATGGACCCGGACCGCCGGGTGGAGCAGGCGCCCATCGTCGGCGACCCGCCATCCCCCGCCAACCCGCCGAGTGGGTGCCGCTTCCGCACCCGCTGCCCCCATGCCGAGCCGGTCTGCGCCGACCGCGTGCCGTCGCCGGGAAGCTGGGACGGGCATCAGGCGGCATGCCACATGGTCCACCCCGGCTCCGGCCATTCCGCCGCGGCGCTTGCGGCGTGACCGGCGCGGCCCCCCTGGCGGAGCTGGACGACCTGCGGGTGCAGTTCGGCGCCGGGCCGGACGCGGTGCAGGCGGTGCGGGGCGTGAGCCTCCATGTCATGCCCGGCGAGGTGCTGTGCTTGCTCGGCGAAAGCGGCTCGGGCAAGAGCGTGTCGATGCGGGCGCTGCTGCGCCTCTTGCCGCCGCAGGCGCGCGTCACCGGCGGCGTGCAGGTAGAGGGGCAGGAGGTGGGAAGGCTGTCGGGCCGGGCGCTGCGTGCCTTGCGCGGCGGCACGGCGGCGATGGTGTTCCAGGAGCCGATGACCGCGCTCGACCCGGTGTACACCGTGGGGCAGCAGATCGCCGAGAGCGTGCAGCAGCACCGGGGCGGCACCCGCGCTGCCGCCCGCGCTCGGGCGCTGGAGGTGCTGGACCTCGTGCGCGTGCCGGACGCGGCGCGTCGGCTGGATGCTTATCCGCACGAGCTGTCCGGCGGGCTGCGGCAGCGGGTGGTGATCGCCATGGCCCTGGCCTGCCGCCCGCGCCTGCTGCTGGCGGACGAGCCGACCACGGCGCTGGACGCCACGGTGCAGATCCAGATCCTGGTACTGCTGCGCGGGCTGCAGCGGGAGCTTGGCATGGGCATGGTGCTGGTCACGCACGACCTGGGCGTGGCGGCGGAGGTTTCGGACCGGGTGGCGGTGATGTACGCCGGGCAGATTGTGGAGCAGGGGCCGGTGCGGGATGTGTTGCGGCGACCGGTGCATCCTTATACGCGGGGGCTGCTGGCTTCCGTGGTGCGGGCGGATGGGGTGGAAGCGCCGGGCATTCCTGGGAGTCCGCCTGACCTGCGCCGGCCGCCGCCGGGGTGCGCGTTTGCGGCGCGGTGTCCGGCGGCGGTTGGGGCTTGTAGCGCGGCGGTTCCGGCGGAGCAGAAAGTGGGGCCGGGACGGACGGCGCGGTGTGTTCGGGTGGGGGAGTCGGTGGCGGCTTAGGGGTAGTTGGGGGTGATTGATGGTGTGTCAGTTCGACCATTGGGTTATGGTGGGGGCAGACGCAGACCGTGCAGTCCTTTGCGGGCGGCTTTACGCCCAAGTCAGCTGTCCATATCTGATCAGTTGCTCTCGAAAGAAGACTAGTTAGAACTTCGCGTTCGTCGGCTGACTCCCTGTGTAGACCAAGATTTCCGTCAGACTTTCACAACATCTGGATGCTTTCAGAAGAGGCTCAGCCCGGGGCAGACCCTCTGTTACTGTTTCGGCTTCATCTCTTACTGTAGAGGTGGCCAATGGGAAGGACGCTCAAAGTCTTTTGGAAGGATTGTTTTCTCGTCACCAGAGGTATGCGCAATCTGGTCGGCGCTTAGATCTTTGACGGAATCAAGCCAGATACTTTTGAAACAGCTCTCTCGAAAGTCAGCGTTGTTTACACACGTCCTGTCATTAAGCGCGCCGCCTTTCTTTTTATTCTGCAGACAGTATGATCATAACTCCTGCATTCCGTTCGGAAGCTGCTATTGACAGAGCCATGCCGTTTGCGAGTTGGTTGTCCAAGGCGGCCACCATTTTGATTTGCAAATCGCAGGACCATCCTCCTGCCAGATCAAACCCCTTGGCACCCCCGCCCGCCCGTTCTAACCCTCCACCCGGCCCGCACCCCCACGCGGCCTGGATCGAGGACCAACTGCTCGCCTTCATCGTCTCCCGCATCCTGCAAGCCATCCCCGTCGTCCTCGTGGTCGGCCTGATCGCCTATGCCATGTTCGCCTTCGTGGGCGATCCCGTCACCATCATGCTCGGCACCGACTACACGGAGGCGCAGCGGGTCGCGCTGGTGAAGCAGCTCGGCCTCGACCAGCCGTTCTTCGTGCAGTATGCCAAGTTCATGTGGGCGGCGCTGCATGGGGAGTTCGGCATCAGCTACCGCCTGGCCCGGCCGGTGACGGACCTGCTGGCGGAGCGGATGCCGGCGACGCTGGAACTCGCCGCCACCGCCTCGGTGTTCGCGCTGCTGGTCGGCGTGCCGATGGGGGTTTACACCGGCATCCACCGCACGGCGGCGTCCCGGCTGTTCATGGTGTTCAGCCTGGTCGGCGTGTCGCTCCCCACCTTCCTGATCGGCATTCTGCTGATCCTGGTATTCAGCGTGTGGCTGCAGGTGCTGCCGAGCTTTGGCCGGGGCGATGTGGTGCGCTTCTCGCACTGGAGCACCGGGTTCCTGACCGTGGGCGGCCTCAAGGCGCTGGTGCTGCCGGCGGTCACGCTCGGCTTGTTCCAGATGACGCTGATCATGCGCCTGGTGCGGTCCGAGATGTTGGAAGCGCTGCGCAGCGATTACGTGAAGTTCGCCCGCGCCCGGGGCCTGGGTCCGCGGGCCATCAACTTCGGTCACGCGCTGCGCAACACGCTGGTGCCGGTCGTCACGATTGCCGGGCTGCAGATCGGCGGCATCGTCGCGTTCTCCATCGTGACGGAAACGGTGTTCCAATGGCCCGGCATGGGGCTGCTGTTCGTGCAGTCCGTGCAGGTGGCGGACGTGCCGGTGATGGCGGCCTACCTCGTCATGATCTCGGTGCTGTTCGTGGGGATCAACCTGGTCGTGGACCTGCTGTACTACGCCGTCGATCCGCGGCTGCGGGTGGCCCGCTGATGAGCGCCGCGGCTCCGCGGGCGCCCGGCGCTTTGGCGCGATGGTGGGACAGCGACCTCGCCTACAGCTTCCGCCGCTCGCCGGTGGCGGTCGCGGCGGCGCTGATGCTGCTGGTGATCCTTTTCGGCGCCGCGCTCGCGCCGTGGGTCGCGCCGCACAACCCGCTCGACCTCGCCTCGCTGAACCTGATGGATAGCCGCATCCCGCCGGTTTGGGACGCGGAAGGGCAGTCGAGCTTCCCGCTCGGCACCGACGACCAGGGGCGGGATATCCTGTCGGGCATCCTGTACGGCGTGCGGATCAGCCTGGTGATCGGCGTGGGCGCGGTGCTGTTCGCGGTGGTGGTGGGCATCGCCGCCGGGCTGCTGGCGGGCTACGCCGGGGGCGCCGTGGACGCGGTGCTGATGCGGATCGCCGACATCCAGCTCACCTTTCCCGCGATCCTGATCGCGCTGCTGGTGGATGGCGTGGTGACGGCGGCGCTGCCGCAGGAGATGCACGAGCGGCTCAAGGTGCAGGTGCTGATCTTCTCCATCGGCATCAGCTTCTGGCCGCAGTTCGCCCGCACGGTCCGCGGCTCGACGCTCGTGGAGCGGGGGCGGGAGTATGTCATGGCGGCGCGGGTGATCGGGCTGTCGTCCGGGCGGATCATGCTGACCCACATCCTGCCCAACGTGCTGGGGCCGGTGTTCGTGATCGGCACGCTGACGCTGGGCCTCGCCATCGTGACGGAGGCGACGCTGTCCTTTCTTGGCGTCGGGCTGCCGCCGTCCTCGCCGTCCGTGGGAACGCTTATCCGTATCGGCAACGATTTCCTGTTCAGCGGCGAATGGTGGATGACGATCTTCCCGGGCCTCGCCCTCGTGCTGCTGGTGTTGTCGATTAACCTGCTGGGCGACTGGCTGCGCGACGCGCTGAATCCGAAGCTGCGATGAGCCTGCTCGACGTGGATGGGCTGACCGTCGAGTTCCCGACCCGGCGCGGCGTGCTGCGCGCGCTCGACCGCGTGTCCTTTTCCATCGCGCCGGGCGAGGTGCTGGGCGTGGTGGGGGAAAGCGGGGCGGGCAAGAGCCTGACCGGGGCGGCCATCATCGGGCTGCTGGAGCCGCCGGGCCGCATCGCCGCCGGGCAAATCCGGCTGGAGGGCGGGCGCATCGACAACCTGTCCCCCGACCGGATGCGGCGGGTCCGCGGCAAGCAGGTCGGCGCCATCTTCCAGGACCCGCTGACGACGCTGAACCCGCTGTATTCGGTAGGCCGCCAGTTGACCGAGACCATGCAGGCGCATTTGCCGCTGTCCGGCCCCGAGGCGCGGCGCCGGGCGGTGCGCTGGCTGGAGGACGTGGGCATCCCCGCCGCCGCCCAGCGGATCGACGCTTACCCGCACGAGTTCTCCGGCGGAATGCGGCAGCGGGTGGTGATCGCGCTCGCCTTGTGCGCGGAACCGCGGCTGGTGATCGCGGACGAGCCGACCACGGCGCTCGACGTGTCGATCCAGGCCCAGGTGATCGCGCTGCTGAAGCGCCTGACACGGGAGCGGGGGCTATCGGTCATGCTCGTCACCCACGACATGGGCGTGATCGCGGAGGCTGCCGACCGGATCGCGGTGATGTATGCCGGCCGGGTGATCGAGATCGGCGCCGTCGCCGACGTGGTGCGCAACCCGTCGCATCCCTACACCGTGGGGCTGATGGGCAGCATCCCGTCGCTTGACGTGCGGGTGGAGCGGCTGCGGCAGATCGACGGGGCCATGCCGCGGTTGAATGCCATCCCGCCGGGCTGCCCGTTCAACCCGCGGTGCCCCCAGGTGTTCGACCGCTGCCAGGTGGAGCGGCCGGACCTGATGCCAGCCCGGCAGACCGAGGCCGCCTGCTGGCTGTTTGACCCGGCGCCGGCGCATGGCTGAGGGCCGCATCGTCCTGGAAGCCATCGAGGCCAGCCGCAGCTTCGACGTGTCGCGGCCGTGGCTGCAGCGCATGGTGGCCCGCGAGGGGCGGAGGGTGCTGCGCGCGGTGGATGCGGTGTCGTTCGCTGTCACCGTCGGCCGCACGCTGTCCTTGGTCGGCGAAAGCGGCTGCGGCAAGAGCACGGTCGGGCGCCTGGCCGTAGGCTTGTACGAGCCGAGCGGCGGCGAAATCCGTTTCGAGGGGCAGAGCCTTTCGACCGCCCGCGCGCAGCCGGCGCTGCGGCGGCGGATGAACATGATCTTCCAGGACCCTTATGCGTCCTTGAACCCGCGCTGGCGCGTGTCGGACATCGTGGCCGAGCCGATCCGCGCCTTCCGCCTGCTGTCCGGGCGCGACGTGCAGGATCGGGTCGGGCAGCTTCTGACGCAGGTGGGCTTGTCGCCGCGCGACGGGGAAAAATACCCGCACGAGTTCAGCGGCGGCCAGCGCCAGCGCGTATCCATCGCCCGCGCGCTGTCGAGTGAGCCGGAATTCCTGGTCTGCGACGAGCCGACCAGCGCGCTTGACGTGTCGGTGCAGGCACAGATCCTGAACCTGATGCGCGACCTGCAGGCGCGCATGCAGATCACCTATCTGTTCATCAGCCACAACCTGGCCGTGGTGCGCCACATGTCGGACCTGCTGGGGGTGATGTACCTGGGCCGCATCGTCGAGTATGGGCCGGGCGAGAGCATTTTTGCAGCACCTCGCCATCCCTACACGCGGCTGTTGCTGGACGCGATCCCGGACCTCGGCATGGCGGGGAGCACGCGCGCCCGCACGCCGGTGGGCGGCGAAGTGCCGAGCCCGATCAACCCGCCGAGCGGCTGCACCTTCCACCCGCGCTGCCCGTTGGCCAACGCGCGCTGCCGGGCAGAGGTGCCGAAGCACACGCGCGATGGCGACGTGCTGGCGGCGTGCCATGCGGTGGAGGAGGGGCGGGGGGCGGGGTGAGCGGAAAGAACGCTGCGTCCAGGATTTATGCGCCAACAAAATCTTTGCGCCCAGCTTGGTTTGTTGCTGCTGTGATCCGTGCAGATCGAGTTCGACCCCAACCTGTTTGATTACGGCGAAACGCGACTCCGCGCCTTTGCGCCCATTGCGGGTAGGCTCCATGTCCTGTGGTTCACAATACGCGGTTCGGCTGTCCGGGTCATCGGCCTGAGAAAAGCCAACCGACGTGCAAGGGAACGCTATGAGCGGTCCTGAGAAGCCGCCTCAAACCTCGCAAGAGGATTGGGATTCGGTGGACGTGCCGGAGTTGACCGATGAGGATTTTGCCCAGGCAAAACCGTTCAAGGAGGCCTTCCCCGAGCAATACAGAGCGTGGAAAAAATTAGGTCGTCCCCCGATCGAGAGTCCCAAGGTGCATATCGGCTTCCGGCTCGCGGCCGATGTGGTGAAGGGCGTCCGCGCGACTGGCCCCGGCTACAATGCCCGCGTCGAGCGCGTGTTGCGCCAAGCGTTGGAGAAGGGCGAGCTTTGACCGCCTGCCCCTCCCCACATCAACATAGCCGTCGCTGCCGTGTGTTGCTACCGCTCCCGACGCTGCTCGTTGTGACACCCAGCGGGATGACAAGCGCGTAAAGCACCGCTGATCACAGCGGGAGTGCCGCAGCAGTAAGCAAACCCCGGCAGCGGCACATCGACCGCATTTGCATCCCCGCGGAACCAGCGCCTAATAGACGCCGCTGCCACGAACAAGGGATAACAATGCTGAAACGTATGTTGGCGACGTCCTTGCTGGCCTTCGGGCTGAGCACGGCAACCGCAACCGCCGCGACCTTCCGTTGGGCCAATGACGGCGACGCCAACTCCATGGACCCATACACCCGCAACGAAACGTTCCTGCTTTCCTTTACCCAGAATATCTACGACCCCCTGGTGCGCCGCAACCGTGAGTTGAAGGTCGAGCCGGCGCTGGCGGCGAGCTGGGAGCAGCCGGACCCGCTGACCTGGCGCTTCCACCTGCGCCCCAATGTCAAGTTCCACGGCGGCGAGGCGCTCACTGCCGACGACGTGCTGTTCAGCTATGGGCGGGCGACTGGCCCGGGCAGCCAAATCAACGGCAACTTCTCGACGGTGAAGGAGGTAAAAAAGGTCGATGACCTCACCGTCGATTTCATCACCAAGGCCCCCAACCCGATCTTCGTGCAGGAGATCACGCAATGGGGCATCATGTCGAAGGCGTGGTGCGAAGCGCACAATGCGACCCAGCCGGCGGACCTCACCAAGGTCAAGGAAGAGAACTACGCCACCCGCAACGCCAACGGCACCGGCCCCTTCATCCTGGGCTTGCGCGAGCCGGACCGGCGCACCACGCTGCGTAACAACCCGGCCTGGTGGGACAAGCCTGAGCACAACCTGACCGACGTGACGTTCAACGTCATCTCTGCCGCCAACACCCGGGTTGCCGCCCTGCTGTCGGGCGACGTGGACATGATCTACACCGTGCCGCCGCAGGACATGGACCGGATCGGCCGCACCGCCGGCCTCAAGCTCGCGGTCGGGCCGGAGCTGCGCACGATTTTCTTCGGCTTCGACCAGTCGCGGCCGGAACTGCTGAAGTCGGACGTGAAGGGCAAGAACCCGTTCCAGGACGTGCGCGTGCGCCGGGCGTTCAACATGGCGGTGGACGCCAAGGCGATCCAAAGCCGGGTCATGCGCAACCAAAGCCATTCGACCGGCCTGATGTACGGACCCGGCGTCAACGGCTACACCGCCGAGTCCGACGTGCGCATTCCCTACGACCCCGACGGCGCCAAGAAGCTGCTGGCGGAGGCCGGGTATCCCAACGGCTTCGGCGTCACCTTGGACTGCCCGAACGATCGCTACATCAACGACGAGGCGATCTGCCAGGCCGTCACCAACATGCTGGCCCGCATCGGCATGAAGGTCACGCTGAACGCGCAGACCCGGCTGCAGTACTTCGCGCAGATCTCCAACCCGGATTACCGCACAAGCTTCTACATGCTCGGCTGGACGCCCACCACGTATGACGCGCTGAACAGCCTGTTCAACCTGGCGGGCACCCGAAACGGCGTGCGCGGGGTGTTCAACGACGGCGGCTGGTCGAACCAGGAGTTCGACGGCTTGCTCGATCAGATCACCGTCGAAACCGACCCGGCGAAGCGCCAGGGGCAGATCGAGCGCGCGTCCAAGATCATCCACGACGAGGCGGCGTTCATCCCCCTGCATCAGCAAACCGTTGTCTGGGCCTACCGCAGCAATGTCGAGCTGCAGCAGATGGCGGACAACTATTTCCCGCTGCGCTACGTGACCGTGAAGTAAGAGGGCAGGCCCATGCGCAACGCCGAGCAAATCTGGCAGATCGTGGACGGGAAGCGCGCACACTACACGGCGCTCGCCGACCGGGTTTGGGACACGCCGGAACTGGCCTACGGCGAGCACCACTCGGCCGCCGAGCACCTGGCGATGCTGGAGCGCGAAGGCTTCCGCGTCACCCGCGAGGTCGCCGGCATTCCTACGGCCATGATGGCGGAGGCCGGGGAGGGCGGCCCGGTGATCGCGATCCTTGGCGAGTACGACGCGCTGCCGGGCTTGAGCCAGGAAGCGGGGCTGGACGAGCCGCGCCCGGTGGAGGGGCAGGGCGGCGTCGGCCACGGCTGCGGCCACAACCTGCTGGGTTCGGCGGCGATGCTGGCGGCGTCCGCGGTCAAGGACTGGCTGGCGCAGTCTGGCGTGCCCGGCCGCGTGCGCTACTACGGCTGCCCCGCCGAGGAAGGCGGCGCCGCCAAGGGCTTCATGGTGCGCGCCGGCGCCTTCGCGGACGTGGACATCGCGATCTCCTGGCACCCGGCCTCGTTCTCCGGCGTGAACGAGGCGGTGAGCCTCGCCAACACGCGGATCGACTTCACCTTCGTGGGCCGCGCCAGCCACGCCGCGGCGGCGCCGGACCTGGGCCGCAGCGCGCTGGACGCCGTGGAGCTGATGAACGTCGGCGTGAACTACCTGCGGGAGCACATGCCGGACGACGCGCGGGTGCATTACGCCTACCTCGATGCGGGCGGCATCGCGCCGAACGTGGTGCAGGCCCGGGCCAAGGTGCGCTACCTGATCCGCGCCCGCGACCTGGCGGGCCTGACTGCCCTCGTGGCCCGGGTGCGCAAAGTCGCGGAGGGCGCGGCGCTGATGACGGAAACAACCGTCAGCGCCCAGACGGTCAGCGCCGTCAGCAACCTGCTGGCCAACACGCCGATGGAGCAGGCGATGCACGACAACTTCCTGCGCCTCGGCCCGCCCGAGTTCGATGAGGCCGACCGCGCCTATGCCGAGCGCATCCGCGCCACGCTGTCCGACGCCGACATTGCCGCCGCCTTTGACCGCGCCGGGGTGCCTGTGCGGCGCGACCTCGCGATGTGCGATTTCGTGATCCCGTTCGCCTCGCACGGCCGAGGCGGCAACGGCAGCACGGACGTGGGCGACGTGTCCTGGGTGGTGCCCACGGTGCAGGCGCGCGGCGCCACCTGCGCCGTGGGCACGCCGTTCCATTCCTGGCAGCTGACCGCGCAAGGCAAGAGTCCCGCCGCGCACAAGGGCCTCGTCCACGTCGCCAAGGTGATGGCCGGCACCGCGCTGGACGCCTTGCAGGACCCGGGGCTGATCGAGCGCGCCAAAGCTGACCTGGTAGAGCGCACCCGCGACACGCCCTACACGTCGCCGCTGCCCGCCGACGTGCAGCCGCCGATCCAGGCCATGAGCCGCGGGGTGTAGCTGGGTTCCGGTTAGCGCCTCGGCCCCATCCCGGTGATGGACGGCGACAGCGCGCGCGGGTCCCGCATCGGCCAGCGCCCGCTTTCCACGTGGGCCAGGAATTGCCCGACCAAGTGGTTGAACTGGTCGGGGTCTTCAAGATTGATGGTGTGGCCGCAGTTGGGCATCACCGACAACGCCGCGGCTGGGATCGCCTGCTTCATCAGCAGCGCCGGCTGCAGGCAGGGCCAATCCTCGTCGCCCGTCAGCACCAGTGTGGGAACGATGAGCGCCTGCATCTGATCCACCAAGTCGTACAGCGACGGCCGCGCGCCCTGGACGCCGAGCTGGGTGTTGGCGGAGCCGAGGGCGCTGTGCTCGGCCAAGTGCCGGGCGAACTCGGCGAAGCCGCGGGGGTCCTTGTTCTCGAACTGCACGCGGGTCGGGCCATGGGCGTAGCGCGCGGCGAAGGCGGCCATGCCGTCGCGCTTCAGGGTTTCGGCAATGGCCGCGGCCTCGGCCTTGAACCGGGCGGCCTGCGCCGGCTCGGCCCCGTAGCCGCAGCCGGCGACCACCAGCGACACGGCGCGCCCCGGGTGGCGGAAGCCGAAGTGCAGGGTGGCGAACCCGCCCATGGACAGGCCGACGACGTGGGCGCGCTCGATGCCGAGGTGGTCGAGCACGGCGGCGATGTCGTCCGCGGCGCGGTTCTGCGAGTAGTGCGCCGGGTGCTCCGGCACGGCGGAGGGCGGGTAGCCGCGGGCGTTGAAGGCGATCGCCCGGCGGCGCTGGCCGAAGTGCCGCATCTGCGGCTCCCAGCTTCGCAGGTCGCCGGCGAACTCATGCACAAAGATGACCGGGGCGCCGGAGCCGGCCTCTTCGTAGTAGAGCGTCACATGGTCATCGGTGGCGGCATGCGGCATGGCTGTGCTCCGTCAAGTCCAGGCGCGGCGTGGCCGCTCCATCATCCAGCACCCTGCCGCGGCCATTGTCCACCGCCGTCGGCCGTGGCCCCCCTGACATGGCCGCAGAGTCGGTCCATGCTGGCTGCTCAACGACAAAGGGAGAGCGAGATGCCGCGTTTCATGTTGCTGCTGGGCGTCCTGTGCCTGTTCAGCGCCGCCGCCCGCGCCGAAACGGTGCCGTTCAGCGCCACGCTGGCGGGCGCCAGCGAAGTCCCGCCCAAAACCACCGCCGGCACGGGAGCGGCCACGGCGTCTCTGGATACCGCGTCCAAGACGCTGACCTACAACGTGGAGTATTCCGGGCTGTCCGGCCCCGCGACCGCCGCGCATTTCCACGGCCCGGCCGATTCTGGGGCGAATGCCGGAGTGGTCGTGCCGTTCCCGACGCCGGCCAGCCCAATCAAGGGAACCGCCACGCTGACGGACGCGCAGATGGCCGACCTGATGGCGGGCAAGTGGTATGCCAACGTGCATACCGCCGCCAATCCGGCGGGCGAGATCCGGGGGCAGATGACCCGCGCCAAGTGACGCGGGCAAAGCTGCGGGCGGCCACAGGTTGTGGCCGCCCGGCATCGCGCACGCGCAACGCGGAACACATCGAACTTTAACGGCCGAGCCGGGTTGATGGGGCTACTTTCCTCCCACCACCAGCAGGCGCCCCCTGATGTCGACCCCAAGCACACAGAGCCCCGGCCTCGCCGGCCATGGCGCGGGAAAGCTCGCCACCGTGCACATCGACACCTACAACGCCGAATTGCGCGACGAGGGCGGATTCATCGGTGACCGCGCGAGCGGGCGGGCGTTCCGGGCCATCCTGGAGGACGGGCGGGAGCGCGTGCGGGACGGCTGCGGCGACCCGATCGGCAGCACGCCGAGCGAGGACATCAGCAAGAAGAAGCTCGACCGCGTGATGCAGGACGGCGATCCGGAAGCGGCGGGCGTGGTGCTTGGCACAATCGAGGAGTTCGCCCAGGAGTTCGCAACGGTGATCCGCCGCTTCATGCGGCTGGAGGAGTGGCGCGACACGCAGCGCATCGTGGTCGGCGGCGGCCTGCGCGACAGCTGCGTCGGCGAGCTGGCGATCGGCCGCACCGCGGTGCTGCTGAAGAGGGTCGGAGCATGAGGTCGCCATGCAGCCGATCCGGCACCATCCCGACGAGGCCGGGCTGATCGGCTGCATCCATCTGGCGCCGTCATGGATCTTCTCGGGCCATGACAGCATCCTGGCCGTCGATATCGGCGGCTCCAACATCCGGGTCGGCATCGTCGGGCTGAACGTGCGGAAAGCTCCCGACCTGTCAAAGGCAGGCGTCCTGATGTCGGAGCTGTGGCGTCATGCCGACGACCAACCCGACCGGGAAGCGGCGGTCGAGCGCTTGGTCGGCATGCTGCAGGGCCTGATCAAGCGCGCGGGCAAGCAAGGGCTGAACCTGGCGCCGTTCATCGGCCTCGGCTGTCCCGGCCTGATCCGGGAGGACAGGTCGATCAAGAAGGGTGGGCAGAACCTGCCCGGCGATTGGGAGCACAAGAGCTTCAACCTGCCCCAACTGCTGCGGGACGCCATCCCGGGTATCGGCGGGCACGAAACGGTGGTGCTGATGCACAACGACGTGGTGGTGCAAGGCTTGAGCGAGGTGCCGTTCATGCGCGACGTGGAGCGTTGGGGCGTGATGACCATCGGCACCGGGCTGGGCAACGCGCGCTTCAGCAACTGGTCCGGCGCCGAGTAGCGCCGGGCCGGCTGGAAGCCGTCAGCCCGACGCGAACTTGAGCAGGCTGCCCATCGTGCGGATCGGCTGCCCCGCGATCACCGGTTGCCAGTTCGGATTCTGCCGTAGGTAAGAACGCCCATCTGCGGCCAGCAGGCCGATCAGCGTTTCGGCGACGATCCTTCGGCCCACCGCGCCAAGCCGGACCGGTTCCGCGTCGCCCTTGCCGCCGGGTCCGGTGGCGCGGGCAAGCCACTCGTGTTGCGCTTCCGCCAGCACGTAATACCAGAGCGGCGCGCTACCCGCGAAGCTCGGGTCGATGTCGACGAGCTTGGGGCTTTTCGTCAGCTCATCGACAATGGCCTTGCCTATGAAAAGCTGCTCGTCGGGGACGCACGGGACCCCCATCGCGTCGGCGACCGCCTGTCCGCTCGGCAGTTCCATGGCCATGCCGCGCAGCAGGTTGCGGGCGGCCAGGTTGGCGGGGTTGCGCTCGGGGTCAACCGGCTTGGCCTGAAGCTGGTCCACGGTCAGCGGCGGCGAGGCAGGGACGGTTTTCGAGAACTCGGGCAGGAAGCCAAGCGGGTTCACCAGCGACGTGTCGATCTTGTAGGCCGGTTGCACGCGCCTGGTGCCGCCCCGTCCGCCGGAGCCGTCAATGTCGAAGTAGAGGCTCCAATCGATGGCCCATTGCTGAGGGAATGCCCCGAAGCCGTTGAGGCCGCGCGTTTGGACCCCTGCGAAGATGAAGAACCGCCCTTGCAGGCCACGCTCGATCTCATCCGGCGTCGCCAGCAGCGGGTTGTCGCCGCCGTGGAGCTCCGTGTTCAGGCGGTAGATCGGCCGGACCATGGAATGGCCGAAGCGGTAGGCCGCGGCGGAGAATTCGATGGGCATGAACGCATCGTATCGGGGCCGGTAGAACCGCAGCCTCGGCTCCTTTTCCCAGGCAGGCCGGGCTGCCTGCCTATAGGGCAGGATTTCGTCCACCACCTCCTCGCCGCAGATGCGCACCAGGAAGTCGTTGACCACGATCCATTGGTAATGCCAGCGGACAAGCTGCTGCACCTCCGCAAACGCAAGGCCCGGGTTGAGGTCGGCCAGGCGGTTGTGGAATTGCAGCACCGTGGCGTGCAGTTGCGAAACGATGACGTTCTCGTCGTTCCGCGGGTCTCCGATCAGCGCCCGCTTGGCGCGGGACGGGACCTCGGGATCGTCGTAGCGCGGCAGGTCGCGGCGGGGGCTGGGCTGGTCCAGTTCCAGCAGCGGCCGGCCGAGCCGGAACCGCTTGCCATCATACATGTAGGGCTGGTCATCGGGACCTCCCCCATACACGGAGTCCAGGTCCAGCCGGGGCGTGCGGAAGTCCACCAACCCGTCCGGGTCGTTCTGCTGTTGCAGGCTGGAGGCCGGGTCGAAGGTGATGTCATGGTCGATGAACTGGCCGAGGTAGGTGTAGCCGGCGGAAATGCCGCTGTTCTCCTCGTCGTCCTGCAGGATGGCGTCCGTTTCCGGGGAGGCTTTGGGCAGCGGGGGCGTGGTGTCCGTCGCTTCCGGCGACGCCAGCATCGCATCGCCCAGGGCGTGCAGCGCGTCCTCCGGCCAGGCAGCCGGCGGCAGGTTGCGGAACATGCGGCCGAAGCGGCCCTCGAACATGGAGGAACGGCGGCGCATCGTGTCGCCACGCACCCCGCTGCCATGATTGCTGGGCGCAAGCTTGTTCATTCCCGCACTCATCGGTGTCTCCCTGGCCTGGGTTGACGCTGCGCTCTGCCGCGCCGATGAGAGTCTGAGCCGGTTTGGCGAGCGGTGCTGTGACCTGGGTCACGCTGTCGTGCAGGAGGCGACGCCCGGGCGCGGCTGCCGCGGACGGCGTTGCCGATCCGGCAGCGCGCATCATATCCTTGTGCGGCAACAAATCGGTTCAGCCATGCGCCCACGCACGCTTGTCATCGCTGGTGCCACAATCCTCGCCGTCGCGGGCGCTGTTTCGGCCTGCGGCGAGCGTGCGACCCTGCCGCTGCAAGCGGGCGTCGGACCAAGCCCGGCCCTGCCGCCTCCTCATTCTACCCTGGTGCCGACCGTCAAAATCGCCACGGCCAGGGGCTGGGCGGCGGGCGCTGCGCCGGTGCCGGCGCCGGGCCTGCGCGTTTCGGCCCTGGCGCAGGGGCTGGACCATCCGCGTTGGCTCGCGGTGTTGCCGAACAACGACATCCTGGTGGCCGAAACCAACGCGCCAAAGCGGCCCGACGATGGGAAGGGCATCCGCGGCTTGGTGCAGCGGACACTGTTCTCGAAAGCCGGCGCATCCACGCCGAGCGCCAACCGCATCACCCTGCTGCGCGACGACGGCCATGGCGGAGTGGAGCGCCACGTCTTCCTCAAGGGCCTGAACTCGCCGTTCGGCATGGCGCTGGCCGGAGACAACCTTTACGTGGCCGACACCGACGCGCTGCTGCGGTTCCCCTACGGGCTGGGGCAAACGGAGATCACGGCGCCGGGCACCAAGATCTGTGACCTGCCCGGCGGCCCCATCAACCACCACTGGACCAAGAACGTGGTGGCGAGCGCGGATGGCTGGACGCTGTATGTCAGCGTCGGCTCCAACAGCAACGTGGCGGAGAACGGCCTGTCGGCGGAGGAGGGGCGGGCCGCGGTGTGGCAGGTCGATGCGGCCACCGGGGCGCACCGGGTATTCGCCGGCGGCCTGCGCAATCCCGTGGGCATGGCCTGGCAGCCGCAAACCGACGCGCTGTGGGTTGCGGTGAACGAGCGCGACGAGATCGGCAGCGACCTGGTGCCGGACTACATGACGGCGGTGCGGGACGGCGCGTTCTACGGCTGGCCGTTCAGCTACTACGGGCAGCATGTGGACGAACGGGCGCCGGCCCATCCCGAGATGGTGGCCCGCGCCGCCGTGCCCGACTATGCCCTCGGCGCGCACACGGCGTCGCTGGGCCTCGCGTTCTCGGAGGCGGGCAGCCTGCCGGCTGCGCTGACGCAGGGGGCGTTCGTGGGCCAGCACGGCTCCTGGAACCGCAACCCGCCAAGCGGCTACCGCGTGATCTTCGTGCCCTTTGCGGAGGGCCGGCCGGCGGGCGAGCCGATGGAGATCCTGACCGGCTTCCTGAACGCATCGGGCGAGGCGCAGGGGCGCCCGGTGGGCGTCGCCATGGACCGGAACGGGGCGTTGCTGGTTGCCGACGATGTGGGCAACACCGTATGGAGGGTGACAGGGGGCGCCGGAAGCGGGAACGAAGCCCGGCGGTGAAATTTGGGCGGCGGCAAGGGGAATGTTTGCCGGCGCGGCGCCGTGCGGCGAGGTTCAGCCTGAATGTTGGTTGCTGATCACGAATGGAAGAGCTGCTGCCCGTCTGCAACCGTAGCTCTTGATTACGATGCAGCTGCGGCCGCATGTTGAGTCTCAGCCTATGGCTCAAAGATCAATTTAAATGCATTGTTCCTGCTGCGTGCCCGGTCGATGCGCCCATGGTCCCATGCAGTTCGCCATCGCCTACCTGTCGGCTTGACGCAAGCAGCATGCTCGGCCCGGCTCTGCGCAGCAAGGACGTCCATAAGATTGGCGAACCCGTGGGCATGCTTCCATGCGACAACCAGGCTGGGGTCATGTTCGTTGCTGTTGTCGCTTCCAGCTTGCATCGGCACCCCGTCCCGTGCCGGGCATGGCCCGGCTTTGTCTGCGCAGAGAACCCGGCCGCAACGGATCGTCCAATCCCATGGCCGCACGGCACGCGTCGTGGCGCCGGTCGCCCTCGCGGTGACGGAGGCCGACGAGAAGGAGAGATTGTTCCGGGCCTTTGTGGAATGGCAGGGCACCCAAGATAATGACCATTAGATGGTTGCCTATCGGCTGCAGGCGTTCATGATTTCGGCATGCGCGTGCATGCGACGGCATCTCGGGATAGGCGGGCCAGCCACAGGAGGCGGCGATCTCTTTTGTGCGTGCAAAACCTAGCGGCCAGGCCATGAGCCAGCGCCCGGGTGATCCGGTGGCTCAACTCGCGGACGCGGTTCGGCAAGCGAAACCGGTCGTGGCCTTGCTCGGCACGAGCGCGCAGGCCGTGTCGGTCGCCGTCGATGGGTGCCTCGCCGTGCTGCCTGGGGACTGCATTCGCGTGGTGCGGGTTCGCGGGTTGCCCGGCACGGCGCTGACCCTGTCGCGGATCGTCGAGGAGATCGGCGCCAACCATCGCAGCGGACCGCGGGCCGATGATGACGAACTGATTGTCCGGGCGCTCGCGACGCGCGCCCATGGGGAAAACCAGGTTGCCCTCGTCTTGGAACAGGCCGAACTCTTGCCGCCGCCGACGCTCGCCTTTCTGCAGGTGGCGCTCACGGTGTTCGGCACCCGGACGCCCCGGCTGCAGTTGGTGTTCGCCGGGCATCCGAAGTTTCTCCCCCTGATCGACCGGGACGAACTGACCCCGCTTCGCGACCGGCTCGGACCAGTGATCCGGGTTCAGGCGCCGCTTGCCGGTCCGGAACTCAGCGCGGCCATGCCGAGGCACGTGGAGCCTGGCGGAACGGTCGCAAAGCAGCCCGCCGTGGCCGCTGCCAGCCGTCGGCGGTGGGTGTTCGCCGCAGTGGGGGCGCTGATGCTGGGCGTGGTCGCCGCAACCCTTGGGATGGGTTGGTATGATACGGCGCGGCCGCGTATCCAGGCTCTGATCGCCCCGGCTCCCCCCGCGCAGATTGAGCCGTCGTCGCCGGCTCAAGCCCTGCCAGGGGACGCGCAACTGCCTTCCGCGCCGGCCTTGCCACAGCAAGCTGCCGAGCCGGAACCAGCGCCTGCGCCGCCCAGCCTCAGACCTGACGTGGCAACGGCACCGCCCCCTATGCGGTCGCCGAGCCGCGAACCCGATGCGGTAGCGGCGCCGGCGCTCCCTCCGCCACCCAGCCGCGAGCCTGACGTGGCGGCTTTGCCAGCGACGCCCCAGACTACGCCGCCCACCCGCGAACCCGAGGTAACAGCGCCGCCGCCGGAGCGCCCAGCGTTGCCGAGCAACGAGCAGTTGGCCCGGCTTCGCGGCGAGTTCGACCGCTTTCTGGCCCAAACGGAATGGGGCTCGAAGAAGCTGAGCGAGAACGAGCGGTCACGCTTATTCAACGAGTATCTTCGCTGGAACTACGGCACCCTTGCGGCCACTCCCGGAACGCCGCCCTGACGGCGGCGGGCGTTGCTGCCCTCCAGCATCCATGACCCGGGCCTGCCGGCCGCGGCGGTCACCGGCGGCTGGCGAGCAGGATCACACGCGGCTGCGCCGGCCGCGGCGTCCCCCATTGCGCTTCCAACACCCGGGAGCCTTGACGCGGCGTGGCCGCCTGGGACGGGCCGAGCGTCGAGGCCCAGGCATTGGTCAGCGAAAGCTGCTCGGCAGAGACAGCCTGGACGCGGGCGGCGCCGGGAAGCTGGGCCAGCACTTTGCGCTGGTAGGCCAGGGCGAGATCGGGGGTCTTGGAATGGTAATGGGCGGCGGCAGTGTTCCAATCCCCGCTTTCGGCAAACAATTGCCCGAGGAACTTGGCTGCGTAACGTACGTTGGCTGCCGGATCGAACGCTTCTTCCAACGATGCGAAGGCTGCGGGATGGTGCATCAGGTTGACCTGCATGCAGCCCACATCGACCGACTGGACGTTGCGGGCGCGGAGAGCGACCACGGCGGCAATCGCCTCGGCCTTGGTGTTGAACACGTAGCCGCGCCCCTCGGCATTGATGCTCCACGGCCACGCCTTGACGTTGCCGTCCCGCGGATCGAGGCGGCCGCTCTCGACCCGGCCAATCGCGGTGAGCAGGTTCGGAGGCAGGCGCGTTGCCGGGGCGTGCCCGGCAATCGCCACCTGGCAAAGGTCGCCGACGCGCCCCTCCGCATGCGCGGCCTGCGCAAAGGCGCACAGCGGCACGAGGCACGCCGCAAGCATCACACCGCGGAGTCCGCGCATCCTCAATCCCCAAGCCTTCAATCGACCCTCCACCGCCTCAACAGGCGTCACAAATATAACGTTTTGCAAACAATAGCGAGACATATCGTCTCCCGCGTCGATCCGGCTCTCAAAGTATCGCGACTAGGCGGCTTTACGAATCCTTTCTGGCATTTTTCAGGCGCTGTCCATTCTGGCTGCCTCGCAGGAACTGGGGGGATGCCTCGATCCATGGGAAGAATGGAATGAGGCGGTGGCAGCGCTTTGCCCGATGCGTCCGGCACGGGCCATGCCTGGCTTCGACCTCCCTTGCGCGGGTCCGGGCGCTGCCGGAGGCTAGCCTCCGCGACGTGCTCCGTGGCCGGCCGGCGCTCGTCGTCGCGCCGCATCCCGACGATGAAAGCTTGGGATGCGGCGGGTTGATTGCCGAGGCGGCACGGCTTGGAGAGGTGGTGCACGTCGCCGTGGTGACGGACGGCGCCGGGTCGCATTCCGGGTCCCAAACGCACCGACCTGAGCTGCTGCGGCAGCTTCGCCGGGGCGAGACGCTTGAAGCGGTCGCGGTGCTGGGCATGCCGCCTGAGCGCGTCAGCTTCCTGGGCCTCCCAGACGGCCGCGCTCCCCAACGCGGCGCGGCGGCAAAGGCCGCCGGGCGGAGCCTTGCGGCGCTGGCCCGGGACATAGCAGCCGAGACGATCTTCACGAGCTGGGATTACGACACCCATCCCGATCACGTCGCGGCTCACCGCTACGCGGCAGCGGCGGCGCGTGTAGCCCAAGCCTCCCTGTTCTCCTACCCCGTCTGGGCCTGGATGCTGTCGGGCCGGACGCTTATGCCGAACTTGCGCTGGAACGGGTTTTCGATTGACATCGGCCCGCATGTCGCCGCCAAGCGCGCGGCCGTGCTCAAGCACCGGTCGCAGACCACGCCGTTGATCGCCGACGATCCCCTGGGCTTCACGCTGTCCGACGCCCAACTCGCAACAATGATCACGCCAAAGGAGTTTTTCATTGCCGAAAACCAACGTGCCCGAGAGTTCGCATCCCGCCGGTCCGCAAACCTGGCGGCGGCCGAGTAGGCGGGGCGCCGGCCTGCCCGGATTCTGGGTGGCCGGCATCTCGGCCCTGATCGCATGCAGCCCGGCGGCAGCCTGGGCGCAGGACAGCGAGGGGCGCAATACGGGAACGGCGCTGAAGTCGGCGTGCCGAACCGACTACCGTGCTCATTGCGTCGGGAATGATCCCGCGCCGCCCATCGCGGCGGCCTGCCTTGCACAGTTCTACATAAACCTGTCGAAGAACTGCCAGGCGGCGCTGGACGCATACAACGCTCCTCCCCAAACCGAGACTGAGCAGGAGTAACACTGGGTCGGCGGCGATGCTCGCCACGTCCGCGCAAGGCGTCGTGGAACGTCAGCGTGGCGTGCAGGGCCGAAGCCCGATTGGATCGGCGTCGCGCCAGATACGTCTTAAACGCTGTTTGCATCCTTGGAGGAACCTGCCTGGGCATCACCCGATGCCGTATCGCGCAAGCGGCAGGCATCAAGCTTTCGTGCGATGTGCCGGTTCGGTCGCGCATGGGGACGGTGACGGAAACATGGGCCATCTCCTGCCGGATGCTTAGGCCGTTTCCCATCCTTATTGCCTATGGCGGCAACCACCGAGCTGACGGAATACTCCCTCCGGCGAATTCAAGAGCAGAGTTTTGGAGGCAACGCCATACCGTAATGTCTGCTCGCGCTTGCAACGCGGTCGTTTCGCTGAGCTGAAATCAGGAACCACCATTTGGACCGCTGTTCCTTTTCGCCAGATACACGGTGCCGCTTTCCAGCAATTTCATTTCCGCCTGCAACCGCGCCCACCTGATCGGACGTGCGGCCGTGTCGGCACGGGCGCCGAGCAAGGACCACATCGAGATCATGGTCATGGATGACGACGCGGCAGGGGTCCTCGGAAGCTTGACCGCGCGGACTTCCCAATCACGTCTGCTTCAGATCAAAAGCCGGGCAGCCCTTTGCACGATGCCATGTCGTGCCACATCTCCTTGGTCGCATTTAGGTTGGGGTGGCTTGGCTTCGCAAGGGCGATCATGCGGCTTGATTGCGTCCTGGCGTTCTCCCGGTTGCTTAAACAACGGGCACGTTTCAGGCCAAAGGCCGGGAAGGGCTTTGCGCCCGCATTCAAGACAACTAACGGAAAGACGCATGAACGACGCGGGACAGGAATGCCTCGTTTCCATTCTGTTACCCGCCTACAACTCCAGTCATCTGATCGGCACCGCAATCCAGTCTGTTCTTAACCAGACGCAACGCCGCTTTGAGCTGATCGTCATCAACGACTGCTCGACCGATGACACGGCGGAGATTGTCGAGCAGTTCGCCCAAAGGGATGACCGAATCAAGCTGCTGCACACAGCGCACAACGACGGGCCCGCGGCCGCGCGCAACATCGGTTTTGACGCAGCGTGCGGACGCTGGATCGCGTTGCTCGATGCGGATGATGCTTATGGCCCGGAGCGGCTTGCGCGACTTTTGGCGCTTGCCGATGCGAATGCCGCACACATGGTCTCGGACAACCTGCTGCTGATGCCGGTCGGCGGCACGCCCTATTTGCTGATCTCGCCGGACCTCCTGGGGCATCCCCAACACCTGACGGCGGCGGAATTCATCTATCGCAACATCGGTGATCCCAAGAACCCCAGGCTCAGCTATGGGTTTATGCAGCCGATGATCCGGCGCGACTTCCTGTTGAAGCATGGCATTCGATATGACGAGCGGAATCGCTTCGGCGAGGATTACATGTTTTATATCGCTTGCCTGCGCGCCGGGGCGTGCTGGTGGGTGACACCCGAGGTTCTTTACCACTACGCCATGCGGCCAGGAACGCTGGCCGAGGTGCAAAGCTCTGGCGACCTGTTGCGCATCGCGCAGCTTGAAGGGGATTTTCTGAAAGATTCCGCGGTTTCGCGCGACCCGGCGCTTTGCAAAGCCCTTCGCCAGCACAAGGCGAAGATAGACCGGCTATACTACTACCGGGCGTTCACCGATGCAGTGAAAAAAGGACAGATCGGGGAGGCCGCCCGGTTGCTGGTTCAGTCTCCCTTGAGCTCCAGCTACATCTTTCTGGAAACGATGCGCCAAATGCCCGTCATCTTGCGCAAGACGCTTCGCGGCGGCTACTTCCCCGGCGCTAGCCACCTCGCTTGAAGGCGCGGCCTCAGACCGCGCCCTCCTTCTTCAGTACCGCCGGGAGCGTTTTCAACAAGATGGCGATGTCGTGCCAGAGCGACCAGTTGCGCACATACCAGACATCGAGGGACACGCGGTGCTCATACGTCGTGTTGCTCCGCCCGCTGACCTGCCACAGCCCGGTGATCCCCGGCTTGGTCTCAAAGTAGTAGGAGATGTCGCGGCCGTAGCGCGGGATTTCTGCATCGATGATCGGGCGGGGGCCGACCAGGCTCATCTCGCCCCGGACGACGTTGAGCAACTGCGGCAACTCGTCGAGGCTCGTTCCGCGGAGCACCCGGCCGATCGAGGTGATGCGGGGGTCATCCTGGAGCTTGTGGGTCGCCAGCCATTGCGCCTTCGCCCGCGGATCGGTGTTGAGCACCTGCTGCAGCACCTCGTCCGCGTTTGTGACCATGGACCGGAACTTGAAGCACCGGAACGACCGCCCGTTCTCGCCGACGCGGCGATGGCCGAACAGCGCCGGGCCTCCGTCAGCACGGATCAGCAAGGCGAGCGCCAGGAAAAGCGGCGACAACGCCACCAACAGGAACAAGGCAACCGCCTGGTCGAAAAACGCCTTGACGAAGCGGCTGAGCGGGCGCGCGAGGTTGTTGCCGTATACCAGCAACGTCACGTCATGCGTGAAGAAGTACTGGCTGTTGAATGCGCTGACTGGCAGCCCGTCAAAGGCCGGAACGAGCGCAAAAGGCACGCGCTCGCGCGATAGGTCCTCGGCAAAGCGGGCGGCTTCCCCGGAAATGTCGCCCCGCGTCGCGATCACCGCGAATTCCGCGTCATGCTGCTCCAGCAACCATGTCCCGCGGCCCGGGGCGTGGTTGACCGCGTGCAAGCCGACAGATGCCACGACCTCGTAGCCGAGCCGGGCGTCTGATTGGAACGCCGCCCGCGTCGATTTCAAGGCGGCGTCATCGCCGATGATGAGGGTGCGCAAACGCCACACGCCGAAGTCGTCAAGGATCGTCCGTGCCAGCTTGCGCATCAGGAGCAGGCACGGCAGGAGCAAAACCCAACGGGATATGCTTTCAAACCCAAGGTGCGAGTTGTAAACGATGACGCGGATGTAGCTGTCGCAGAGAAAGCCGATGGCCACCCCCGCTGCCAGGCCGCGCAACTCCGTCCAGATCGGCACGCGGAGGGTGTAATGGCCACGGCAGCCGAAGTAGGCGACGAGCAGGGCGGCGACGAGGATGCTGCCCCACCCGCGCCAGCCGAACCCTTGAGTGGGGATCTGGCGCAAGGTTTGATCCAGAGATACGCTTTCATACATCATGTGCGTGCACACCGCCACCGCCGCTGCCAGTAGCAACGCGACGATGTCGGCGGAAAACAGTGCCATCCAGCGGATCGTCGCCGGCCTGAACGGCACACGGCGAACACGCAATCGTGGCGAAGTCTCACGCGTTAGAGAGTTAACATGCATCCGTAGATTCTCCGCCCATCGCCAAGGTCAGCCGCGCAGATGTAAACGCTATTCACAAGGGATGGTCCCTTACATCTGTTAACGCGAACCATGCCGCAACGCACACAAAGTGCCGATCACGTATCGTTGACGATGCTCGTGGGTGTTGCAACGTCCCTTAGCTGAAGGGTGGAGGTTTGAAAGCGCAACGGTAAACCACAATCAACTCATGTGGTTATCCCGTCACAAAGCTTGTGGCAAATTCACCACATATGATCAGAAGATCCGCTCGAACACCGTGATAACGTCACCGGGCTGCACCAGCGTTTCTCGTATAGCGCCGCCCTCGGTCGTTTCGGGCGCCTTGTTGCTGGTGCGGACGATCGAAAACCGGTTGGTGACCGCGCGGTAGGTGAAGCCGCCGGCCACCGCCGCCGCGGTGACGACGGTCATGGCGGGCTGATAAGGATACTGCCCCGGGCGGGCGACCTCGCCCAAGATGAAGATCGGCCGGTAGGCGATCACCTCGACCGAAACGCTGGGATTCCTGTAGAGCTTGGACCGGGTCAGCGCCTGGGCGACCGAACCCTCCAGTTGCTTCGGGGTCAGGCCGCCGGCATGCACGTCGCCGACGAGAGGCAAGGCGATCTCCCCGGCCGCATCGACCCGGAACTCGCCCGTCAACTGCTGCTCGCCGAACGTGATGATCCGGATCTGGTCGCCTGGTCCCAGCGTGTAGATGCTGGCGTTCACGTCGGGCACGGGCGGAAGGCCCGAGCCGGGGCCGCCGCAGCCCACAAGGCCAGCCACCGGCGCCGCCGCGATGCCGGCCAAAGCGACCCGCCTCGACAGCAGTCCGGGCCTTGTACATGTCACACGCATGACGTTCTCCTGATTTCGGCATCCCTCTTAGCATGTTATGGCCGGTTTGGTTGCACCGTCGAGAGCAACTGCCACGCTTGGCTCACGATCAGGTATAATCGTTGCATCAAGGTCGCACGGCACGATCATAATTGGGGGCGGTTCTCCTCAACTCCGTCTTGGACCGCCTTTGCCCTTGACCGCATCGGCACGCTCGTGTCCTTGCGGGAACGATGGATGGCGGCGGAGGGGTCATGGCACGGTCAGGAACACGGCGGCGCTTGTCGTGTATCGGGGTCGGCCTGTTGGCGTGGGGCTTCTCGCCAGGCGCCCATGCGCAGTATGTCGAGAACTATTTCCCAACGGGAGTCCCAGGCTTCGACCGTGATCAGGGCGTGACGGTGCTGTCCCGGCTCCGGCCCTTGTATCAGGAACCCGGCGTGCGGCTTGGGGCCTACACCGTCAACGCGCGTTTGGATGAAAGCGTCGGCTACGACTCAAACATTCTGGGCATCAGCGGCGGGCCGAGCAGCGGTTTCGTCAAGACGTCGCCCTCGATCATTGCGAATTCCAACTGGTCCCGCAATCGCTTCGGCGTTTCGGCCAGCTTGGACAACTACTCGTATTTCAGCGCCTCCAACCAGAATTACACCAACTACAACGTTTCGATTGGCGGCGGCTACACGATCGGCCGCCACGACCTGGATATCGCCTACTCGCATTTCCGGCAGCACCAGCTCGGCACGGACATCGGCGCTATCGCGACGACGACGCCGCTGCCTTACGATGTCGATGCCGTGCGTGCGGACTACACGATTGAATCCGGCCGGTTCTCTTTCGTGCCCAACATCGATGTCCGCTTGTTCCAATTCGGCAATGCGTCCGTTGCCGGGCTGCCGACTAGCCAACGTTTTCGCGATCGGACCGTGGTGAGCGGCGGCGTCACGACCCGCTATAGCCTGAGCGACCAGCGCAGCATCCTGGTCGTGCTGCAAGGGATCAACTCGCACTACATCCGGCCGCAGAACGAGGAGGTCAGCAACAACTCGAAGAGCTTCCTGGCCCTGGCCGGCATCGATTACCAGGCGACCGGCTTATGGCGCTACCGCCTGCTCGCCGGGATTGAGGTGCGGGATTTCGCCGCGTCCCAATACGGCACCCGCACGGCTCCGATCGCCGAAGCGAACGTGATCTACACGCCGACGGGGCTGACCACCTTGACCGGCTATGTGCGGCGGCAGATCGAGGATGTGCAGACGGAAGGAACCGCCGGCTACACCTTCACGACGACCGGGCTCGTTCTGGACCATGAACTCCAGCGCAACGTCCTGTTGCAGGGCCGGGGCAGCTTCCAGGCCGCGGAGTACTTTCAGTCAACCGGCACCACGACCAGCTACACATTGGGCGGCGGCGTGAACTGCCTGGTCAACCGCCGCTTGCGCTTGTCTGCCGATTACGACTTCACGCAGCAGAGCGGTCCGGGGAACGCATCGATTGTCGGCACGCAGGTGCTGAATACGCCGCTCAGTTCTACCCAGCAGGCGGGCGTGTCGCTTGGCCAGCAGCTGAACACCCTAACCACCGGCAGCTACAACCGCAACGTCGTGCTGTTCGGAATCCATTTGGCCTTGTGACGGCGGCCGGCCATTCCGGCGCCCCAGCCATCAGCCGAATGCGCCCCCGTTGTGGAGCGGCAGCCCACGGTCAAGCGCTTCCCGCATCAGAATGTAGTGCTGCAGCATGGGTTCGGAAAAGGCGAAGCAGTCCGGGCCGATGCTCCGGCAAGCCCGCACCGTTCCGGTGTCCATGAGTCGCTCCCACGCGCCCGGCTCCAGCCAATGATCCGCGATGTAGTGCACGCCTTCCTGCTCGGACACGATGAACCGGGCATAACGGTCCTGCTCCCCGGCGGCGATGGCCCGCAGGCTTTCGAGCATCCCGCGGTCGCGCTCGCCTCCGGTGATCCCTTGGTAGATCGCGGCCACGCGGGGATCGGCCTCGTCCACAGCCCGGCGGAAGGCCGCCAGCAAGTCCGGCGGCTCGACTTCCGGCGACGCACGCGCAATCGCCTCCGTCCCCGCGTGCAGGCCAAGAAGCTGGGCCACATACGGCACGCCGCGGGCGACGTTCACGACGGCATGGCGCACTTCGGGCAGGAACTCGATCGCGGCGTCCCGGCCGCCTTGCACGAGGATCTCGTCGATTTCCGTGTCGGTCAGCAAAGGCAGGGCGAGGCCGAGGATGTTGCGCTGGATGGACGGGTGCCGCCCGACCAACTCCTCAAGGCTGTCAGACACGCCGACGATGATGAAGCTGATCGCGGCGCCGCGGTCGGACGCTTGCTTGATCGCGTCGGCGAACCAGGTCCGCGTCGCAGAATCTTCCACGCGGTCGAATTCGTCGGCAATCAGCACCACGTGGCGCCCCGCCAAGCGGCCGGGCAGGGCTGCGACATCGCGCGGCTGGACCCGGGCGCGCGGCAACGCCGCCTCGCACCCTTCAAGCTCATCGTCCTGGACGATGGGCGCCGCCAGCATCGACTTCGGCAGATCACGCGCCAGCCCGCGCACGATGTCCTCGAAGCAGCTGTCGAAGGAGCAGGTGTAGCGCCCGACCATGTAGCCGGAACTCCGGGCGGCGGAGGCCACGAGGTTCACAAGAGAGGTCTTGCCGCGCCCGCGCTCGCCGTATAGCACGACATGCGCCCGGTCGAGCGCGATGGCGCGGAAGATCCGCAGCAGTTCCGTTTGCCGCCCGCTGACCCGCCGCGAACTGCGCTGCGGGCGCGTCGGCGTGAAAACCTCCCGCAGCGCGTGCTGCTGGGAAGGCGAGGGCGCGATGTCGGTAGGGGAGGGGCCGCCCGGACGTGCAACGCCGGGGCGCGGGGGCATGCTGAGGCGGGGGGCTGCGTGCCGGGGCGGAGATAGGGACGCCTCCGGCGCAGGACGCGGCGAACGGCGGAGCATGCGCGTGACGAAACTCATGGGTGGAAGTAAATCACCTGGATGCTGCAATGCAACGCAAACCGTCGAAACTTCGGGCGGGCTTCAAGCAACACGATCGCGTGACTCCTGCGGAGGTACTCTGTGCGCCTGACGTTTCTGAACACACTTTATCCTCCCTACGGCGCGGCCGGAGCGGAGACGACGCTTCGCCTGCTTGCTGCACAGATGATGGGCCGCGGCCACGATTGCAATGTGGTGACGCTTACCCCGGGATGGCGGGCCGAAACGCGCGAGATCGACGGAATACCCGTGCATTACGTTCCGCTTGCAAATGTCTTCTGGCCGCACGGCGCAAGTAAAACTTTGCCATGGAGAGTTGTGTTCCAGACAATGGAAGCATACAACCCCGTGATGAAGCGGCGGCTCACCCGTTTGTTGCGCCGCTTGTCCCCCGACGTCGTGAATTTCCATAACCTCCAGGGCTTCTCGGCCTCGGCGTGGGCAGCGGCGCAGGAGCTGGGCATCCCCATCGTGCAAACGCTGCACGACTACTACACGGCATGCCCACGCAGCGCCATGTGGCGGCCCGGCCGGGGCAACTGCGCGTCGCTTTGCGCGGAGTGCCGGGTCTTCAGCCGGCCGCGCCGGGCCATGTCGGGGATCCCGGATATGGTGACCTGCGTCAGCAACCGGGTGTTCGACCGCCTGACCGCGGCCGGCGCCTTTCCCCGCGCGGCGGCCGGCCAGCAGCCCATCCGCATCATCCGCGGCAACAACGCGGCGGACGCGCTGCCCGACGCCGTGCCGCCGGTTCCCCGCACGCCGCTCCGCCTGGGCTTCATGGGGCGGCTCGATCCGTCCAAGGGGCTGGAGAACCTGATCGACGCCGCGCGTCGCTTGCCGGAAGGCGCGGCCTTTCTCAGCATCGCCGGAACGGGAAAGCCCGAATACACGGCGGCGCTGCACGGGCGGGCGGCGGGTGCCGCGGGCATCAGCTTCGTCGGCCATGCCGCGCCGTCGGCCTTTTTTCCCTCCATCGACCTGCTGGTGATTCCCTCAATCTGGGAGGACCCTTTCCCCCGTGTTTTTCATGAAGCTTTGGCCTATGGCGTGCCGAGCCTGGCCAGTCCGCTGGGCGGGCTTTCGGAGGTGGTCGAGCATGGACGCAACGGCTTCCTCATCGCGGGAACCGACGCGGAGGCGCTGTTCACCAGCCTGTCCGCGCTGATCAGCGCTTCTTGGGATCGTACGGGTGTGTTCGCGAAATGCCGCAAAGCCGCCGCAAACTTCATGCCTTCTCGCATCACTGCCGAGTATGAGGCAGTGCTGGAGGCAGCCGCCGCCCGCCGGCCGGTCCCGGAAAAGGCTGGAGCGCCTTGGCATGGCGCGACGGTCCAGCCGCACCATCCTTAAGTCACTGGGAGACTTGTCCTGCTAGGTCAGCAACTGCTCGCCAGCGCTTGCGTCTTTGCAGCGGTCGGCGTGCACCCTTTCGCCACATACCCCTTGAGCCTCGCGCTGCTTGACCGGTTTCGGCCCCGGCGAACCGCCGTGCCGCTCCCGACGCAGCCCGCCCCACCCCCCCGCGTGGCCTTGTGCGTCTGCGCCTACAACGAGGAAAAAGTCATCCGCGCCAAGGCCGGCAACATGGTCAGCATGCGCGAGGCGGTGCCCGGCCTTGAGCTGCTGATCTATGTCGATGCGGCGTCGGATCGCACGGCCGAAATCCTGCGCGAGTACGAGAACGAGATCACCGTGGTCGCGTCGCCGACGCGACAGGGCAAGACCTACGGCATGAACACGCTGGTCGCGCAAACCAATGCCGACATCCTGGTGTTCTCCGACGCGAATGTCACCTTCGCGCCCGACGCCATTCCCCGGCTGCTACAGCGCTTCGATGACCCGGCAGTCGGGTGCGTGTGCGGCCACTTGGTTTACACCCGGGCCAATGACAGCGCCACGGCGGTGACGGGTTCGCTGTATTGGCGATTGGAAGAGACCATCAAGGAGCTTGAATCCAGCAGCGGATCGACGATGGGCGCCGACGGGTCGATCTTCGCAATCCGGCGCGCGCTGCACCGGCCGCCGCCGCCCGACATCATCGACGATATGTATGTGTCCCTGTCAATCCTGTGCGGCGGCCACCGGGTCGTGCGGGCCAGCGACGCGCTGGCCTACGAGGAGTCCGCGACGCACGCGGGCGACGAGTTCCGGCGCAAGGTCCGCATTGCCTGCCAGGCTTTCAACGTGCACCGGATGCTGCGCGCCGACTTGGCCAAGCTTCCGCTGTTCAACCGTTATAAGTACGTTTCGCACAAGCTGCTGCGCTGGTTCGCGGCTTACCTGCTGGGGGCGGCGCTGCTGTGCTTCGCGGCAGGGTTGGCGGTGCTTGGCGCGTGGGTATTGCTGCTGCTTTGCGCTCTTGCTGGGACGGCGCTTCTGGTGGCCGCACGGCTGCGTCCTGCCGGGCCGTTTGGCAAGCTCGTGGGCATTGCCTCGGCGTTCGTGGCGACGGGATTGGGCGTCGCCCAGTCGATGCGCGGTGAGCGGTTCCAGATCTGGACCCCTCCCGCGTCCGCCCGCGGTTAATGCTGGCGGTTCCGCGCGGAGCCGCAGCAGCAGCTTAGAGGAAGGGCCCGGCGCCGGGTCCGGAGCGCCAAGCCCTTCCCAGTCAGGCTGCCATGTTGAGCGCCACCGCGACCGGCTTGCGCGACGCAACGGCCAGCGTGTGCATCGACTCGCGTACTGCTGCCCGGCTTGAACGCTTGGCGCCGATCACGAGGACGACGGTATCGACGATATGCGCCAGCACCATGCTTTGCGTGGCGCTGCCGATCGGCTGGCTGTCCATGACCACGAGGTTGTACTCGTCCCGCGCTTCCGCGATCAGGTTCTGTAATTGCATCGAGTCCAGAAGCTGGTTCGCTGCGGGCTGCGGCCCGGCGACGAGCAGGTGGTCAAGCGACGTGCGCCCGTCCTGCTGCACCTGCTCCTGCCAGTGCTCGCTGCCCTGAAGCGTGTCGATCAGGCCGTTGGAGGGCGGGATTCTGAGGACGCGGGCGAGCGACGGCTCCCGCAGATCGCCTTCGAGCAACAGGACCCGAAGCCCGTCGATGGCGGCCACGCGGGCGAACGCCGCGGTGAACTCGGCCGCACCCTCTCCGGCAAGGCTGGACACGAACAGCACGCTGCGCGGCACCGAGCCGCGCCCGGAGAACCGCAGCCGGGTGCGCAGCGAGCGCAAGGCTTCCGCCTCTGGCCCGCTCGGGTCGGCGGCGACGCGCTCCGCCAGCGATGCGCCATTCGCGGGACGCGGCACGGTGCCGAGCGGCGTGAGGCCCAGGGCACTCTTGAGCTCGTCCGGCCCGGCGAAACCCTTGTCGCGGCGTCCCCGCGCCAGCGAAAGCAGCCCGCCAAAGGCGCAGCCGCTGAGCAAGCCCAGCAGCGCCGCGATCTTCGGCTTGGGGCTGGACGGGAACGACGGCGCCACGGCCAGGCTGACCACGCGCACGCCGCTTTGCTCAGGCCCGATCTTGCGCGACGCGGTTTGCGCTTCGCCTTGCAGCAAGGTCTGCAACACGTTGCGGCGAGACTCCGCATCCTTTTCAAACTGCTGCAGCTCGGACTGCACCGCGGCAAGGCCGCCGGCATTCTTTTGCGCGATTTCAAGCTGGTTTTTCAGGTCAGCCTCACGCGCCCGCGCCGATTCAGCTTGGGCGCCGAGCGAAGCCATGACCCGCTGCGTTTCCGCCGCAAGCGCACGTCGCACGGACGCAAGCTCGGCCTGCGCCGCGCTAAACTGCGGATGCCCTTGGCCCAACGTCGTCGAAAGCTGTGAAAGCTTGCGGTCCGCCGCCGCTTCCTTGTCCCGCAACCCGCTGATGGTGCTGGAACCGAGCACCGCGACGTTGTCGCTCGACGTGACGCCACCCCGGGCAATCGCGCCGGCGCGTTGGACGTTCGCCACTGCCTGCGCGCGTTCGGCGCTAGCCCGGGTCAGGGCGCTGGACAGGTCTTCAAGCTGCTGCTGGCTGACGCTGCCGGCCCGGGTCTGCACCAGGTTGTACTTTTCCCGCGTCGCGGCGATCTTGCGTTCGAGGTCGCCGATTTCCTTTCGCGCTTCGACCACCCGACGCGACAGCTCGGAGTTGGCGTCGGTGTTCGCAGACGCGCGGCTCTGCGCCTTGTCCGCCGTGTAGTTCTTGATGACGCTGTTCACCACGGCGGCGGCCATGTTCGCGTCCTTCGACGTGAACTGGACCAGCACAATCAGGCTGCGGTTGTCGTTGATGATGCTGAGGTGCTGCGCGATGCTGCCGATAACCCCGTCTTTCTGCACCGCCTCCGGCGACTGCTCGATGGGTTTGGTGACATCAGGAAGCAGGCCCACGTCGAACAGCGGCTGTGCCACAGCTTCCGGCAGCGCGCTTGCGATGGCCCGCTTCGTCGCCTCCCCCCACGGCATCGGCCGCAGCGCGGCGTTGAACTCCGGATTGTCGATAAGGCGCAGATCGTCGGCGACCTTCTGCAGCAGGGAGCGCGACATCAGGATCTGCACTTCGCTGCGCACCTGCGGCATCGGGTCGGCCAGCCCCTCGCCGCTGAGCGCCCCCTGCAGCACCGGGACGGTGTAGCGCTCCATGTCGATCGAAAGCGTTCCCGCCGTCGTGAACTGCTTGGGCACCGAAGTCACGGTGTAGGCATACCCGGCCGCGCCGAACAGCAGGCCGAAGAACAGGATCAAGGGCCAGTTGCGGCGAAGCGTCGCCAGAAGCTGCGCCGGGGAGATGACCGAGTCGTCGGCCGCGGGCGGCGTTTTCTCAAACCGCTCGTCGAGGAGCGCAAGCTCCGACATGCCTAATGTCCTTTCCTGCGAACCGGCAAGCGGGGGCCGGCCAAGCCTACGGGTGATGCAACCCAGCAACGCGCCGGACGGGTTTGAAGCGGTTGTGACTTTTGGTCGAGTTGCGCCGATGCCATCTAACGGCCATGCATAACGGGATAGCGTATTTCATACTGGCCCACCATCGGCCCCAGCAATTGCGCTGGCTGGTGGAAGCCTTGGCGCGGCCCGGGGGCGCCGGTCGCGACACGATCATCCTGCACATCGACCGCAAGTCGATGCTGGGCCTCAAGGCCGAGCGGCGCGGCATTTGGCAGACGGCAAGGGCGCTGGCGGCCGAGCATCCCAACTTGATCCTCATGCGGCCCCGCTTCACCAACTGGGGCGGGTGGAGCCTGGCGCGCGTCCAGCTCCGTGCCATCGAAGTCGCATTGCAGGCGTCTACCGGATGGTCGCATTTCGTCAATCTGAGTGGGCAATGCTATCCAATCAAGCCGATTGAACAAATCAGGCAGGCGCTTGCCACGGATCCGGATCAAGTCTTTGTGGAACTGCGGCACCTTTCGACGCTGCCGGCCGATGATTGGCACCTGCGCTGGCATCCGATGATTGAGCTTCCGCATCGTGCCGTGAAGTTCAAAGGCCCGCGCCAGCCGCCCTCCGACTTTGAACTCGCCTACAAAGGCTCGCAATGGTCGATCCTGCCGCGCGCATTCTGCGAATGGCAGCAGCGCGCGCCGATCGCCAAACCCATCAAGCGCTATCTCAGCCGCCTCCTGCTGTCGGACGAGCTGATCATGCAAACGCTGGTGCGCAACGGCCCGTGGCGCGACAAGGTGGCGCCGCATTACGGGCGGGAAATCATCTTTCCCGGCCCCAAGGTGATGACCGGGGACGACCTGCCCCGGCTATTGTCCAGCCCTGCGTTGTTTTCACGCAAGTTTGACCATGAGCGTCATCCCGAGGTTCTGCCGCAACTGGCCCGGCAGCTTGGGTTCCCGATGAGCGGGCTGCCGAATCGGCCGTTGCCGGTGAGCGCCGTGCCGGACAAAGCCCTGGTGCAGTGAGCCGAATCATGCGGGTGGCGTTGATCGATCCGTCGTTGTTCACCTTGCCTTACGACGCGGCGCTGGCGGCCGGGCTGCAGGCGGAGGGGCACCAGGTCGTGCTGCACGGCCGTGCCCCCGGCCCGGACGATAACGCGACAGACGGCGCGCCGCTGCGCGCGAGTTTCTACCGGGTCGCCGGCGCCCCGGCCCTTGCGCGCCTGCCCCGGGCGATCCGGCTGGGCATCAAGGGCCTCGACCATGCCTGGTCGATGCAGGCGCTGGTGCGGCGGCTGCGGCGGGAGCGCCCGGATGTGATCCACTTCCAATGGCTGCCGCTCCCTGTGGTGGACCGGCGCTTTCTCCGGCGCCTGCGCGCGGTCGCCCCGCTGGTGCTGACCGTGCACGACACCAACCCGTTCAACGGCAACCCCACCGGCGGCCTGCAGCGCGTGGGCGCCCACAAGGCCTTCGCGGATTTCGACCGCCTGATCGTGCACACCGAGCAGGGCCGCGCCCGGCTGCTGGCCCATGGGGAAGGGAAGGACCGGGTGACGGTGCTGCCGCATGGGCTGCTTGGGCGCGCATCGGCGCGGGCCTGCACGGACGCCATGCAGGGGGAGATCACCTTTCTGCTGTTCGGCAAGATCAAGCCCTACAAAGGCGCCGACCTGCTGATCGAGGCTTTTGCGCGCCTGGACCCGGCGCTGCGCGCGCAGGCGCGGCTGCGCATCGTCGGCAAGCCCTACATGGACCTGTCGCCGTTGCACGACCTGGCCCGGCAACGGGGCGTGGGCGACCGGGTGGCTATCGAGCCGCGCTTCGTTTGCGACTCGGAGGTGGGCGGCATCTTCGCGCCAGGCGTCGTCGCCTGCTTTCCCTACCGCGAAATCGAGGCGAGCGGCGTGCTCAGCCTGGCCATCACCTTTGGCCGCCCGATCCTCGCGTCGCGCCTCGGCGGCTTCATCGAGGCGGTGCAGGACGGCGAGCATGGGCTTCTGGTTCCGCCGGAGGACGTGGACGCGCTGTCCGCCGCCATGACACGCTTGGTCGCGGACCGCCGGTTCACGGCCACCTGCGCGGCGCGTGTCCTCGCTCTGACGAGGTCCGTTCCGACCTGGCCGGAGATCGCCCGGCGGACTGCCGAACTTTACGCGTCCCTGCCTCCCGCCTCGCCGCCCCGGTAGCGCCGCCGCCGGTTCAGACGCCCCGCTGCAGCCCGGCGCGCAGCGCCTTAGCCGCTTCCGGCAGGCGGCCGTCCGTGACCTTCGCGTCGTAGTCCGGCGCGCGGTAGTTCCAGTAGCAGGCGTAGTCAACCGGGCCGCCGTCGCGCATCCAGTTGAGCATGTTGCGGACGAACACGGGATCGTCGCCGGCGCCGTGCCCGTCGGGCCGCAGGCCGGTGCCCCATTCCGGAAAGGAGCGGGGCTTGTTGTGGGTTTTGGCGAAATCGCGGTGCCAGCGGAGGCCGGCCTCGTGGTTCAGCAGGTATTGCCAGCGTTGCGCCGGGTCGGCGATCAGCGGCCAGGACTGGTTGTAAACGTCGAGGCCGACAATATCGACGACATCGTCACCGGGGTAGGCATCCTCCCGGGGGCCGTCCACGACGGTGGCGCTCCAATCGAAGCGGAAGCGCGCGCCCGGCACGCCGCGCATCGCGAGCGCGATCCGTCGCCAGTATGCCTTGTAATCTGCCGGGTTGCCGCGCGCAGTCCAGGAATACCAACCGCCGTTGAACTCCCAGCCGATGCGGATCACGCTGTTGGCGTAGGAGGTCTCGACCAGCTTGCGGCCCAGCGCCACGAAGTGCTGATCAAACGCGCCGCTGGCGCCCTGGGCCAGGCTCGGCTGCCCCTCGCTCACCAGCATCGGCACGGAAACGATCAGGCTCTTGCGCCCGGCATCCCGCCAGCATCCGGCCATCCACCCGGCCTCGTTCACCATTCCGGCCCAGGTTTCTTTTTCAAGGAAATCCAGCACTACGTCGAGCGGACGGCCCAGCCACTTCTCGTAAGCGGCGACCTCCGGCACGCCCGTGGAGCCGGCGCCGCCATAGGTGCCGATGCGGACGCCCGGCGCCGCCCGGGCCGGCGCGGCCGACGCCACGGCCAGGGCCGCCGCGACGCGGGTGAGGGTCCGGCGCGTGAGGGTGGTCGGATGGGTCATGCACTCTCCATGTGGGGTATGGGGGCGAGGGGCGGCTGCAAGGGCGGCGTGTGATGCAGCCGCCGGCGCATCCAAGCCGCGAAGCGCCGCTCCAGCACGCGCTGGCTCGCATGGGATGCGACCAGCGACGGGGGCAGGGCGATGATCAGGAACAGGGCTTGTGCCCACATCCCCGAGGCTTGCAGAACCCCCGCCCGCAACAGAAACGTCTTGACGCCGGACATCACGACGGGATGCCAAAGATAAAAGCTGTAACTGATGGTCCCAAGATAGTGCAGGGGGCGGGAGCGCAAAAGGGTGCCGAGCACGCCATGCCCCGCCACGATGCCATGGAAGCCCAGCGCCGCCGCCACGAAACCCACCAACGCGAGCGGCAGCCGCCAATCGCCGGCCCACTCGACCACCGTGGTTGCAATGATGTGCTCCGGTGCGCTGAGGCTTTGAATGGTGCGCCAGCACAGCAGAAACAGCACAAGCAGCGGCAAGGGGTGCCGGGCCACGCGCAGGAGCGCCCCCGTGCGCGGCCATTCCTCGGCCACCAGCATCCCCGCGAGCAGAAGCGCGCCTCGGGGATAATGGGCAAGCAGCACGGCCGCGACCGGCACGATCAGCCAATAGGTCCTGGAGCCAAAGCGCCTGCACATGTCCCAGCAAACGGCGCAGAACAGGTAGAAGGCCATTTCATAGCTCAGTGACCAAGCGGCCGGGTGGATGTTGTCAATCGGCAGGAGGCCAGGAAGCGCCAGCAGGTTGACCGGCACTTCCATCAGCAGCCGGCCCCACGTCTCGCCCTCGAAGCCGTGCGTCCGGGTGGTCAGGCCGGCAGCGACGATGACGAGGATAGACGCCCAAAGCACAGGGAACACCCGGATGGCGCGGTCCTCGATGAACACCAAGGGATTGCGGGCGCGCCGCAACGTGCCCGCGATCACATAGCCGCTGATGCAGAAAAACAGTTCCACCCCGTATTCCGAGGCAGAGGTGAGGAAAAAGCCGGTGGGCGTCGAGAGCGGGGCGAAGGTGCCCAATCCCGAGTTCACGACGTGGAAGATGAACACCATGAAGGCGAACAATCCACGCGCCCCATGAACATTGTGGTTAAAATGTCCATGGGACGGCCGCGACAACACCACGGCGGCAAGCCCGCGCTTCGCCAACATAATCTTTCACCAGCAAACGCCGGCCATAGTTTGTGATAAAACCCCAATTAAAACACATTCTGCGCTAAAACCATCGTTTTTTGAACAATGGCAGGCCGCGTGCAAGCATTGTAGATCACGATTAAGCGATTTCGCCGGACGGGCGTCCCCAACGTGTCCATGGCGGGCGCGACGCGCGTGCTCGTGCGGGTCATAATGGCGGCATGGCTCCTTCCACGAGAACCGCTGGGTTCACCGCTGCGCGCTCGAACCGTGCGATCCCGGTCATGGCGTTGCAGCCGTCGGTTTGGCGTGGGCGGCTCGGCGTCAACGCCTTTACCTGGGGCACGCTGTTCTGCTGCCTCGTGCTGCAGCGTTTTGCGATCCCGCTGGCTGGCCTCAAAGTGAGCATCGCGACTCCGCTTGTTCTGGGCTTGGCCGCTTGGGCCGTCGCAAGCGGCACGCTGGTCATCGAGCGGCGTCGGATGGCGCTGTTTTGCGGCCTTTGCGCCGTGGCCCTGTTCTCGGTGGCCACCCAGTTCAACCTGCCGCTGGCGATTGCGCCGCGGATGAGTCTGACATCTTTATACTATTGGCTGGCCATCACCGGGTTTGCCGTGCTGCGGTTCCGCCACTCGGTCAGCGAAACCGCGTTTTTCCGCCTCGTGTCGCTCGCCTTGGCGGCGCTCGCCGTCGCGGGCCTTGTGCAGTTCGTGCTGCAGTTCGTCGGCGTCAGCTTCTTCGCTTTCACGGGCGTCGTGCCGGACGATTTTTTAATTGAGGAACAATACAACGTTACCATTCCGATTGATCGCGGCTTGAACAAGTCGAACGGGCTCTTCCTCGTCGAGCCGTCTGTGTTCTCCCAGTTCATGGCCTTGGCAGTGGTGGTCGAGGCGCTATACTTGCGCCGGGTCGCCTATCTCGTGCTGTTCTTCGTGGCCCTGTTGTCGTCCATGTCCGGCACCGGCTGGCTGGTGCTAGGATCATACATCGCCGTGCTCGCGATCAGCGCCGGACGGCGCGGCCTGCTAGGGGCCATTCTGCTGGCGGCGGGTTGCGCGCTGGCCTTCACCGCGCTCAGCGTCGTGCTGCCTGACTTTGCCGACATGATGTCAGGCCGAGTTTACGAGTTCACCCTGCCCGGCACGAGCGGTCACGAGCGTTTCGTGACGCCGTTCCTGGCCTTGCAAGATTTGCTCAACGCGGCGCCCTGGGTGTCTGTGACGGGTATCGGGCCCGGCGCCTCGGAACAACTCATCGTCCCCTACATCTACCATCTCAACACCCCGATCAAAGTTCTGATGGAGTACGGGATCTTCGGCCTGCTGCTTTACCTGTGCCTCCTCACCTGGGGAACCCGCACGAAACGCCAGTGGATGTTGCTCACCCCCCTTATGGTGCTATTGTTGCTGACCGGCGGCTATCATCAGTTCTCGCCTATTCTTTTCCCCGTCTTGCTTGTCGGCACCGTCGCCTTCATGCATCAAGGCGAGATTTAAGTAAAATCAGATTGAATATGCAGAACGGGCGGTTTCGAGCTTTACAGCCCGTCGCTCTCGATGTTATTCTGATATCGGGATGGATTCGAAATGCGACAGCCGGCTTGGATCAGGCACCGCGTTATGCAGGCAACTCCGTGGCAGCGCTGGTCGTTCGCCCTTGTGATCGTCAGCGTCCTGGGTACTCTGCTTGCCGGGTTGACGCTGGTTCTTGATGGTTGGGTTGACGCGCTCGCGCTTTACGTTGTTTGCGTGCTTGTGCTGACCCTGATGCTTAGCCATTTCGCTGGGCAGCAGATGCAGTCGCGGCCCGTCGCGTCCGGCAAGGACGGCAGGGCTGACCCTGGCAGTCGGCCTGCGGGTCTCGTGCTGACCGGTACGGACCGTGCTGCAATGCCCCGATCTCTCAGCAACGCGCCTCCTTTAGACTGACCCGCTTCAGTTCTCAGGGCATTGCGGAGCCGTCAAAGGCCGTGGCGCCTACGCCTGTCTTCGGGAAGGCACGCGAACAAGGCAACTGTTGCCGTGTTGCAACCGAGAACAGCAGGGGAGGGCAGGCACTTGCGCCGAGGAACGCGGGGATTGATCCGACCGCTCGTTGCCGCGTCCCGAGGAGTCTCGCGATGATCCGCTTGGCGGACACGATGCTCCACGCAAGACCCGAAGCTGCTGCGGTGACAGTCAGGTTTCGCTTGCCCCCGTGACAGCCGAAGGCGCGGTGATCCGGGTAAACGGCGTCCTGAGCGGCATGACCGAGGACGACATAGATCGGAATGTGTGGCGGCAAGGCTGCGGGCTCCGACCCCGCTCGCCCGT
>CALMVT010000279.1 GCA_937873175.1 uncultured Acetobacteraceae bacterium | reverse complement strand
CCGGCGCCGCGGTTGGAGTGTCGGGCTGCATGGGGACGTTTCCTCGTGTCTTGTTGTAAGTTTATTCTCAACATGCACTGCCAGGTTTGCAGCGGCGTGGTTCAGGGCAGGCAGCCACGGCAGCGCGAGCAGTGGGCGAGGAGCGCCGCGCCGATGCGACGCCGCATCTCGGGTGGTGTCCTGGTCAGCATGTCGTCCCTCTCATCGTGGCATGCCTCTCGGGCCGACATCGTTCTGCTTCTCCTGCCTTCCTGTCCTCGTTTGCGGGCTGCGCGTTGGGGCGCGCGACGATCCCGCACAAGCTTGTCCCAGGTGCGCAGGCTAGGGCGGCCATTGTTGTAAGGCTAATCCAAAGTGAGTATGAATTGATCCAAGAAGCGCATCGATGTTCGAGTTCAGCCAGCTGCGTTGCCTCGCAGCCGTCGCCGAGGACCTGCGCTTCGGCCGTGCCGCGCTGCGCTTGAACATGACCCAGCCACCCCTCAGCCGGCAGATCCAGCTGCTGGAGCACGCGCTTGGCGTCGCCCTCCTCGAACGCACTGGCCGCACCGTGCGTATGACGTCTGCCGGTCGGGTCTTCCTGCCCGAGGCGCGTCGCCTGCTGCACCTGGCGGAAGGTGCGGCGCTTGCCGCCAAGCAGGTCGCATCCGGCGAGGCTGGGGCAGTCACCCTGGGCTTCACTGCCGGCTCGAGCTACGCCTTTCTGCCACGCTCCGCCGCGCTCGTCGCTCAGGAGATGCCCGGCGTGGACTTGGTGCTGCGCGAGATGGTCACGTCCGATCAGATGGAGGCGCTTGCTGCGAGTCAGCTGGACGCCGGGCTGGTGCGACTTCCGGTGGACCGGCGCGGCGTGGACCTGGCTTGCGTCTCGCGCGATGCCATGCTGTTAGCGGTTCCAGAAGGGCATCCGCTAGCCGGAAGCAACGTTCTTCCTGCACTGCGCGACCTCGACCGGCAGCGCTTCACCATGTACTCGCCGACCGAGAGCCAGTATTTTCACGGCCTGACGTCAATCGTGTTCCGGGCGGCAGAGATCATTCCGGACTGCGTGCACCACATCAGCCAAGTGCACACCATCCTGGCGCCGGTCAGCGCGGGAATGAGGGTTGCGCTGGTGCCGGAAGCGGCGCGCAACCTGCTCGTCCGTGAGGTCACGTTGCGAAAACTGCGCCCCGCCCCAAAGGTCCAAGCGGAACTGCACCTTGTTTGGCGGCGTGGGCAGGACAATCCTGCCTTTCGGTCGTTCCGCAGCTTGGTCCTTCCCAAGCTGGTGGCGAGTTAACGGAACGACGTGTTACGTCAGGACTCGCGCCAGAAGCCCTGGCGGTGGGAGCTGCCCTGGATGTAATGTTCATGGTCTTGATCCAGCCACTACCGAACGCGTGCTCCATGCGGACGAGTTCACGGATCTTGCCTGGCGAATCGGCCTCCTTCGACAGTCCTAGATGGCAGCGGCATGGGAACATGCTCTGCGCATCGCAGTATCCGCCGGTCGCGCCAATTGTGTGGGCGCCCACGATCAGGCGCGGGCCGAGGACCAAACCCGCATCAATGGCGCCGCGCAGGTTAATCGTCGGCCAATCGGGGTCGAACGTTGCCATGTCCCGCAACATGGTGAAGCCGTAGCGCATGCGCTGCTGGCCGAGGTGCAGGTCGGCAAGCGCCTTGACCGAGGCGCACTGCAGCGCCTGCTGTTTGAGGTTCAGGCCGTCCAGGCAAAGATGGACGTGAGTGTCGATGAAACCTGGGATGACGGTCCTGTTGCCGAGGTCGATGACCCGCTTATCCTCGAGTCGTCCGATCGCCTCGGAGATGTCGGCTATGGCATCGAACTCGATCAGGATCTCGGCGCGTTCTCGAAGCCCATCGCCGACGCCCTCGAAGAACTCGCCGCCCCCTGCCCTGCCCGGCTCTGGAACCGACGCCTTGCATTCGGCCCATGAACGACCTTGCCGATGTGCCCAGCTGTCGGCGCACACGCGGCGGAACGCGCCCACCCTGGCCCAATGCAAGCTGGGCAACAGCGGAAACGCTCTGCGGGCGGAGACATCCATCCCGGCCGCCCGTGCAAGGGCGTTGAAAGGCTACGCTGTCGATGAACAGGCCTTGCGTGCCGGTTGTTGCCGAGACCGCAGAAACAACGTATCGGGCCGTCCCCGATTGAGGAAAGCCACGCATGGCCCGCAAGCCAAAGACCCAGCCCAGCGTTGAAGTCGCCGCTCCAACCCGGCGAGGCCGCAAGCTGAAGGCTGCGGCACCGTCACCCGAGTTGCCGCTGGCAGCCGACGTTGGCGGTCCGGCCGCGTACGGTGCCGGAGCTGCCGTTTCCAATGCCGCTCCGACCAAGGTGCCTGGCCGCCGGGGTTCAGACCCCAAGCCGAAGCAGGCGGCCGGAGTGAAGATCGCCTCTGCGGTCTCGGAGAATGCTTCGGCATCGCAGGGCCAAGCGACTTATCAACCGGAGGCCGAAGCGAGCCTGGACCTGACCGAGGCTGATGCGCCCACGGCTGCCGCGGCGTCCCAGGCCGAAGCTGCTGCGGACAGCGATCCCGTCCAGCCAAACCGCGACTTCGCCGAGCTGACCGACGAGGCGGCCCAGTCCGTTCCCGAGGCGGAAGCGTCCGTTCCAGCGGCGCCGGCGGCGCGCTGGGACCGGGTGACGGATCGGGTGCAGTTCGACTGGCCCACGATTGAGCGGGTCGCGGCACAGGACGGCCCGAACCAGGCCATGGCCAAGCTGCTGGTCGCGGCGCGTGCGGAGGGTGCTCAGTCGCGCTGGCCGTTCTGAAGGCAGGTTGCGGCCCGGTCAGCGCAGAAAGGCACGTTCACGGGAAAGGAGCCCTGCTTGCCTGGCGCGACCAGGCCCAGTCCGCGGGCCTGTTGTCTACCGGGCTTGGTCCGTGCCAGGCTCCTGGACGTTATGTGGTCTGAGCTGTAGCGATGGTGGGCAGACCTCCGCGCGACTTGGACCGCCTCCGTCGTCTGTTTTGCCCTTCGGCTGGGTCGCCGGAGTCGGGATACGTGCAAAAGCGGTCACCGGGCTTTGACTGCCTGGCCGCATGCTTTCAGGCGGCCGCGAGGGCTTGGGCGAGGTCCGCGACCAGGTCGTCCGGGTGCTCGATGCCGATGGACAGGCGGATGGTCGACTCCAAGATGCCCATCCTCTTGCGCACCTCCACGGGCACGCCCGAGTGGGTCATGCTGGCCGGCAGGCTGGCCAGGGACTCCGTGCCGCCGAGGCTCACGGCAAGCTTGAAGATCTGCAGCGCGTTGAGGAACCGGAACGCCGCCGCCTGGCCGCCGGCGATGTCGAAGGAAAAGGTCGAGCCTGCCCCGGTCGATTGCGCCGCGGAGATGCGCGCGGCCGCCGAGCCTGGCGGGTTGAAGGGCAGGTAGTGCACCTTGGCGACCTTCGGGTGCTCGCGTAGGAAGCCCGCGACCACGCGCGCGTTGCGGTCGGCGCGCTCCATGCGCAGGCTGAGCGTCTCAAGGGAGCGCCCGAGCATCCAGCATGAATGTGCGTCGAGCTGCGTGCCGATGGCACCGCGCAGCACCCGCACCGGCTTCATGACGGCACGGGACCCGAGCGCCGCGCCGGCAATCAGGTCGGAGTGGCCGCCCACGTACTTGGTCAGGCTGTAGAGCGACAGGTCGGCGCCGTGCTCGATCGGCCGCTGGAACACCGGCCCCAGCATGGTGTTGTCGCAGGCGAGCACCGGGGCATGGCCCTGCCGGTGGCCGATCTCGTCGGCGACCCGGCGGAGCATCGGGATGTCGACGACGTTGTTGGTCGGGTTGGCGGGAGTCTCGATCAGGATCATTGAGACGCGGCCCTTGCGCATGGCCGCCTCGGCAGCGGCGCGGACGACCATCTCGTCCGTGCCGTCCTCGAACCCGGTCGCGCCGATGCCAAACGGCAGGAGCGTCCTGGTGAGCAAGGTCTCCGTGCCGCCATACAGCGGCTGCGAGTGGAGGACCACGTCGCCAGGGCGCACAAAGGCGAGGAGGGCCGTCGAGATGGCTGACATGCCGGAGGAGAACAGCGCGCAGCTTTCCGTCCCCTCGAACACGGCCAGCCGGTCCTCGACGATCTCGCTGTTGGGGTGGTTGAAGCGCGAGTATACGAGGCCGGCGCTTTCGCCGGGCGGCAGTTCCTGGCGGCCCGACACCACATCGAAGAAGTCGCGCCCTTCCTCGGCGGTGCGGAACACGAAGGTGGAGGTCAGGAAGACCGGCGGCTTGACGGCCCCTTCGGACAGGGCCGGGTCGAAGCCGTAGTTCATCATCTGCGTCTCGGGATGCAGCAGATGGTTGCCGATGCGGGTCCGTTTGGAGTGCTTGGGCGTGGTCGAGGGCATGGCGTCGCTCCTGGGTGTTCAGGCGAGAGGGCGTGGCTGTGTATCCTCGCTTCGGAGCCGGGGCAGGGCCTGGCAGGCCATCGCGGGCAGCATGGTTCCTGGCGAGGAGGCATGCGCCGTTATGGCAGCGATCCAAGAGCTTTTCCTATTTATTTGCAGCCGCTGGATACCAACGGCTGCCGTGCTTGGTTTCACCTCCAAATCCTGCGCGGATCAGGGGGCTTGGCCGTTCTCGGTGATCAGGCCGCAATCAGGAACCTGCGGCCAAGCAGGTCGAGGCACCGCCGATTGCGGGCTGGTACATCTACACGCGGGTGCCGCTCACCCCACCCGCCGGCGCCGGGTCGTCGCCCCGGGCGAGCGCGTCGAGGGTGCGGCGGGTTTGGCGGACCGCCTGCTCGGCTTGCGCCATCCAGTGGTCGAGCGCGCTGTAGTCATACGTCCAGCGCTCCGTTGGGGTGAGCGGCCCCGTTGGCGGCGGCGCGGGA
>CALMVT010000278.1 GCA_937873175.1 uncultured Acetobacteraceae bacterium | reverse complement strand
GATCCGCACAGCTCAGCCTGGACCCGGCCTCGTCCGCGCCGGCCGCGCCGCGCCGGGGGCCGCTTCCGGAAGCTGCTCGCGCAGCACCTTGCCGGGCACCTCGTCCACCGCGCCGCGCTCCAGGTTGCCAAGCTGAAACGGGCCGTAGGCGACGCGGATCAGCCGGGTGACCTGCAGGCCCAGATGCGCCATCACCTTGCGCACTTCCCGGTTGCGGCCTTCCTTGAGCGCGACGCTCAGCCAACTGTTGGTGCCGGTGCGGGCGTCGAGCATCGCCTCGATGGGACCGTAGCGCACGCCCTCGACCGTCACGCCGCGGACCAGGCCGCCCAGCGCCCGGTTGTCGATGGTGCCATAAACGCGGACGCGGTAGCGCCGGGTCCAGCCGTTGTCCGGCAGTTCCAGCCGCCGGGCCAGCGCGCCGTCGTTGGTCAGCAGCAGCAGCCCCTCGCTGTTGAGGTCCAATCGCCCGACGCTGACGACGCGGGGCAGCCCGGGCGGCAGCGCGTCGAACACCGTGGGTCGGTTCTGCGGGTCGCGATGGGTCGTCACCAACCCCTCGGGCTTGTGATAGCGCCAAAGCCGGGTCCGGTCGGGCGCATCGACCACGGCGCCCCGCACCTGCACGATGTCGGCCGAATCAACAAAGGTCGCGGGGTGCGTCACCACGGCGCCGTTCACCGCGACGACCCCCTCGGCCAGCAGCTTCTCCGCGTCGCGCCGGCTGGCGACCCCGGCGCGGGCCAGCCACTTGGCGATGCGCTCGCCCCGGGCGCCCCCTTCCCCGGCTGCGCCCCCGTCGCTCATCCGCCGGCGGCCGCGACCAGCGCGTCGAGGATACGCTTGTCGCCGGAATCGATCAGGAACTCCGGGTGCCACTGCACGCCTAGGCAGAAACCGTAACGCGAGTCCTCGATCCCCTCGATCACGCCGTCCGGCGCCGTGGCGTTCACCGTGGCCCAGCGCCCGGCGTCCCGCACGGCCTGGTGGTGGGCGGAGTTCACCTGCATGGTGGGCGCGCGGACAATCCGGTGCAGCAAGGTGCCCGGCACGATCTCGACGGCGTGGCTGGGCTGGTCGCGCGGGTTGCGCTGCTCGTGCTCCATCGCGTCCGGCACGCTGTCCGGGATGTGCTGCACGAGCGAGCCGCCAAGCGCCACGATCAGCAGTTGCTCGCCCCCGCAGATGCCCAGCACCGGCATATCGCGCGCCAGCGCGCCGCGCACCAGCGCCAGTTCCGACGCAGTGCGGGTTTCCTTGAGGGTCACGGTCGCGTGCCGCTCCGCGTCGCCGTATAGCGCCGGGTCCACGTCGAAGGCGCCGCCGGTGACGACCAGCGCGTCGATTCGGTCGAGGTAGTTCGGCGCAAGGCCCGGGTCGTGCGGCAGCGCCACCGGCAGCCCGCCGCTGGCAGCGATGGCTTCGGCGTAGTTGGCGCGCAACGTGTACCAAGGATACTTCGAGTAGCCGCCGGGCGGCTCCGCATCCAAGGTCACGCCAATAAGGGGTCTGATGCGTGCGGTCATGGCGCGTGACTAGACCCGCACGGGGATCGGGAGCAAGCAGGCCCGATGACCCCCATGGACCTAGCTCTAAAGGAGGCTCAAGCCGCGGCGGCGCGGGGCGAGGTCCCCGTGGGCGCGGCCGTGCTGGCGCCGGACGGCACCGTACTGGGCCAAGCCAGCAACCGTACGGAGGCGGATCGGGACGCCAGCGCTCATGCCGAGATGCTGGCGCTCCGCGCCGCGGCGCGGCGGCTGGGCACGCCGCGCTTGGTCGGATGCGACTTGGTGGCGACGCTCGAACCCTGCCCGATGTGCGCTGCGGCCCTGGTGCATTTCCGCATCCGCCGCTTGGTATTCGGCGCCTACGACCCGAAGGGTGGCGGGGTGGAGCACGGGCCGCGGATGTTCGACGCACCGGGCTGCCTGCACCGGCCGGAGGTGGTGGGCGGCGTGCGCGAAACGGAGTGCGCAGCGCTGCTGCAGGATTTCTTCAGGGGGTTGCGGGGCTAGACGGGCGCAGCCCGATGTCCCGCCGGTAGAACCCCTCCTGCCAGGGCACCTGCCCCACGGCCTCATACGCCACCGCCCGCGCCGCCGCCAGGTCGGCCCCGGTGCCGCAAATCGTCAGCACCCGCCCGCCATCGGCCAACAGGCGTCCCCCTTCCACCCGCGTCCCCGCCTGGAACACCAGCGCACTCGGCACCGCCGCGGCGGCGGAAAGGTCGCCGATATCGGACCCCGGCTCCGGCGCCGCCGGGTAGCCTGGCGCCGCCATCACCACCGCCACCGAGGCGTTGTCGGTCCAACGCAAGTCGAACCGGCCCAGCTCCCCGTCGCACGCGGCCAGCAGCGCCGGCAGCAAGTCGCTGCGCAGCCGCGGCAGCAGCGCCTGGCATTCCGGGTCGCCGAACCGCACGTTATACTCGATCAGCTTCGCCCCATCGGCCGTCAGCATCAGCCCGGCAAACAGCACGCCGTGGAACGGCGTGCCGCGCCGGGCCATCTCGGCCAGGACGGGCCGGATGAAGCCGTCCATCGCCGCCGCCGCGTCGAAGCCCGGCACCGGTGACAGCGCGCCCATGCCGCCGGTGTTCGGCCCGGTGTCGCCGTCGCCAAGCCGCTTGTGGTCCTGCGCCGCGCCCAGGAACACGGCGTCCGTGCCGTCGCACAGCGCGAACAGGCTGACCTCCTCGCCCGCGAGGCATTCCTCGATCACCACGGCCGCGCCGCTGTCGCCGAACGCGCGGTCGCGCATGATCGCGTCGAGCGCGGCCTCCGCTTCCTCGACGGTCGACGCCACCACGACGCCCTTGCCGGAGGCCAATCCGTCTGCCTTCACCACCACCGGCGCGCCGCGGCGGCGGATGAAGTCGCGCGCTTCCTCGGCGTCGGTGAACTGTTCCCACAGCGCCGTGGGGATGGCGGCGTCGTCGCAAAGCTGCTTGGCGAACGCCTTGCTGCCTTCCAGCCGCGCCGCGGCGGCGGTCGGGCCGATGCAGAAGATGCCGGCCTCCGCCATCGCGTCCGTGAGGCCCGCGACCAACGGCCCCTCCGGGCCGGGCACGACCAAGTCGACCTCGTTCTCGCGGGCGAACTGCACCAGGCGCTCGATGTGGATCGCCGATATGGCGACGTTCTCCGCAATCAGCGCGGTGCCCGGGTTGCCCGGCGCTACCCACAGCTTGGTCAGCAGCGGCGATGCCGACAGCGCCCAGGAAAGCGCATGCTCCCGGCCGCCCGAGCCGATCACCAGAACCCGCATCCCGCCCTCCGCTTCTCACTCGCGCGCGTGTAGCATAGGTTCGCCGCATGGACGATCTGAAGGCGGCCCCTAGCAACATCCCGGAATACACGGTGTCGGAAATCTCCGGCGCGGTGAAGCGCACGCTGGAAGGGGCGTTCGGCCGGGTCCGGGTGCGCGGCGAGATCACCGAGTTCAAGCGCTACCCATCCGGCCACATGTACTTCTCGCTGAAGGACGAGGGCGGCAAGATCAGCGGCGTCGTGTGGAAGGGCACCGTGTCGCGCCTGGGCCTCACGCCGGAGAACGGGGTCGAGGTGATCGCCACCGGCCGCGTGTCGTCCTACGGGGAGCGCAGCTCCTACCAGTTGATCGTGGACCGCATGGACTACGCCGGCGCCGGGGCGCTGCTGGCGCGCATTGAGGCCCTGCGCGCCCGCCTGGTGGCGGAAGGGCTGTTCGACGCCGAGCGCAAGCGTCGCATCCCGGCGCTGCCCGGCGTCGTGGGCGTCGTGACCTCCGCCCAGGGCGCGGTGCTGCAGGACATCAAGACCACGATTGCGCGCCGCTTCCCCCGTCCGATCCTGGTCTGGCCCGTTCCGGTGCAGGGCGAGGGCGCCGCCGTCCGCATCGCCGCCGCCATCGCCGGCTTCGACCGCCTGCAGCCCGGCGGCGTCGTGCCCCGGCCCGACGTGCTGATCGTGGCCCGCGGCGGCGGCAGCCTGGAGGACCTGATGGCCTTCAACGACGAGGCCGTGGTCCGCGCCGCCTCCGCCTGCCGCATCCCGCTGATCTCCGCCGTGGGGCATGAGACCGACCACACGCTGATCGACCTCGCCGCCGACCGCCGGGCGCCGACGCCGACCGCGGCGGCGGAACTGGCGGTGCCGATGCGCGCGGAGCTGCTGGCCACGGTGGCGCAGGAAGCGGCGCGGCTGTCCGCCGGGCTGCACCGGATGACGCAGGAGCGCCGCCTGCGCCTGGGCCGGGCCGAACGCGGCCTGCCGGATTTGCCGAACCTCCTGGGCGGCGCGCGGCAGCGCCTGGACGACCGGGTGCAGCGCTTGGCGATGGCCTTGCCCAACCTGCTGGCGTCGCGCCGCGCCACGCTGGCGCGGGCGGAGCGCGGCATCCCGGACC
>CALMVT010000277.1 GCA_937873175.1 uncultured Acetobacteraceae bacterium | reverse complement strand
TCCGGCCTCATACTTGTCCGCCCGAGCAACGCGGTTCATCAGCGCGGTGGGCGCCACGCCGGCCAGGTCCGCGGGCGGCGTGGCATCGCGCAACGCCTTCAGCGTGTCGTGTAGCGCCTGGACGGCGGCTGCGAAGGGCTGGTGGCCTTGCAGGCTGACCCGCACGCGGAACGCGGCCAGCGCTTCCCGGTCGTTCAGCGCCGCGGGAATGCCGCCCAGGATGATCGGGAGCGCGGTCGCTGCCGCCAGCGCCTCCAATTCCGCCGGCTTGGTAACGCTGGTGAAGAACAGCGCGGCAGGACCAAGGGCGGTGTAGGCGCAGGCACGGGCCACCGTGTCGTCGATCCCAGTGATGCCGACTGCGCCCGTGCGCGCCACCACGACCAGGCTCGGGTCGGCATGGTATTCCAGCATTTCGCCTTGTGGCCGCACATGACGGTGATGCAGAATATCACCGAAGCGTCGCTGCACGCCCAGCGTCGCCCCCGCGCGGAGGTGCTGCCGGAGGCGGAGGCGCTGCTCGCCAAGGTCGGCCTGCTGGACAGGGGCTACGCATGAAATTTCTCTCGCCTGCCGTGCCCTGACGTATGATGACGCGCCCTCGCGATTGCGGGGGAGCGAGGCATGTCGATCGAGAAGCTGGGACAGTATTTCGTCGCCGTTGAGGACCCGCGCTGCTCCGGCAAGGTCGAGCACCGCCTGGTCGAGGTGCTGGTGATCGCCGTGTGCGCCGTGATCGCCTGCGCTGAAAGCTGGGACGACATCGCGCTGTATGGCCGTAGCAAGCTGGCCTGGCTTCGGACGTTCCTGGAGCTGACAAACTCGCTGAAACGCGAAGCGTTTGCAGCGGCATTCCCTCGCACGACACGTTCCGCCGCGTGTTCATGCTGATCGACCCTGATGCGTTCGAGGCCAGGTTCGCGAAGTGGGCCGGCTCGCTTGCTGTGGACTTTGAACGCGAGGTGGTTGCCATCGACGGCAAGACGATCCGCCGCTCGTTCGACCACGGGCGGGAGCAGTCGCCGCTGCACGTGGTGAGCGCGGGGGCCAGCGAGCAGGGCCTGGTGCTGGGCCAGCGGTGCGTGGACGGCAAGTCGAACTCGCCGAAACCGCTTGGTTTGCGGCTGAGATCACCGCCGTGCCTGAACTGCTGGACCAGCTTGCGCTTGAGAACAGCATCGTCACCCTGGACGCCATGGGGTGCCAGACCGCGCCGCAAACGCTGCGCGTTTCGACGAGATCGCCGAGAAGATCCTGGCGCGCGGGGGCGACTACCTGCTGACGCTCAAGGGCAATCACCCTCTGGCCCATGCAGCGGTCATCGAACACTTCGACCAGCACTGCTTCCGCGTGGGCGCACCCTGCCGTGCCGCTTGCGACGCCTTTGACGACACGCATGGCCGGCTGGTCCGACGCCGAGTGTTCGCCAACACGGAAGCGGCGAGCCTGGATGCCCTGAGCGGGTGGCCGGGCCTGCGCACCGTGCTGGCGGTTGAGAGCATCCGCAGCGTCAACAGCGCGCCCACCAAGTTGGAAAGCGAGATCCGCTACCTCCTGTCGAGCTGCCCTGACGACCCGGCCGCCTTGGGCCAGGCGATCCGTTCGCATTGGGCGGTGGAGAACGCACTCCATTGGGTGCTGGATGTGACATTTCGCGAGGACGACAGCCGCGTGCGCGACCGCACGGCGAGGCGCAACCTGGCGCTCCTGCGCAAGGTCGCGCTCAACATCATTGGCCGCGACACGGCATCGAAGGCCAGCGTGCGTGCCCGGCGGAAAAAGGCTGCCTGGAACGACGCCTACATGCTCAAGCTCCTGGTCGGGTGACCGCAGAGCTTCGTGCAAAGCCGGAATGAAGCTTCATGCGTAGCCCCTGGCCTGCTGGATAAGCGGGTGCTGGGCCTGCTTACCAGGGAGCCTCCGCATGACAGGCCCGATCTTCCACATGATCCCCGACGCGCCCAAGCCCGTGGCGCCCTACAGCCACGTCGTGGAGCAGGACGGCTGGCTTTTCGTCACCGGGCAGCTTGCCACCGACCCGGCGGAAGACGCGCAGCCCTTGCCGGAGGGGATCGAGGCACAGACGGCCAAGGTGATGGACAACCTGCAGCACGCCCTGCGCGGCGCCGGAGCCAGCCTCGCGGACGTGGTGTGCGTCCGAGTCTACCTGACGCAGTTCGACCGCGACTACGCGGCGATGAGCACGCTGTATGCCAGCTACTTCCCGCCGGACCGGCTGCCGGCGCGGACCACGGTGGGCGTCACCGGCCTGGCGCGCGGCGGGATTGTCGAGATCGACATGATCGCTAAACGATAGGTGCCCATCCCTCCGCCACACGTCGAAAATACGGGGTCTGGAAAGCGTAGGCCACCGGAAGGGCGTCGGGCCAGGTGTCCCGCCAAACCTCTCCCTGCACCATGGCGACGGCCAAGCCCACCGGCGTGATCCCGGCCGCCCGCAGCAGCGCCAGCCCAGCCTGGGCCGAGCTGCCGGTGCTGATCACGTCATCGACCAGCAGCACGCGCCGCCCCTGCAACCGGCCCAGCAGCCGCGGGTCCAGCCACATGCGACGCGCCGCATTGGCCCCGACCGCGGGCGCCGTGATGGAGCCGAGCGGGGCCGACAGCGCGTCGTCGTACCAGCGCTTGCGCGTGGTGGACGGCGCGACCCAGTTCTCACGCCCGAGCGCCCGCGCGACTGCTGCGCCCAGCGTGTGCCCCAGGGTCGGCAGGCCGACGACAACCTCCGCTCGCAGCGGCGTCGCAGCGGTGGCAGTCCAGGCCGCAAGCTGGTCCAGCACCGCAAACGACGCCTGGTTGGCGATCAGCCCGGCCACCGCCACGTCACCCAGATCCCGCAGTGGTAGCAGCAACCGTCGTCCGTCCGGCATGGCGGTCGGGTAGCGGTCCGTCCAGGCCGGCTGTTCCGGCGCATGGTCCACGAAGCATTGCCAGAACTGCATGCCCATCCTCCATGGCCCGCCGCCTGCGACGCTGGTATGCAGCCGCCATGTCTGAAGACTCTGCGCCGACCGCCCACGATCTTGCCACGCGGCCGGGCTTCCTGATCCGGCGGCTGCACCAGATCCACGTGGCGCTGTTCATCGAGGAGTGCGCGGCCTTCGACGTGACGCCGGTGCAGTACAGCATCATGTCCGCCGTGCAGGCACATCCCGGGCTGGACCAGGCCCGGTTGGGAGAAGAGGTTGGCGTGGACCGCGCTACCCTGGCCAACGTCGTCGGACGGTTGGACCGGCGCGGGCTGGTGCGGCGCCGGGCCAGCGCTGCGGACCGGCGGCTGCGGCTCGTGGACATGACCGCGGCCGGTGCCGCCCTGCTGGCCCGCATGGACGCGCCAGCCCGCCGCGCCCACTCCCGCACGGTCGAGGCCTTGGCGCCCGCGGAGCGCCAAGTTTTCGTGCAGGCGCTGGCGCAACTCGTGCAATCCGGCAACGCGCACGGCCGGGCGCCGCTGCGGCTCGGGTAATAGAGGTTACGCCGCAACCGCCATCGGGCGCGGCACCAGCGGGCTGCGCGTCGTGGCGCCGCCCGGCGCGCAATGCGAAGACGGGGACGATCATCTGCTCCGCCGTCACCTGCTCCCCGCTGTTGTCCGCAAGCTCGAACTGCCCCTCCAGCAGGTCCAGCACGGTGACATCGGCTTCCCGGCCCACCTGCAGGCTGCCGATCGTGTCCTCCATCCGCAGCATGCGGGCCGGGTTGCCGGTGACGGTCGCAAGCACTTGCGGCAGGGTCATGCCGAGCGCCAGCAGCTTGGACATGGCATTGGTCAGGTTGAACGGCGCCACGCCCAAGAACGGGTTGGCCGCCCGCGCCGCGCCGTCGGAGGTGTCGGGCACGCGCACGTTGTAGCCGTGCATGTCGGCGCCCAAAGTATGCGGTACGATCCCGGCGGCCAGCACTTTGCGCGCCATGTCGAAGGAGAAGTGGGAGCCATGGCCGACATCGACCGTCACCCCGCGCTCCAGGGCCGCCCAGACCTCCGGATGCACCTCCCCGGTGGCCGCCGAGATGAAGCCGCCAGGGTGGCGCGTGAAGGGATGGGCCAGCACGTCGCCCGGCTCCATGAGCGGCACCAACTCGCGCACCACCTCGTCCGGGTCGATGGTAACGCCGTCCTTAGCGGGCCAAAGCTGGCCCAGGTGGATATACAACGGCAGTCCGGCGCCGCGGGCGATCTGCTTGCCGATCTTGATCACCTCCAGCCCGCAGCGCGACGCGCCGCCGATCTCGGCATGCGCCTTGATGCCGCGCACCAGGTCTGGGTTCTCCCGTGCCGCCCGCACGGTGTGCTCGACGTTCAACTAGCCCGGGCCGTACAGGTCGGGATACAGATGCCCTTCCAGCCCGCCGACCAGGTAGGCGGAGATGAAGCACAGCACGCGCGTCCGCGCCGGCTCGGCGATGAAGGCGCGGAAGCCGGGGATGGTCATGCAGCTCGGCCCGCCCTGGTCCACCACGGTGGTAACGCCTGAGTCCACGCCCACCATGTCCGCGTTCAGGCCGAACTGCCGGTGACATGCTGGTAAACATGGCCGTGTGTGTCGATAAGCCCGGCGGACACGACCTTGCCCGACACGTCCACCACCTCGCGCCCTGCCTCGTTCGGCAGGGCCGGCTCGACCGCCGCGATCCGGCCGTCCCGGATGCCCACGTCCGCCACGCCGCCGCGCCCGGTCGCCGGGTCGATGACCTGGCCGCCGCGTAGGATGGTGTCCAGCCCTGAAGTCATCCCGGCCTCCCTGCCGACTGCGCAAGCCGTCAGTATGCTGACGACCCTGGCCGCACGCAAAGGCGGCCTGCGGCTCTACCCGACATCGACCCACACGCGGCCGTCCCGCACCCGCACAGGATAGGTTCGAAGGTCCGGGCACTCGGGGCCGCGGGTTCTGCGGCCCGTGGGGACGTGGAACTGCCCTTGGTGACAAGGGCAATCCACCCGGTCGCCGTCCACCCCGCCCTGGCTTAGCCAGGCCGCATGGTGCGGGCATACAGCTGCCGTGGCGTAGGCCATTCCCGCAATGTCGGACAACAGGAGGGCCGCGCCTCCGGCCTCGACCTCCAAAAGTCGGCATCGGGCTAGCTCGTCGCGGGATGCGGCATCTGTCCAGCTTGCCATGAGATTAAACTCCCTTGAGGGTTCGCGGCGGGATAGCCCCGGCGCTCGGCAGCATCCCGTCATTCAGGCTGAGCAATCGTCGTTGGCAACCGGGTTGCCTTGCAAAAACGAAGCGGGGCATTCACGGCGCAGCACACCCACGGTCGGTGCCATGCCCAGTGCGATGGCCGCGAGACTTGGCGGCCGCGCGGCGGCTGCCCCAGCCTTCCGGCCAGGACGGACGCCCGGCCGAGGCCGTCGCGGACAATGGCGAAGTCGCGGAAACCGATCCTGCCGGGCGATAGCCGCCCGCTGGCGGGCAGGATGTCCGGCATAGTCTCCATGAGCACGGCTCGGATGGCTGCTCGGACACGGCGATCTTGCGCCCGGCGACGAGCAGCCGGGCGCAAGGTCGCCTCGGCGGTGCCGGCAGGGATTCCGCATATCGGGATGTCGGGGCGTCTTTCTGGCGGCGGCGCGTCAGCTGGATGCCGAGCAGACGCGACACGGCGGCGTCGCCGAGCACCTCGTAGAGACTGACCTCAGAAGCGTCGTCCCAGCCGTTGGTCGTCAGCGCGGATGCGAGCGTCTGCAGGGCACTGGGTTGTAGGTATGCCCTGCGGACGCGGCGCTCACATCCTGGACGACGGCCCGTAGAACGGTGATCGCGCCGGTTCGTCCTGAAGGTAGTCGCGGTAGAATGCTTCCACATGGGGGAACACTCGCCGTCGAAGCTCGCGACTCCTCAGCTCGGCCTCGGTGCGTGGCTGCGACAAGGCTTCGGCGATCTCGCCTAGCACCTTGTCCCTGTCTGCCCCGGCAAAGCGTCCGTGCTCGTAGATCTTCCGCCCATCCACGAATACCGCCTCGACGGTTTCTGCCTTGGCGCGCTGGATCAGCGCGTCCAGCATCGGCACATCGTCGTCCTGATACGGGTAGAACGCGCGCTCGACGTTGATCAGCACTGCGTCGGCGAAGCGGCCGGGTTCCAGCTTGCCGATGCTGGCGCCGAATGCCGTCGTCGCCGCCCCATGCTCCGTCGCCATCCTGAATACCTGCGAACACGAGGGGACGTCCTCGTCCCGCATGCCGGGAACGCGGTGCACGCGCAGCGCGAGGCGCATCTCCTGCAGCATGTCCCGGTCGTCGTTGATGCCGGCCTCGTCCAGGCCCATCCCCACCGTGACCCTCTTGGCTTCGAACCGGTTGAGGGGCGCCACGCCGCTGCGGAGCCGGAAGTTCGAGCTGCAGTTGTGGCAAATGCAGGTGCCGGTCGCGGCCACGAGGCCGATGTCCTCCTCGCTCAGCCATACGCCGTGCCCCAGCGTCAGGCCCGGCCCCAGCAGCCCGAGCCGTTCCAGATGCCTGACCGCGCTCGTCCCGGTGCGCCGGCGAGCGTATTCCTTCTGGTACGCGGTTTCGAGCAGGTGCATGTGCATTGGCACGCCCGCTTGGTCGGCCCGCTCCTTCAACGCCTGCAGCCCCTCGTCGGTACACCAATGGAGGTTGGCCGGGGCGAGTTGGATGCGAGTGAGCCGTTGCCCGTCGTTGTCGGCGCGCAGCATGTCGAACAAGGTCAGGAAATCCTCGAACGGTACCGCTTGGCGCGCCAGGTGCGGCTCCAGGAGTTCGGCCGCTTCCCGGGGCAGACGCCGGAGGAACGTTTCGTCAGCCTCATAGACGAGCCGGTTCTGCTCGCGCACCGCGAAGCAGTACGACGCCCGCATCCCGATTGCCCGGTAGGCGTCCAGCACCCTGGTCGCGCTCGCGTGGATGTGCGCGAGCGGGCCCGGCATCCAGCCGTGGATGTGCTGAACGGTCGTGATGCCCGAAGCGATCATCTCGAAGGCGGAGAAAAGGGTGTCGAGGTAGAGGTCCACGGCGCGCGCCGAAAGACGGCTCGCGAACCAAAGCTCCAGCGCGTAGTCCGGAGAGCCGAGCTGCAGCGGAGTCAGCCCGACGTGGTGGTGGCTGTTGACGAAGCCGGGCAGCACGGCGTGGCTCGGCGAGCCGTAGCTCGGGGCACCCGGGTATTTGCGGCGCATCTCGGCAGCCGGGCCGACCTCGACCACCTTGCCGTCCCGGTGCACGACCGCGGCGTCTCGCAGGACCGCGGCGCGGTCGCGGCTTTCGACGCCGGTCACGACCCAGCCTCCGACCAACAGGCTCTCGGACATCGCGCTTCTCCTGAACGGGTGTGGCCTGACCAGCGGACCACCGGGCAGACCGCTGACAAGGATAGTGCAAGCCCCATGCCGGCCGCAGCGGCGCGTCAGCCCCCGGCCGGGCCGGAGCGCGTGGTGGCCGCCGCAGCCTGGAGAACGGCGCGCAAGTCCGGCGCCGCCTTGCGCTTCGTCGATAGGTCGAGGCCCGCTTCAAGCGCGCCGAGGTGGTTGTCCATCTCCCGCACCGCCTCGTCCGCATCGCCCGCCCGCATGAGCGCGAGAAGACGTCGATGCTCGTGCGTCCGGCACCCGGAGGTTCCGGCACGCTGATGCACGGCGATGGCCAGGATGGTGCGCGACACCAGTTCGCGCAGCATGGCTTCCACCACGGGATTGCTGGTCAGTCGGGCCATCAGGAGGTGGAAGTCGCCGGACAAGCGAAGGGCCGCGGCCTCGTTCCCGTTTTGGTGGGCGTGGTCTTCTGCCTCGATGCACTCGACGAGGCAGTCCCATGCCTCATCCGGCAGGCGGCGGCAGAGGTGGCGTACGACGCCTCCTTCCAGGATCCGGCGTGCCCCGAACAGGTGCTTGGCCTCGTCTGGCGCCGGCTCGGCCACGAAGGCCCCGCGATTGGGCACGAGCGTCACCAATCCCTCATCCTGCAACCTGGCCAGCGCCCATCGCACGGGACCCCGCCCACAATTGAAGGCCGCGGCGATCACGTCTTCAGTCAGCTTGGTGCCGGGCGGCAGCTTGCGCCCGACGATCGCTTCCCGCGTGCTGGCAAAGACATGCTGCTTCACCACGGCTGCCGACGGCCGTGCCGCGGCCGGCTTCGACGCGCCCGGCCCTCCGCCGTTCAGGGAAAGGTTTGATCGTGTTGTTAGCAATGTCGGCGCTTTTTTGTGCACAATCTTCAGCCGTATGGGCAACGTCGCCCGCTGCGGCCTTGCTGCCAGAGCGGACCGACCGTTGTCCAGCAAGGCCACTCGCCGCCTGGCTGGGCCGAACGCGCTGGCACAGCCCTTGCTGACTGACTTCCAAGCCCCGACGACGACGGCGTCCAGGGCGCGACTTCCGGCGGATTGAACATGCCTCGGCTGACCGTGACCCATGGCGGAGCTCTGTCGAACCTACCGCTGTTCCTCGCAATCGATGCGGGGCTGCTCGCCGCGCTCGGCCTCGCGGTCGAGGCGCCGGCCCTGGCTGGCTTTGCGTCCACGGTCGAACGTTTGCGCGACGGAACCGCGTCGATCGGCACGACCGGGTTCACGCAAGTGCTCGCCGATGCGGACGCCGCCGATCCGCTCGTCGCGGTGGCAGGAAGCGGCCTGCGCGGCATGGCGGTGCTGGGCGGCCCCGGGATGACGCCTGCGGACCTGGCCGGCGCGGTGGTCGGAACCTTCGCGGACGATCCGATGCAGGCGCTCCTTTCGGACGTCCTCGCCACGCGAGACCCGGCCTTGCGGGCCGAAGTCCGCTTCATGCCCTCGCTGGATGCCGCGGCGGACGCCTTGATGGGCGGCAGCGTTTCGGCCATCACGACGGTGGAGCCCTGGATCGGCAGGCTCAGGCGGCAGGGCGCGACGCTGCTCAGCGACGGCACGGACGTTTGGGGCCCGGACTACCCGGACACGGTGCTGGTGACGCGCCGCGGCATGCTCCGCGCCGCGCCGGACATGGTGACCGCGGTGATCCGCGCCATGCTGCGGGCCGAGCGCATGATCGGGCACGACCCGCTCGGAGCCTTATCCCTGGTCGCGCACCGGTTCCCGGCTTTCACCCTTGACGAGCTTGGGGCAGGACTGCGGGGGCAGCCGCCCCGGGTCGATCTGCGCGGGATCGAGCACACGATCACGGAACGCTGGCCGACTGTGCGCGGCATGCAACGGCGGCAAGTCGCCCCGCCGCCCTCGGGTCTTGTCGACCTTTGTTGTCTGGCCGCCGCGGCTGACGCCGAGCATGGCCTGTGTTCCTCCATTCCTTGAAAGAAACTTCCATGTCCGGTGACCCGACGCTCCCCGCCCGCGCGCTGCTGACTGCCCCGGCCATCGGCCGGCGAACGCTTTTGGCGCGGACCGCCTGCATCAGCGGTGCCCTGGCCACCAGCCGCCTCACGTGCGCTAACCCGGCGGCGGCGGCCACGCCCGTAACGCTGAAGGCAACGCACGGCACCGGCCTGTGCAACTGCCCGTTTTTTCTGGTGAAAGAACGGGATCTCGCCAAGGGGGACGGGGTGCAGCTCGACTTCGTGACCACGCCCACCAACGCCGACATCGCGGCGCTGTTCGGCGCGGGCGTGGTCGACGTGTCGGTCGTGCCCTACACCAACTTCATGACGCTCTACGACGCGGGTGCCCCGGTGAAGATCGTGGCGGGCTCCGGCGTGCAAGGCTGCGTGATCGTCGCCCAAGGGGGCATCAACAGCGCAGCAGATCTGAAGGGAAAGACGATTGGCACGTTCCAGGCCGACACGCTGGAGATGCTGCCGCTCGACTACCTCAAGAAGGCCGGGATGAGCTTTGCGGACGTAAAGGTCCGCTACTTCAACACCTCGCCGGAACTCGCGCAGGCCTTCATCGGCGGCAACATCGACGCGATGTGCCACATCGAGCCCTATGCGACGCAGGCCCTCGTTTCGCGCAAGGGCGCCGTGAAGCTGTCGGACGGCACCGACGTCTACGGACCGCTCTACACCGACTGCGTGCTGGCCGTCCGCTCCAAGCTGATCGCCGAGAACCGTCCTGCCGTGAAGGCCCTGATCAAGGCGATGATGGTGGCGCAGCAGCAGGAAGAAGCCGACCGGGCCGCGGCGGTGCGGCAGACCACGCCGAAATACTTCAAGACCACCTTCGATGCGGCGCTGGACGCCGCGACGAAGCAGCCCGCCATGGTCGACCAGCGCAGGAACCAGGAGTTCGTGCTCGCCCGCGCCCAGAACCTGAAGGATCTCCGCTACATCAAGGCGCTCCCGTCTGCTGCGATCTTCGATTGGAGCATGCTTGAGGAGGTAATCGCCGAGAACGCGCCGCTTTACGGCAGCCTTTCGCTCAAGTCGGCATGAGGGCGTTGCTCCTCGCCGCGGGATCGGGTCCTCCGAGGCAGGCCGCCTCCGTGCAGCCCACGCGCATGGCCCAAGCCGTGACGGTGGCAGGGTGGTGGCTGCTTTCGCTCGGCTTGTTTGCCGGGATGTGGGAGGTTGCCTGGGCGTTTGGCTGGGCCGACCCCCTCCTCCTGCCGCCGCCGCACGTCTTCCTGCGCAACTTCGCCGATCAAGCCCAGTTCTTCGTGTCCAGCGACGTTGTGGGCGAGGAGTCCTCGGCCGGCGCCCTCCGATCGCTTGCGATGACGGTGGTGGCGAGCAGCCTGCGCGTGGTCGCCGGGCTGCTGCTCGGCTTCGTGTGCAGCGTCACGCTCGGCCTGTTGATCCGCTACTTCAAGCTGCTCGGCAACCTCACCCTGCCGACGATCACGCTGCTCGCCCCGATCTCCCCCATCGCTTGGCTCCCCGTGGCGATTTTCATTTTTGGCATTGGCAACCCGCCTGCCATCTTCATGGTCTTCATCTCGCTGTTCTTCGTCATGACCCTGTCCACGATCAGCCAGATCGACTCCGTGAGCAGGACCTACCTCAACGTCGGCGCCATCATGGGCGCGAGCCGGCGACAGCTGTTCCTCCACGTCATCATCCCGGCCATCCTGCCGTCCCTGTTCATGGTGCTACGAATGAACCTGTTCGGGGCCTGGATGGTGGTCCTGGTCGCCGAGGCGACGGGCGTTGGCAGCGGCCTCGGCCAGATTGTCATGCTGGCGCGCAACACGTTCAACTCCAGCCTGTCCTTCTTCACCATGACGCTGATCGGCGTGACGGGCTTCCTGTTCGACATTGCGCTGCGCCAGATCCAGCGACGGGTCCTGTTCTGGGTCCCACCGAGCGCCGTCGGCCGGCTCTGAGGTGGGCTTTATCCCCGTGAACCCGCCCTTGGTCATCTGCAGCGACGTCGGGAAAGCCTGGCAGACCGCGGACACCCCCGTCGTCGCGCTCGAAGGCATCAACCTGGGCATCGCGCGGCGCGAGTTCGTCGTGTTTCTGGGGCCGAGCGGGTGCGGGAAAAGCACGCTGCTCTACCTAATCGCGGGCCTCGAGCAGGCCACGAGCGGGACGATCGAGAGCGGCGGAGCCAGGGTGACCGGCCCTGGCACCGACCGCGGGCTGATCTTCCAGGAGTCCTCGCTGTTCCCGTGGATGACAGTCGGCGAGAACGTCACCTTCGGGCTGAAGCTCCAGGGCGTCGCGGCGCTTGAGCGTCGGCAGGTCGCGGCCGGGTTGCTGCGCAAGGTCGGCCTGGGCGACGTCGCCCACAAGCGGCCTGACCAGCTTTCGGGCGGCATGCGCCAGCGCGCCGCGATGGCGCGGGCGCTGGCCTTGCGCCCCGAGGTGCTGCTGCTCGACGAGCCGTTCGCGGCGCTCGACGTTCAGACACGTTCGAAGATGCAGCAGTTCCTGGTTGAGGTGTGGCGGGACAGCGGTGCTTCCATGCTGTTCGTGACCCACCACATCGACGAGGCCGTCGCGCTCGCGGATCGTGTCGTGGTGTTCACCGCCCGTCCGGGACGCATCAAGAGCGTCGTGCCGATCGACCTGCCGCGGCCGCGCGACCCTCGCAGCCCGGCGTTCCACGCCTTGTCGGACCATCTCACCGACCTCCTGCGCGACGAGGTCGACCGTGCCTTTGCCGAACAGGAGCGCGTGCGTTGACTGTGAGGCTGGCGGCCGTGCAGCTCGCCGCCTGCACGGGTGATCTCGCGCGCAACCGCGCCCGAGCCGCAGAGGCGGTCCGCCTCGCGGCGGCGCAGGGTGCGAAGGTGGTGGCCTTGCCGGAACTGGCGACCCTGCCCTACTTCTGCGGTGACAGGCCGGAACCTTACCGATCTTGGGCCGAGCCGCATGACGGCCCGTTGGCCGGCGGCTTCGCCGCGCTCGCCAGGGAAACCCGGACCACGGTCCTGCTGCCGTTCTACGAGCATGACCGCGAGACAGGCCTCTACCACAACGCGGTCCTGGGCTTTGGCCCGGACGGTTCGTCCCTGCGTCCCGGACCGATCGCCCGCAAGCTCCATCTACCGGTGGGGCGGGACCCGCCGCCCGGCTTCGACGAACCCGCGCATTTCGCACCGGGCGACCGGCTCCATGTGGTGGAAACGCGCGGCCTGCGGCTTGGCGTGCTCGTGTGCTACGACCGTCGTTTCCCGGAAGCCTGGCGGGCACTCCGCACCTTGGGCGCCGAGCTCGTCGTGGTCCCAGTGGCGGGCAGCGGCGGCGACGACATGGACTTCTTCATCGGCGAGATGCGCACCCACGCACGCGAGAACGGCCTTGCCGTGCTCTGTGCGAACAAGGTCGGCGACGAGCACGTCGGTGGGAACGTCGTCGACAACTACGGCTGGTCCGCCATCATCCATGCGGATGGGACCGTGCTCGCCCTCCGCCCCGGATCGGAGGGGCCAGGTCTCGTGGTTGCCGACCTGGACGTGGGCGCCATCCCGGCGATCCGGCAGAGGCTGCCCTACTTCGACCACCGGCGCCCGGAGCTTTTCGTATGACTTTCTCCCGCTTCGGCCAATGATCACCGTCCAGCCCGCCCGCACTGCGGCGCCGGCGTTGGTGAACAGGGCGCAGTCCAGGTCGCGTCGGCTTCCCAGGATAACCAACCGATCAGGCTGTGCTCGCGGCGGCGGTGGCGCTCGGCAGGCTTCGTGGTGCTGGCACCCTCGTCGGGCGGCAATGGAAGCGGGAACAACTGCGCCTTGGCTCCTGGCGGCAAGCCAGGGAATGGGTCGATGCCGACCTGACCGGCCAAAGCGTTGATGCTCAGGACCTGGCAGGCGGGACGGTCGGTGTTGCTGCACAGCCAGGCACCCGCGGCCAGGACGTGCGGGTCGTAGATAGCCTATGTGGACGGCTCCCAACAGCAAGGGAAATCTTTGGCCGGCGACCGGGGACGCTAAAATGATGATGCAGGCGACGCGACCATCGGCCCAGGAGAGCCGCGGCATTGGTCTGAAAGCACGCAAAGCTCAAAAAGATCGGGCAACAGCCCGTGCAGCTCGGGTCAACATTGGAATGAATGCTCAACGGTAATCAGCAACAGGAACCAACTCCGACCGTGACCGGTCAGTCGCGCGCTTATGTCCGGCCCTTCTGTGTGAGCAACGTCACTGGCCATAATGGGTGTGCGCTTACGTGTCGGGCCACCAAAACTTTCCAACGTGCTTCAGAGTACAGGCAGTCTAGCCCGTCCTATTCATGGCATGGCAGGGATTCGGCAGCGGGTGTCGCGTAAGCTGCTGATCATGTTTACGGACTTGGGTGTCGAGACCAAACGCCACCACGACCGGAGCGCGCCACACCCGTCATGTTCGATGAGACGAGCGAGCCGTTCCTGTTTCCAGCCGTGGGCCGGAAGGAAGTCATCGCCGACTTCGACGGCGGCCGGATCACCTCCGATGGCGGCGTCATGCTGCTGGCCGCCGCCGAGCGTCGCTTGGGGATCGCTGACAGGCTGGCGGGGCTGATCGCCGATCCCCGTAATCCCCTGTTCGTGACGCACAGCGTCGCCGACATCCTGCGCGCCCGCATGCTCGCCTTCGCCTGCGGCTACGAGGACGCCGACGACCTCGACCATCTGCGCATTGATCCCGGCCTCAAGCTCGCCTGCGGACGCCTGCCCAACAGCGGCCATGACCTGTGCTCACAGCCAACCGTGTCGCGCTGGGAGAACGCGCCCAGCTTGCGCGAGGTGGTGCGCCTGACCTACGCCATGGTCGACCTTTACTGCGCCAGCTACGCTCGTCCGCCCAAAGCCGTCACCCTGGATACCGACGACACCGTCAACGTCGTGCACGGGCATCAGCAGCTCTCCTTGTTCAACGCGCACCACGACGAGCG
>CALMVT010000276.1 GCA_937873175.1 uncultured Acetobacteraceae bacterium | reverse complement strand
GCCAAGCTCCACTCGGATTGCCGCTCCTCATGTCTTGCTTCGGCCTACGTCTGACGCCACGCGGCCACCTCGTGCTCGAGCAGACCGAGGAAGGGTCCGGCATGGACGAGACCGCGGCGGCGCGCCTGACCGAGGCGTTCGCCGGTGGGACAGGGGCGGGTCTGGTGCAGCTTGGGGCAGGGGAGGTGGGTCAGCTCCTGCCACCCAGCTTCGGCTGGTGGCGCGGGTTCGCCGGGCGCTACGTGGCGTCATCCCTCCTGCACCGGCCGGGCACCGTCGATGATGCGTCGGTCTTGTCCGCCCTGCCCGAGATTGCAGCGCCGGACGCGGCGGAATTTGCCGCGCTGGTGCTGACGGCGCCGATGATGCCGGGCTCCGAATACCTGACGCCGGATGTCCTGCGGGCACTATGGATGGAGATAGGGACGGCGCTGGCCGCTGCCCTGACCGCAGCCAAGACGGATCTGCAGAGTTTTCTGAAACGGCTGAACCCGGCTTGGAACCTGGTTGGGCGCGTGCACTTCAACCTGGCTGAGAACCGCGCCGATCCTGAGTTCCCCTTAGCCTTCATGGCCACCTACACGACGCAGCTCTCGGCACAGGTCAAAGCCCAGCACGTGCCGCTCGGCCGCGCCTTGCGCGAGTATGCGGGGGCGGCGAACAAGGACAAACTCCTGGCCCTCCTCATGCCAGTGCAAAGAGCTGCCGACGCCTGCCCTTGGCTCAAGGCTATGGTGGACACCGGGACCATCTTCCAACCCCTGCGCTGGAGCCCGCAGGACGCCTCGCAGCTGCTCGCGAGCACGCCCGGGTTGGAGGCTGCCGGCATCGTCGTGCGCATGCCGGCCACTTGGCGCGCGAACCGTCCATTGCGGCCGCGTGTGACGGCCACGGTCGGGGCACGCGCACCGTCTGCGCTTGGCCTCGACGGACTGCTGGACTTCCGCGCAGAGATGATGCTGGACGGCGAGCGCCTCACGGAACAGGAGATGCGCACGCTGCTCGCCGGGACCGAAGGCTTGGTGCTGCTGCGCGGCCATTGGGTCGAGGTGGACCGCGCTCGGCTCGGGCGCACGCTGCAGCGGTTCCGCGATGCCGAGCGGCTGGCCGAGGAGGGCGGGCTGACGTTCACGGAGGCGATGCGCATGCTCGCCGGCGCCGCAATCGCGGCGGACGGTGACGACGACACGGCGGCTGCCGACTGGTCGCGCGTGACGGCCGGGCCGTGGCTGGCGAGGACGCTGCAAGCGTTGCGCAGCCCCGAGGGAACCGGCGCCGATCCCGGGCCGGCCCTGAACGGCACGCTGCGGCCCTACCAGAAGGCCGGTGTGCAATGGCTGAACCTGCTGTCCGGCCTTGGCCTGGGCGCCTGCCTGGCGGACGACATGGGGCTGGGCAAGACCATCCAGGTCCTTGCGCTGCTGCTCGTGCAGCAGGCGAGGCGCGACGGTACCCCGGCCCATCCCAGCCTGCTGGTCGCACCGGCCTCGCTGCTCGCCAACTGGATGGCGGAGATCGAGAGGTTCGCCCCCAGCTTGAAGGCCAGGATCGTCCATCCCTCGGCCATGATCGCGGAGGAGGCCAGGCAGTTCACGCCGGATCACGCCTACGGGCTTGACCTGGTCATCACCAGCTACGGCTCGCTGCTCCGCAATCCCGGCCTCGCGCAGGCGACCTGGCGCTTCGCCATCCTGGACGAGGCGCAGGCGATCAAGAACCCGCAGGCCAAGCAGACCAAGGCGGCAAAGGCGCTGAAGGCGCAGTCGAGGATCGCACTGACCGGGACGCCGGTCGAGAACCACCTCGGCGACCTGTGGTCGATCTTCGACGTCATCAACCCTGGGCTGCTGGGGACCGCGCGGCAGTTCTCGCGCTACGCCAAGGGCCTCAGCGGGCGGGAGCTGAACCCCTACGGTCCGCTTCGTGAACTCGTGCGCCCGTATATCCTGCGGCGCATGAAGACGGACAAGTCCATCATCGCCGACCTCCCGGACAAGACGGAGGTCAAGGCCCATTGCAGCCTGAGCCGCAAGCAGGCGGCGCTCTATGCGCAGGCGGTCGAGGACCTGGCGGAGAGCCTCGAGGACGCCGACGGCATCCAGCGCAAGGGCGTCGTCCTCGCCACGCTGACCCGCCTCAAGCAGATCTGCAACCACCCCTCCCAGTGGCTGGGCGACCAGGCCTGGGCGGAGGAGGACAGCGGCAAGTGGACCCGGCTGCGCGAGATCGCCGAGGTGGTGGCGGCCAGGCAGGAGAAGATGCTGGTCTTCACCCAGTTCCGCGAGATGACGGAGCCTCTGGCCAGCTTCCTCGGCGGCATCTTCGGGCGTACTGGCCTGGTCTTGCATGGGCAGACCGAGGTGAAGCGGCGCAAGGCGCTGGTGCAGGCGTTCCAAGCCGACGAGGCCGTGTCCTTTTTCGTGCTGTCCTTGAAGGCGGGGGGCGCCGGGCTGACGCTGACCGCGGCCTCCCACGTCGTGCACTTCGACCGCTGGTGGAACCCGGCCGTGGAGAACCAGGCAACCGACCGCGCCTTCCGCATCGGCCAGAGGAGGAACGTGCTGGTGCAGAAGTTCGTCTGCCGCGGCACGGTCGAGGAGAAGATCGACGCCCTAATCGAGTCGAAGCGGGGCCTTTCGGAGGAGTTGCTGGTCGGACCCGGCGAGATCAACCTCACCGAGATGAGCAACGACGCCCTGTTGCAGATGGTCGCGCTCGACATCCATGCCGCCTTGAAGGACTGACCCGCGATGGCGCGCTACGACGACAGATGGCCTGCCTACGTCCCGGTGGCCGAGCGCCGCCGCCAGGCCGAGCGCGAGACGGCGAAGCTGCGCAAGACGGGCCACCCCGTTGCACCCGTGCAGATTGAGGGGCGTGCGATCGCCACCACCGTCTGGGGCAAGGCGTGGTGCGACAACCTGGAAAGCTATCGCGACTACGAAAGCCGTCTGCCGCGTGGCCGCACGTATGTCCGCAACGGCTCGGTCATCGACCTGCAGATCGGGCCGCGCGAGGTGAAGGCGCTGGTCAGCGGGTCGTCGATCTACAAGGTCACCGTCACGATCGCTCCCGTGCTGCCTACCCAGTGGCGCTCGATCTGTGCGGACTGCGCAGGCCGGATCGAGTCCCTGGTGGAGCTGCTGCAAGGGCGGCTGTCCCGAGGCGTTATGGAGCGTATCTGCCGTCAGGGCACAGGTCTGTTTCCCAAGCCGTCCGACATCAGGTTCTCCTGCAGCTGCCTGGACTATGCCTCGATGTGCAAGCATGTGGCGGCTGTGCTGTATGGGGTGGGAGCACGGCTCGATCGAAGCCCGGAGCTGCTGTTCCGCATGCGCGCGGTCGATGAGAGTGAGCTGTTGGCCAGCCTTGACATCGCCCTGCCGGCCGCGACGCTCCCAGAGGAGCGCGTCCTCGCAGGCCAGGATATCCCTGCCCTGTTCGGACTCGACATGGCCGGATCGGCCGACACGGAGAAGACCGGCGGCAGGCTTTCGCAGTCTCCGCACGTGGGTGATGATGCCGCCTCGTCCTCGCCGAAGCAGACAGCAGGACGGAGCCGCCCCAAGTCCCCAAAGAAGGTGGCGCCCGCAGCCTCGTCCCCTCCAGCGAAAGGCGCTCAGCCTCGTGTTCCCACGGAGATTGTTGGACCGCGACAGACAGCGGGTGGCAAGACCGTTGCAGCCCGGCGCTCCAAGCCAGGCACGCCGGACACCACGGAGAACGCGGCGCCGAAGGCTGCGGCCGTTGGATCACCGGCGCAAGCGCAATCTGGCGCCCGGCCAGCTAGGGCGAGCAGTGTTCGTGTCCGCATAGGGCAAGCCAAACCGGCTGGCCAGGCTGCCAAGGGCGCCCCATCGCCGGAGAGAGCCACCGTGTCGCGTCAGCAGCCGACATCTCGACCGGCGGTCATCCATGCAGCGCCTGCACCGGCTGTACTGGATGAGCAAAGTGCGAGGCAAGTGCTGGAAGTGGTCCTTGCGCAGGTGAAGCGCCTCGGCCGTGGTGTCGACGAGGTCAGGCAACCGTGGGCGGACGTGCAGAAACCGAGCGGGCGGATCGATGAACTCGCGGCCATCATGGCGGGGCAGGGGGCGATGCCGCCCGAGGACACTGCGTCGGCAATGCCCGAGTGGGATCCGAAACCGAAGCGGACGTCCCCGAAGCAGCGTGAGACCCGCGCCCGGCGACCTGCCGAGCTGGGCGGCACCTCGGACCGTAGCAGTGCCGGAAAGGGTAACATGGCTGGACACGGGCGCGCGCCAGCTGATGCC
>CALMVT010000275.1 GCA_937873175.1 uncultured Acetobacteraceae bacterium | reverse complement strand
GGCCACCCGGCAATCCAGTTCGCGGCGTAGCGCCCCAGGTTTTTGACACTCCCCAAGGCATCTCCGACTAAGGCTGGTAAATGCTTTCCGGCACCGTCTGCCGCCCTTTCAGGCCCTTCCCTGACCCCCTCCCTCCAGTGCAAGAGAAGACGCGTTATCTTGCACTGGACGGGCTGCCTGGGGGTTTGTAGGCTCCAGCGCATGGACACGCCCGTCATCGCCCTGCCGACGCCAAACGGGTCAGGCCCCCTGCCCTCGCCCCCGCTGCCGGCGCTGGTGTCCCAGCAAGCGCGAAGCGACGAGCACCTCGTGGCGCTCTGGCTGTACGGGCGGAGCAGGGCCACCCAGCGCGCCTACGCCGCCGACCTCGCCGCGTTCTTCGCCCATGCCCAGCGCCCGCTGCACACCGTGACGCTGGGCGACATGCAGGCGTTCCAAGACACGCTCGCGGACCTGGCAACCGCGACCCAGGCGCGACGGCTCAGCGCGGTGAAGTCGCTGCTCTCCTTCGGGCACAAGACCGGCTACCTTCCCGTGAACGTCGGCGCCGCCATCCGCCCGCCCAAGGTCAGGCAAACCCTCGCCGAGCGCATCCTCGACGTCGATGCCGTGCTGCACATGCTCGCCCTCGAACGGGAGCCGCGCAACAAGGCGCTGCTCCGGCTGCTCTACCTGGGTGGGCTGCGCATCAGCGAGGCTTGCGGGCTGCGGGTCCGCGACCTGTCGGAGCGCGACGATGCCGGCCAGGTGACCGTGTTCGGCAAGGGCGGCAAGACCCGGGCCGTGCTGCTCAAGGCGTCGCTTTGGCAGGACTTGGTCGTCCTGCGGGGCGCCGATCCGGACGCTGCGCTGTTCCGCTCGCGCGAGGGTGGCGCCCTTGATCCGTCGCAGGTGCACCGCATCGTCAAGGCTGCCGCGAAGCGCGCCAAGCTGTCCCCGGCGGTGTCGGCGCATTGGCTGCGGCACGCCCATGTCAGCCACGCGCTGGACTGTGGCGCCCCGGTGCACCTGGTGCAGGCCACCGTGGGGCACGCCAGCCTCGCCACCACCGGCCGCTACGCCCATGCCCGACCCAGCGACAGCAGCTCGCGCTACCTGTCGGGCTAAGGCCAGCCCGGGCCATGCTACCTGCGGCGGATGCCAGGCGTGAACGGCGAGGGGCGGCCCAAGCCTCGCACCAGTAAGGGGTTGCGTGGGAGTCTCTGCAGCGGCGTACGCTAAGGGGCGGGATTGGGAGAGGAACCAAGCCACACACCAACCCGATCGCGGAAAACATGTCGCTTTATGTAGCGTTGTGTAGCTGGTTAGCGCGTTATGTAGCCGCGGTTTAAACGACTAAGCCTGCTCATGCTGATCGTTGCTACATGAAGCTACAAAAATGTAGCAGTAGTTTGCTGTAGCTTGTGCCTGCATTCTATGGCAATTGGAAGCTTGCCCAGGCTACATGTCGCGTGCGCACACAGAAAGTGGGGTTTGATGCCGGTTGTCGTCGTGGCCAATCCCAAAGGCGGGGCAGGAAAGAGCACTTCGACGCTCATCCTCGCGCAAACGCTGGCTCACCTCGGAGCAAGCGTCACGATCATCGACGCCGATCCCAACCGGCCGATCGTCGAATGGCGTGGGGGCGCCTCCAAGCTGGCGATCGACGTGGTGGGCGACGCCACGGAAAGCAGCGTCATTCGGCTGATCCGTGACCAGCGCTCGCGCCGTCAGTTTGTCTTCGTCGATCTCGAAGGAACGGCAAGCCGCTTGGTATCACGGGCCATCACGCAAGCAGACCTCGTGTTGATCCCCTTGCAAGCCAGTGGCGTCGACGCGCGGCAGGCAAGCCGGGCCGTCGCACTGATCCATGAGGAAGAGGAGGCCCTGGACGGACGCGCCATTCCGTTCCGGGTCTTGCTGACCAGGACCAGCCCGATCATCTCGACGCGGATCGAACGAGAGATCGTCAATGCGTTGACCGATGCCAACCTTCCCTTGATGAGGACGCGGCTCAACGAGCGACAGGCTTACAAGGCAGTGTTTGTCAGGCGTCTTGCCCTGCACGAGCTTGATCCGTTGAAGGTCAACGGCTTGTCGGAGGCCATCGCCAATGCCCAGCAACTGGCCGACGAACTGGTGGACATTCTCTCACCCGCAGTTCTAGACGTGGAGACCAGTCAGTGACCGACGATACATTTGGTTTCTCGGCAGCGAAGAAGACCACCGTGGAAAAGCTCAAGGGCATCGTGCCTGACGAGCGACCCTCGGCGGCGGCAAGCCTCGCCAAGGTTGATGCCGTCGGCGACGCCCTTGGCTTCAGGAGCCGTGAAGATGCGCGTGGACATCTGGTGCGCAGGCGCAAGCGCGAGATCGGTCCAACGGTGGCCATCAACACCCGCGCTCCTGAGCGGGTGGCAGAGCCGTTTATCCGCTTTTGCGAAGACAACAGGTTCTCTTACTGGGAAGGTATAGAAGAGCTGATGAAGCGGGCTAACTTGAACGGGATCGACTGACCTAAGTAAATCCGGCGGTTCTGATCTAGCATTTGCAAGTGCGTCCGGGTGAAACGCGCCCAGCCGATATCGCGCGGGATGCTGCCCGCGGCAGTGCCGGAACGGGTTTGCCGACTGAACCACAAAGGCCTGCTTAGCCCGGCACAAGGCCAAGCGGCCATGGTCAGGGCAATCGCGTATGGGCCTTGTGCAGCGAGGGCGCAGGACAGATATCGTGGGAGGAGGGCAGGCGGGCAAGGCGTGTTGCGCAGTGGCAACGCTGTCCGCCGAGTGGCCGTCCAGCTTGTTCACGACGCGATCCCTACCAGAAAAATGGCGACGCTTTTGACGGCGCCGCCAAGTCCAGGAAGGAAACGTCCAGCAACGCCGAAACGACGCTGCCGAACGTCAGTGCGCCATTCCGAAGCGGCACCGCAAGCACTTTGCGGGTCATAACATTGCTTTGCTTTTCACTTGGGCTTGAGTGCTGCCGACGGAGAGCCTCGGCCTGACCCGCTCCTGTCTTGAACTTGTATGGAGGATCAATGCCGCCCTTGCCCAACTCACCTCCTTCAAATGCCCCCGACACTGCGTCCGTCGAGGAGCGCATGCGCCGGGCGCTCGGCCTGACCGGCAACCGTGCCGGCCGAAGCAGCCCGGCGCAGACTGAACGGCCGCAAGCGGGTCCGCCGCACCGGCCTGCTGGCCGGTCCTCGGCCGACAAGCCGCGCCACCGCTTCGTGCCGGACGGCGCCGTGCCGGGCACCGTCATCAGCCGGCACCGCCCCGACGAGGCCGACGGGCCACCCACCAATCGCGCCGCGATCGAGGCGGCATTGCGGGACGAGCGCGCCGCCCGGGAACGGGCCGAGCGGTCGCTGCAGGAGGCGCTTGCGACAGTCCGCGACCTGCAAACCAAGCTGGGCCACGCGGAGCTGGCGCGTTGGGAGGCGTCCGGGGCAGCGGACGCGGCGCGTGCCGCCGCGGACACCCTTCGGGCCGAGCACCAGGAGCGCGAGCAGCGCTGGCACGAGGAGCTTGCGGCCGAGCGCGCCGCGCGTGCTGCGGCCGAAGCCGCCCTGGCCGAGGCAACGCGCGTCCGCGAGCCTGCCAAGCGGCCCCGGGCGTCGGCGCCGACCGGGCAGCCGGCCCTCGACCTGCGGGATGCCTCGCCGGCACCCAGGGCGAAAGTGCCCGCCAGAGCCGCGGTCAAACGGACGCGCAAGGCCGCCAAGGCGCCGGGGCAGCACGAGCCGGAGCCCGTGAAGTGGTGGCTCAGGTCGGTCAGGAGACGCTGGCCCTAGACGGAAGCCGGCACCGGTCCACCCGGCTTCGCCGGTCATCGAGACGGCCTCTCGGCGGCGCGTCCGGCGGACCGTTCGGCGTTGCGGCGGGCCGTGGCGCGGTTCTCGTCCACCCGCTCGGACGGCTCGCCACGGGCGGTGAGATTGCATTGCCTCGGATTCTACCGTGCCGCGGGCCGGGGTGCTGGGAGCGCTGCCAGCTGCCGCCAAAGGAGCAGCAGTTCCGAAAGGGTTGAATGTCACTGCCGTGTGTCTTCGATGCCACACCGAAGTTGTCCACATTCATCCCTTGGACTCTTGGGGCGGTTGTGCTCCGGCAAAGCGGCTGTCCACACCCGCGCGACGTTATCCCGTGGACTCTGGGAGCGCCATTTTGGACTCTTGGGGCGCTACCCCCGGTTATCCCGTGGACCCTTGGGGCACATACTAATAGTTAAAATCTAATATCTTCTTCGAATAGCTCCCGCCCCAAGAGTCCACGTTGCGGCCCTCGGTGCCGGTCGCTATGGGGACAACATGGGCAATGTTCATCGCGTGATCGTGGACGGAGGAGTCGAAGAAGCTCGGAAGCAGGCCGTCACGAAGCACGACCGTGCCGTAGTCGAAGCGGCCCACCAGGTTCTCAGCGACGAGGCCGACAAAGTTGGCTTCACCTACTCCGGGTTCGCGCTGACCTGCTTGCCCCACAAGCTGCAGGACGAGGACGTTTGGCGCAGGGAGGGGCACAACCTCACCATGGTGCTGCAGAGCGGCGTCAGCCGGGCAGGCCAATCGCTCGGCCTGCCCTACGGCAGCTACGCCCGGTTCATCCTGCTGTTCCTGCAGTCCGAAGCGGTCAAGAAGGGCAGCCGGGAGATCGAACTCGGCCGGTCGATGCGCGTCTGGCTCGGCCAGCTAGGGCTGTCCATCGGCGGCAAGACCTACCGCATGGTGAACGAGCAGGCGCGGCGGATTTCCGGCTGCTCGCTGACGTTCTTCGCCGACCGCGGATCCAAGGAGATTATGCGCCGAGGCGGGTTCGTGGACGGCAGCATCACCATGACCGACGTGCTGAGCGATCAGCCGGGATTGTGGCAGGACCGGGTGCTGCTCAACGAGGAGTTCTACCGTGCCCTGCGCGAGCACCCCGTTCCGCTAAGCGAAAGCGCGCTCCGCGCTATAGGGCCCCGCAGTGCGATGATCGACATCTACGTGTGGCTGGCATACCGGCTGCACGCCCTGACCCGTGATGTCGAGGTATCCTGGCCAGCGCTATATGCGCAGTTCGGCAGCGGCTATGCCCGACTCAGGAAATTCCGCGCCGACTTCACCAACGGGCTGGACCTGGCCATGGCGGTGTACCCCGACGCGCAAGTCGTCGTCGAGGAAAGAGGGATCGTGCTGCGTCCGTCGCGCCCATCGGTCATAAAGCGTGCTCCGAGCGTCCTGATAAACAGGTGAGGCTTCTGTCGGGTTCCGGGGTGGTGAGCTGAGGTCATGCGACCAAGGCTGCAACAAGGGTTCTGTCAGGTCTCGTGCCAGCAAGTATCGCCTGTGGGCTGCGGGCGCGATAACAAGCGTCTAGGCGGCTTGCAGGATGCCCACACCGCCACACTGCGGCATAGGAACCGCAGGCGGCGCTGGAAGGCGGGGACGTGCTGGTTGCGGCGGGTGCGAGGGCGAAGAAAGTGGCGCAGCTCGTCGTAAGCTCGACAGAACCGGGCCGCTGATCGGGGGCACTTGAAGCTGAGCATGGGCCGACATCGCCCTTTCAGGCCGCGGTGGTCCTGCTCGAGCCCGTTG
>CALMVT010000274.1 GCA_937873175.1 uncultured Acetobacteraceae bacterium | reverse complement strand
TGGCCACCCGGCAATCCAGCTCGCGGCGTAGCGCCCCAGGTTTTTGACACTCCCGCGGTGATGCTGGAAGATCAGCCCGCCTTTGTCGCGCAATGGCAGGCGGAACGCGTGGCGGCCAAGAGCTCTACTGCCGTGTTCGCCGTCAACGCCGCCTGCCTGGTCCCGCCCGCGGCGCTCGACCAGGGGGTCGGCACCACCTCGGCCTTTCGTCGCCGGCACGAGAAGGCACGCGAGGACTGGTGGTTCTGGAGCGACGAGGAGCCCGCGACCGGCGCGTATGACGGCCCGCTCCCCTTTGAGCCCGATCGGCTGGCCGAACTGTCGGACGCGGCGCTCGACGCGCTGATCGCCTCGCTCGACATCGACCATGCGCTGCCGTCCAGCGCCATGCTGCCGGGCTCGCGCGATGAGGTCCTGATCCGGCTCCGCCGTCTGACGACGGAGGTGCTGTCGGCCTATGCCGACGCGCGCAACAATGCTTCGAGACCGGAGGGCGCGAGCACGCTGTCGCCTTACCTCCACTTCGGCGTGGTCGGCCCGCGCGAGGTCATGGCGGCGATCAAGGCGGGCGACGTGGCCGAGGAGCAGCGGCAGAAGTTCGCCGACGAGCTGCTCACCTGGCGCGAATGGTTTCACTACAAGGCGCGTGCCATGCGCGTGCCGGAGAGCTACGCGCGCGTGCCAGGCTGGGCGCGAGGACAGCTGGAGCGCCACGCCGACGATCCCCGGCCCGGGTTGGAAACGCTCGACGCGTTGGTCCACGGCGAAACAGGCGACGAAACGTGGAACGCCTGCCAGAAGCAGTATCTGATCGACGGCTGGATGCACAACAACCTGCGCATGTACTGGGCCAAGCGCATCATCGCGATGACGCCCGACCCGCGCACCGGCTGGGCAACCGCCTGCTACCTCAATGACCGGCTGAGCCTCGACGGGCGTGACCCCTCAACCTACGGCAACTTGGCCTGGGCTTGGGGCGATGCGGCGCCGGGCTATCGCGACAACCCGATCTACGGCTTGGTGCAGACCCGCACGGACCGGTCGATCCGCGAACGACCGGGAGGGCCCGAATGGCTGGCAAGGGCTGCCGCGAGACCCGCGCCGCGGCTGTCGGTGCCGGATCGCCCGCCCACGGACCCGTATGTCAGCGAGAGGCTGCCCATCTGATCGGGCGTTGTGCCCTGCATGGCTTGGGCGAAAGTTTCCAAAAAAGAGGGTGCCGGAAGCAGCCGTTCAGCATCCGGCCACGAAGGTGCGACCGCCGCAAGCCAGCCGTCGCTGCCCGGAGAATGGTCACTCACGGCGCTTTGGCCCGACGCGTCGCCCGCGCACGCTCCAGCGATGCCGCCTTGCGGCGTTCCTGGCGCAGCACCTCGATCGTCGGCTGCCACCAGCCGCGCGCCAACTCGGCCAGGCCAGGCGCCGTCCGTGCGGGCCAGGCCTGGACCAGCTCGGAATGGCTCGGCTTGCGCCATCCCGCCCAGATCAGCGTGGCGGATCCAGCAGCGACACCGGGGTAGAAGCGAGTGGCAATCATGGGCTCGACAAGCTCGCCGGTGACCGCCTCGAACACCACGGGCCCCGCGTGGGTCATCAGCGCGCGGCCGAATGGCGGCAGCGCATCCTCCGGCACGGGGTAGCGATGCCGGCGGCGTTCGGCGGCCTCGGCCCGCCTGTCCGCGTGCTCAGGGGAGGCCTTGCGACTTTCCTCGCGCTTCCGCCGCTCCTCGGGCTCGGCCCGGCGGGCGGCGGCCTCGATGGCGGGCCAGTGCCGGCGCAGTTCCTCGAACGATCGGAACGGCACGCGCCACGCCTTCGAGGCCGGGTCCCACCGAGCCCAGGGCACCGCCCGCAACTCGGCGATGACGGTCCGGGAATACGGCGTCCGAACCACGAGGGCGTCGGCGACCTCCAGGTAGGGACTCGTGATCGGCTCAAACGTGAAGGCATCGCGGCCGCGCTGGTCGGCATGGGCCAGCACGCCCGACCATTCACGGCCCGACCAGGCCCTCAAACGCCGTTCCGCCCTCGTGCCCGGCACGAACCAGGCACGGAGGTCGTCGCGCCACCGTGCGCGCGGGAACGCCTCCCGGAAACGCTCCACGGTCATGCGGTCATACGGGAACGCCGCCGTCGCCCCGGGCGTGCCATCGCCGGCGTCCTGCTGCGCCGCGCTGAACTCCACCGCGTCATCGGTCACCGGTCCGCTCCCTCCATGGCGGCGTAGCTTGCCACCTCGCGCATGCCGCGCGCAGCGTCCGGTGGCCCATCTTCCTGGCGGTGCAGGGGGTGACCATCCCGGACAGGAATCGGCAATCGGCTCTCGTGCACGAACATCCGCTTGGGCCCATTGCTCGCTCGGAAGCGGACCATCCGCTCCCGACCACCCACGTAACGAAATGGAACCAGCGTGCCGTCGACCTGATAGGTGCGAATGCCAGGCTTCGGCCCTGTTCGTGCTACCTCGCTACCCATGGAGACCAAACCCGCGATCCCGCTTGCCGTTCTCGTCAGCATCCAGACACCAGAGGTCGATGACGTCGCACACGAAGCTAGCCTCAAGGAGTTGGGGCGGTTGGTGAAGACGCTGGGCTACGAGGTGGCGGGCACGGTGTCGCAGAAGCGCGAGGGCACCGGTGCCGGGTTGGTGCTGGGTAGCGGCAAGCTGGCGGAACTGGCAGCGCTGACCGGCGGCAGCGGCGTGGTCGGTTCGATGGCGCCACCCCCGAAGTCCAAGGCTCGGCAGCGGTTCGAAGGTGCGACCGAGGCCGTCGATCCGGTCGAGCCCGATCCGGACGTGGCCCGCAGGCCCGAGTTCGTCATTGTCGACCATGAGCTCTCACCCAGCCAGATCCGCAACCTGGAACGGGCCACCGGCGCCCAGGTGCTGGACCGCACGGGCGTGATCGTCGAGATCTTCCACCGCCACGCCAACACCCGCGAGGCGAAGCTCCAGGTGGAGGTGGCGCGCCTGAAATATGTGGCGCCGCGGCTGCGGGGGGCCTCAGCCGGTGGCGGCCGGCAACAGGGGCCGGGCGCAGGCGAAAGCACGCTCGACCTCGACCGCCGCAAGATCCGCGACCGGCTCGCGGAGCTGAGGGGTCAGCTGGAAGCGGTGCAGCGCGACAGCGACCAGCGCCGCTCCGCCCGGCGGGACCAGCTGCGGGTGGCGCTGGTCGGCTACACCAACGCGGGTAAGTCGTCGCTTATGCGCGCCCTCACCGGAAGCCAGGTGCTGGTGGAGGACAAGCTGTTCGCCACCCTGGACACCACCGTCCGTGTTCTGCAACCGGAAACCCGGCCGCGTGTGCTGGTGTCCGACACGGTCGGCTTCATCAAGCAACTGCCACATGACCTCGTCGCCTCGTTCCGCTCCACTTTGGCGGAAGCGCTGGAAGCCTCGCTGCTGTTGTTCGTGGTCGACGCGTCGGACCCAACCTATCAAGCGCAGCTGGAAGTGAGCCGCAGCGTGCTGCGCGAGATCGGGGCGGATGCGGTGCCGTCCCGCCTGGTGTTGAACAAGCTGGACCGCGTGGACGCCACCGGGCGCGCCGTCTTGGTGGAGAAGCACCCGGACGCGATCCTGCTTTCTGCCCACGCGCCGGATGACGTGAGTGCGCTGCGGGACACCATCATCGCGTTCTTCGAAGCGGCGATGGTGGAGGAGGTGCTGGTGCTGCCCTATGCCAAACAAGGGTTGATCGGCGACGTCTATGAGAATGCGCGGGTCTTGTCGGAGGAGTACGACGAGACTGGCCGGGTGCTGAAGGTGCGCGGCCTGCCCGGCGCCATCACGCGGCTGCGGCAAAGCCTGGCCCTGCGATGAGGCTGCAGCCTCACGTTGTACTTGGTGGAGAATGGCAGATAGAGCGAACGTCTGCTTCTCCGGGGCGAGCGCTCCACAGGAATCCTTCCGCTCCCGGCCAACTCTGGCCATGCGGCAACTCCCCACGAGCAAGCCCCGGAAGTGATGCTCCAAGCCCTGGCCAGCCTCGACCCTCCTGCCTGAGGGTCACTCGTCAGGCAGGGTTGGGACCGCCAACAACGCTCTCCTCCCGCATGGGGCGCAGCAACTCGACCCCGTTGTGCCGTACGCTGTTCACGTCCGTGCTCACCGGCCACGTCCTGAGAACGGTATCGGCCGCAGGCCGGAGCAGCTTCTTCGGATCGCCCTCCTCTTCCCCGAGCCATGCCGGCCAGTCATGAGCTTCTAGCACGAGGGGCATACGGTCGTGGATCGGCGCCATCGTCCCGTTCGCGTCCGTAGTGACAATGGCGAAGCTCCGCGTGATGTCGCCGTTCGCCGGATCGGCCCAGCTTTCCCAGATGCCGCCGAAGGCGAGCGGCGCTCCAT
>CALMVT010000273.1 GCA_937873175.1 uncultured Acetobacteraceae bacterium | reverse complement strand
CGCCGGGGGTGCCGATGGTGCCCGAAACCGTCGCGGCGACCAGCGCCGCCGGATATGTTGCGGCAAAGCGCGCGCCGGCGCCGCCGCCCGCGCCGCCCGACGAGTTGGTGTTCAGCGCAATGACGCCGCCCGCGCCGCCGCCGCCGCCCGCGCCGATCAGCACGACATCGACCAAACCCGAACCGGCGATCTTGGTCCATGCGAAGCTGCCTGGCGTCGTATAGATGTCGAGGCGCGGCAGCCCGTTCGCCGGGCCGGATTGCAGCACGTTGTTCAGATAGAAGCTGTCGGTGGGACCGCTCACCTGGTTCGCGATCGTGGCGGTCCAGGACAGGTAAAGCTGGGCGTTGCCGGCCAGGGTTATCGGGTTGCCCGCGCCGGCGCTGCTGGCGATCACCGTGGTGCGGGCCCATGTGGCGGCGCTGGTCAGCGTGCCGAGGCCGACCTCCCAGTTCGCTCCCTCCTCGAGCACGTAGTGCCCGGTGTTGCCGACCGCCATGCCGTCGAAGGCCTGGAACCCCGCGAGGGCGGGGCCGATCGCGACCGCGCCGGTCCCGGTGGTGGCCGTCGACACCCGTACCCGGTCCAGGAACTGCAGCGCCATGGCGGCTAGACCGCAGGCAGCTTCATGGCGAACGAGTTGACGGTCACCGGCACGCCGGTCTGGATGCCGGTGTTGCCGATGATGATGTCGGCGCCAGACCCAGCCACGCCCACCGTGTAGTCGGCGATCACCGTGCTGCCGTCCGAGCGCACCGCCCGCGCGAACGTCGCGGTGCCCGACGCGGTCGGGTTCACGGTGGCGGCGGCCAGGATGGCGAGCGACTGGGCGACCGGGTTGCTGTAGGTCGGCGCCGGGAACGCGGTGGCGGCGAAGCTAAAGGCCACCAGCGCCGTGTTGCCGGCGAGCGCAGTTTCCGGGGTGGTGGGCATGGTGCCCGAGTAGAAGGTGAGGGTGCCGCCGTTGAAGTGCGGCAGGCCCCCCGCCAGCATGGCAATTCCGGTCGCTTGGCTCAGGTTCATCGGGCGCTCCTTTGCGGGGTCAGATCGGCTGGCGAGGGTCTTGGGTGGCGTGGCGGTAGAGCAGCTCGAAGTGCGCCACGCCGTAGATCGCCTTGTCGGCAAAGCTGTTGAGCGTTATCTCGGAGCCCGCGTCCTTCAGGTCGATCGCGTGCCCCCCGAGGCCTGCGTCTTCCAAGACCTTGCGCCGGATGTCGCCGAGGATCGCCTCGGCCAGCTCTTGGCTCGGCGGGTCGCCGATCCCCCAGGTCGCGCGGAACTCGACCGCAAGCGGCAGCACGCAGTAGGTCAGCGGGAACTGCACGTCGGTCACCTCGCGGCCCGGCACGATGCCCACCATGGCCCGGCGCCGCCCGCCTTCGCCGGCGTCGATCGGCCCCAGCACCACCTGGGTGAAGCGCAGCAGGTAGTCGTCCTCGCCTTCCTGCACCGCCTGCAGCTGGGCTTGCAGGGCCTTGAGGCAGGCCAGGCGCACGGTGTCCGCCATCAGGCGCCCCTTGCAGTTAACTGCATGCCGCTCATGCCGCGAGCCCCGCAAGCACCGTGTCCAGCACCTTGCTCGTGAGGTAGGGCATGCGCTCGCGGGCGAGGTCCCGGGCGCCCAGGCGCGGGCGGAGCGTCACCGAGCTTTTCAGCGCGTAGAGCGGCACGATGCCGGCCCCTTGCCGGCGGAAGATCAGCAGGTTGCCGGCCCGGCTTTTCTGCACAAAGGTGTTGGTCCAGGCGCGCGGGTCGTCCTTGATCGGCGTGCCGTTGGGGTTGAGCGCGGCCGGCAGCGGGATCGCGAGGAAGCGGGCCCCGCGCGGCGTGACCGTGCCGCCGTACTCGTGCACCCGGAGGTAGGCGGCGCCGGCCAAGGAGCCGCGGGTGTCGGCGAAGCCCGTGCCAGCCACCGCAACGCCGGCTCGCAAGGAGCGCAGCAGGTCGCCGGAGCGCGACGACAAGGAGGCGCTGCCCGTGCTGCCCGGCCACTTGCCGCCGTGGCGCGCGGCCAATGCGTCGGCGACGCCGGCGAGGTGCTGGCGCATGTCGGCCGGCATGCCGCGGCCCGCGACCGCCATGCCGGCGTCCAGGGCGCGCGCCCACTCGGCGAGGCCACGCCCGGGGTCATCGAACTTGTTGCCGCGTCGGGCAAAGGAGAACTCGAGGGTTTCGGCCATGGGGGTCAGTCGTCCCGGAAGCGCAGGCCGGCCCGGAAGGGCGCCGCCGCGGGGGCGGTCGCCGTGGGCAGCTGGGCGGTGCCCGAGGCCAGGGTCATGGTCGGTCGCACCGCCGCCGGCGCGTAGCGCATGTGCGGGCGCAGCAGGTTGGCGAGCTGCGTTTGCAGAAGCTTGCTGTCCAGCTTGATCGCGGGGTCCTCGAGCGAGGGGTTCGACTGCAGGGAAATCTTGGCGTGGATGGTGGCCGCTTCTTCCAGCCAGTCCGGCACGGCCGCCGGGTCGTACAGCGCGGGGTCGTCGTCGCTCGGCGGGAAGCCCTTGGTGTAGGCGAAGCGCACCCAGGAGCGCCGGTAAAGGTTCAGGGCGTCCACGGCCACCCCCTTCTCGAGCCCGACCAGCATGGCCGTCGACACGTCGGCGCGGGCGTAGGAGTCGGCGAGCTCCGACGAGCTCCCGGCAAAGGCGGCGACGAGGGCCGGGGCGGTCGCCACGAAGCCCTGGCTCAGCCGGAACTCGGTGCTGACGCCGCCGTGCCGGCCGTCGGACGGGCCTTCGACGTAGAAGATGTCGACCACCTCGCCGTGGGTGAAATCGGTTTGCAGCGCGGCGGCCAGCGTGGCGGAGGCGATGCGCAGCGCGGAGCGGGCGGCACCGGCGATGTTGGTCATCGACGTGTCGTAGCCAAGGTCGGTCATGACATCGTCGGGGGTGGCGAGCATCAGCACGGCGCTGCTCCGGGTCCGGCGGTCAGATCTTTCCCATCAGATTTCTTGGGCGTCCTCGATCGTGGGGTCGGGCGCTTTGCGCTTGCGCACGATGCGGGTGCGGACCGGGGCGGCTTCCGCCGCGTCGGCGGCTTGAAGGCTGGCGGCGGGGTTGGACGCGCCCGCGAGCGCCCGGTCCCGCTCGTCTTCCGTGACCACGCGGCCCATCAGCAGCGACAGCGCGGGGAGGCTCGGCTTGCCGTCCTCGTCGTAGTTCTCGTCGCCCTCCGGGACCAGGTCGAGCGCTTCCTCGAGCGTGGTGCCGTTGCCGGGCTCGGCGGTTTCGGCGATCACCACCTGCTGCGCTTCCACGACCACCACGGGCGGGGCGGCGGGCTCGGTGCCCACGGGGTCGCCGTGCAAGCCGTCCACGATGAAGCGCGGGTCGGTGGCGAGGTAGGCCGCCATCTCAGGCGTCACCGGGCGCGGGACGTTCTTCAGGAACTTGTCGCGGCCGAGCACAGAGTAGCTTTCGGGGTAGAGCAGGGTCGCCGTGGGCACAAAGGCCTCCTGTCAGTCTGGAATATGCGTCCAACGCGCGCCGCGCAGGATGGCGCTTATGAGTGTCTGGGACACGCCGAACAGGTCGGCAATCTTTTGCTGCGACATTGCGCCTCGGAGGTTCCTGATTTGAACCACTTGCTCGTTACTCAGCTTAGCGAAGCCGTTACCTTCCCCGACAACACCAGGCCTGTTGATCTTCGGTTTCTCGCCGTGTTCGTAGTGCGCGATGATGCTGAACAGCTCGATCCGTTTTACGACCGCATAAGGCGCGATCTGCTTGGCCACGTAGTAGGCGTGGCGGCTCACGGCAGTCCATCGCTTCTGAGGCTTGTGCAGCGGGTTCTTCGGCCGCAGCGTCTCGAATACGGACCCGACCCCGAACATCTCGTGCAAGCGTTCAACGGCGGCGAAGTGGGTCATTGCGACCGAGACCCAGCATTGAGAAATGTAGTTCTGGCGGTGGTTTAAGACCTTCTTAACCCCGACGTAGCCCTCGCCGTCGATCAGCCCCGCCGCCCATGCCAGATCCGTGTCGGTGTTTTCCATACACGGATCATAGCAGGAAGGCGGGCTAGGTCGTTGTTAACTGGCAATATTTTGGTAATAGACCATGGCATCTGCGGTCTCGACCTTGAAGTCGATGCGCGCGGTTAGCACGATGATGTAGACGCGGCTCGTGATGTCCTTGTCGAACTCCATGCTGACCTGGCGCTGGATGCCGAAGATCAGGTTCAGCGGGTCGGTGAACATCCCCTTCGACTCCGGCATCAGCGCCACCTGCTCCACCGGCGAGCCGTAGGCGTAGGCCGGGCTCAGCCCCGTGACGTTGGCGTCGCCCAGAGAGCCCGTGCGGTCGCTCAGCGTGTCGCGGTATTCCGTCAGGTTGTTCACGCTGACGAAGTGCTTGAGCGCCGTGCGGTTGCGCAGGTACTGGCTCGGCATCGCCTTGAGGCCGGCCTTGAAGATCGCCTTGGTGATCGTGGTCTGCCCGGCGTCGGCGACGTGGCCCTGGGTGCCCGCGATCTTCAGCCAGCCGTCGTTCTGGCTCAGGAACGCCGCGTCGTCCGCGTCGCCCGCGTTCACGTAGTTGGTGTCGCCCAGCAGGCCCAGCTCCTCCATGTCGAGCGCGGCCCGCTCGGCGATCAGGTCGAGGATGGTCTGGCGCAGGCCGCCCGGGCCGGTGTTGGCGGGCGAGTTGTCGGCGACCGAGGCCCGCTCGATGTTGTCTTCCAGCACGTCGTAGGGCAGCCGAACCTCCGCGATCTGCTCCTTGGTGTTGAGCTGGATCTGGTCGGTGGTGGGCTTGGAGCGCTGCGCAGGCGTGAGGGCCACGCCGGACGCGGCGCGGCGCAGGATGCGGGTGCCGAAGCCGATCTTGTTGATCTTGCGCTGCGGGCTCGTCATCTCGATCACGCGGCACAGCTTGATCAGGGTGGGCTCCTTGATCAGGCGCCGGATGAAGCTCGCCCCCTGCTCGGCCGTCAGCGTGCCGCCGTTGAGCGCGAGATCGGCGATGGCAAGGTCGGCCTTTTGAAGCAGGCTCTGCGTGCTCGACATGGGCTGGTCCTTTCGTTTCAGCCGGTCATCCGGCGACTGGGCGGGGCGCCGAAACCCTTCGGGCTTGCGGCTGGGCGGGGTTCAGGCGGCGCGGTGGTAGGCGGTGTCGAGCAGCGGCGGCGGGCCTTCGGACTTGGTCGTGCGGGACGGGCGGCCCGGCGGGTCGCCGGCGGCGTCGCCCAGCGCCGTGCCGGAAATCGCCTCCTCGGCCTTTTGGGTGCGGGCTTCCACGCCTTCCAAGCGCGTCGCCATGCCGGTCACGTCCTTCTGCACGGCGGTGAGGCCGGACAGCACCTCGGCGCGGAACGAGGCGACCGAAGCGTTCATGGCTTCGGTGAACTCCTTCATCATGCCGGCCACCGTGACCGTCTCGGTGCGCTGAGCGTCGAGCACCGGGCTGCGCTCGGGGACGACGCCGGTGCCGATCGGCGCTTCGCCGCGGGGCGTCGCATCCGTGGTGGTGCGCCCTTGGCTGCCTTCCACGGCCTGCGGCTCGGCGGTGCGCTGCACGCCGATCGGCGCCTCGCCGCCGTTGGGCATGCTGCTGTCGGCGCGGCCCTGGTTCGCGTTCACCGGGCTGGGCTCGGCCTGGCGCTGCACGCCGATCGGCGCTTCCGCCTTGGTGGCGCGCACCTTGTCCGCTTCCGGGTCGAAGGCGGTGCCGTTGGCGTTGGCGCCGGCGCCCAGGCCCGAGCCGGACTGCGTTGTCTGGTTGCCGGGCTTGGTGAGCGCCAGGCCCGCGTCCGGCTTGATGCCGACGATCACGACCTCGGTCGCCTTGCGGACCGCGACATCCGCCTTGAACGCGCGCACCGGGATGCCGGACACCGTCGGAAGGACGTAGCTCTTGAAGTCATCGATCGCAGCGCCGATCGCGGAAGCGGCCGCGCCGGGGTCCTCCGCGTCCTTCATAATGTTCATCACCGTGCCCACCAGGGCATCGGTGGCGAGCATCATCGAGGGGAAGAAGCCGTTCGCGTTCAGGTTCTCCATGAATTTGTCGCTGTCTACGGCGTAGGAGCAGAACTCCTTCTGCACCCGGCTCGGCAGGTCGGCGAGGCCCCCCACGACGAGCGCCACGTCGTCGTTGAGGCGCAAGGTGCCGTCGCGCCCGCCGGGCTGCGCGTCGGGCTGGGCGTAGACCACGGCGTCGTCGGTTTCCGACTTCTGCGCGACGACGAGGCCGGCCTCGGAGAGCGCCGCCTCCACCTTCGCGTGGTCCGCGTCCTTGCTCACCAGGACGGCGACGACGGCGGGCGGGCCCTCGGCCTTGCGGAACAGGCTGCGGCTGATCTTTCCGAGGTCCAGCATGGCTTCCTTGTCCTCTTTGACGATCCGAAACGGGATGCGGTTGGCGCCGTGCTTGACCAGGCTCACGAAGTTCACGTCCGTGTGCTTGAGCTCGGTCGCCTCGATGCTTAGGCGCGGCATGCGGCGTCTCCGAAGTGTGCCGATTGCGCTTGCAGCACGCCCTCCACGAAGGAGAAGCGGTGGCTGTGGCCGTCGGTCGTCTCGGTGGCCGCGCCCTTGACGATGCGATGCGTGTGGCCGTCCCGCCCGCCGGGGCCCGTGGTGCCGCCGAGGTAGCGCCCGGCCTGGTCGTACTTGACCACGAAGGCGTGCCGGTGGCCGTCGAAGTCCGCGGTCTGGCCCGTGAGCTCGTCCGGCATGTCGATCTCGACCGTGGTGTCGACGCGGACCCCGACGCCGTCGAGCGAGAAGCCGTTCAGCTCGCCCTTCTGCACCTCGGACCACACGGCGTCCGGGCACCACACCCCGAGCACCCAGGAGCCCGCGATGAAGTCGGGGTCGCCGTCCCGCGCCTGGAAGCACTCGACCACCGCCGCGCCGCTTTCCGCGGTGCTGTGGCGCACGTCGATCTTCTTCAGCCGGTCGGCCTTCATGAAGCGGAACATCATCTCCCGGATGTCGTCGGGGGTCATGATGTCGCCCTGGCTGTCCGGCAGGCCCGGGGCGAACACCTCGCCCCACACCACCTGCATCGCCGCGTCGGCCTTTTTGAAGGCGAGCAGGCCCCCGGAGGGGGCAGGCGCGTTCTTGTCGTGAGAAGGGCTGGCAGCCAGGCGCAACATACGGTTCCCGTAATGACTGCCGGACCATGCCCAAGCTCAACCGGGCCGCGCAACGCCGTTTGCAGTTAAGTGCAGCGCCCCGGTATAGCGGTCGGTCCGGCGTCAGCCGGCGGCCGCATCCGTTTCCGTGTCCCCCGCGTTGTCCTGCTCCCCGTGGCCGCCGGCCCCGTCCCCCGCCTCGTCCCCCGCCTCGTCCTGGAACGATCCGGCCAGCGCGTCGGCGGCAACCTCGTCCTGCTCCTTCTTCACGGTCACCTTGGGCTTGGTGCTTCCCGGGGCTCTGGGTGTCTGTGCGGGAGTCCCGTTTTGCGGCGTTTTGGCGCCTTTTGCGGCGCCTTTGCCGGTGGGGGATGGTGCGGTAGGGGCCTGGCCCTTGGCTGCGCGGGCCCCGGGTTTTTGCGCCTTGGCCGCTTGGGCCTGCGCCGCGGTTTCGGCCTGCTGGCCGGACGCCATGGCGGCGTTCAGCGCGGTCTTGTCCGGCAGGCCCGTGGTCGGGTTGACGCCCGCCACCAGCCACGGCAGCACCGGGCCCGGCGCCACCTTGAGGTTGAGGCCGGTCACTTCGTTCACGCCGCGGATCACCTCGGACTGGTCGAGGTAGTTGGTCTGGTTGGCGAGCGTGATGCCGTTCAGCTGCGCGCCGATGTCCGAGATGGTGAGCGGGCGCGAGCGCATCCGGTAGCCGGGATACCCCATCGCCGGCAGCAGGCGCATGGAGATCACCTTGTCGAAGATGCGCCGCTCCGGCTTGAACACCTGCGCTTCCGCCACCGTGTAGCTGGCATAGGCGGTGGCGAAGGAATAGGTCTCGGCCGAGCCCACGAAGATCGGCGGCAAGCGGAACGCGCGCCGGGTCCGCACCTCGCACTTGCTGTCGTAGTTCTCGAACAAGGCGTCGTTCTGCCGCTCGTGGCCGAAGCGCTCCACGGTGATCTTGGCGGCCGAGGGCGCGTCGATGGCGCCGCCGGTGGGCTCCGCCTCGAACACCTGCACCCGGTTGGCGCGCTTCGCGCCCGAGTTCATGCCCTGCTCCATGGCCTTGCGCGTTTCCGCGGTGAGGCTGCCGCCCTGCAGCAGGATCAGGATGGGCGGCACGCCGCCGTGGTCGAAGAAGTCGAGGTTGAACTCCTCCGCCTTGCGGGAGCCGAGCACGCTGGGCACCGCCATGACCCAGCGCGGCACGCCGTAGGGCGTGTGGGCGTCGGGCAGCGCCTTGAAGTGCAGGATCTCGGTGGCGCGCAGCCCGGCGGGCAGGCGCACGCCCGGGTCGGCCCACTGCCCCGTGCGCTTGTCGAGGTCGCGGCTCGACCCGAACTCCTTGAAGAACACGATGGTGCGGCCGTTCAGCAATTGCGCGAAGCGGCGCTCGCGCATCTGGGTCTTGATCGACACCTCGGCGCCGCGTCGCTTCACCTTCTTCACCACCACCGTGGGCTCGTCGAGCTTCACGAGCCGCATCATCTTGGCGTCGGCGTGGCGGAGGAAGACGATCTGGTCGGACGCGTTCCTGATGACTTCCAGGTAGCCGTTGCCGGTGCGCTCGAGGTCGCGCCTTACGTCCTGGCGCATGGTGGTGAAGCTCACGCCCGGCCAGGGCTCGTTGAAGAACTCGCGCAGCTCCTGGCTTTGGCTGTCCTCGTGCTCGTCCGGCTCGTCGTCGTGGTCCGGGAAGAAGTCGTAGCCGGTGCCGTCGATGTTGGTGACCATCGCCTCCACGCAGGGCGACAGCGCGTTGTTCTCCTGGGTCAGCCGGTCGAGGCGGCGCAGCTGGTAGGGCGGCTCGAGCAGGCCCTTGGAGTTCACGCCGCCGGTGTAGAGCTTCTGGTACTCGTCCTCCGGCTCGAACACGTTGCTCTGCACGGAGCGGGCCGCGTTGGGCGGCGTCGCCTGGGCCAGCTGCGTCGGGTCGCCGCCGATCCCCAGCGTGCTGTCAAAGGCGTCCTTCTCGACGCCCACCAGGCGGAACACCTGCGTGGGCCGCTTCACCGTGTCGGACAAGGGCAGCATCCTTGCAATTGATTGCAAGCTCCATTGCTACCATGGTGCCAATCAGGCGGCGATCTTGACCTTGTCCAGCTGCGCCAGGTTCGGACCGGCCTCGGCATCTGCGGTAAAGACTAAAGGAGGCGCCCAGTCCAGGTCGCCGAGCGGCAGCGACTTCATGATGTCGGTCACCTGCTGCGCCCAGTACGCCTCCTCGCCCTGTGGCACGTAGGCCACCAACGCGTCGTGGATCATGCCGACCACCTGCACCTTGTCGGTGTCGAGGTTGGCCTCGATCTCGGCCAAGGCCCAGATCATCATGTCGGTGAGGCAGCCCTGCACCGGCGAGTTGATCGCCTGGCGCTCGGCCAAGGACACCACCGAGCGGTCCCAGCTTTGGATGGTCTCGAGGTGGCGGACGCGCCCCATGGGCGTCCTGACGTGGAGGTAGGCGCGCACGAAGCGGCGCATGGCGTCGTGGTAGCCCAGCAGGCCCGGATACAGCTCGAAGAAAGCGTTGCGCATGAAGCCCGCCTCTTCCGAAGACAAGGGCAAGCCGTACTGCGCCCAGCAATAGGCCCGGAAGCCCTCGACACCCATGCCGTAGAGCAGGCCGAAGTTCGCGGGCTTCGCCTTGTCGCGGATCAGCTTGTAGCCCTCGGGGTCCGTGAGCTTCAGCGCCGTGAACTCCTCGAACTCGTAGCCGCCGAGCTTGGCGCCGGTGACGGCGTGGAGGTCGAGGCCGTTGTGGTAGGCGGCGAGCATGGTGTTCTCGGGCGCGATGCAGGCAACCACCTTGAGTTCGCCCTGCTCGAAGTCGCATTGCAGCACGGACATGCCGGGCGGCGCCGTGTAGCATTCCCGCAGCCGCTTCGCCCACTTGGTCTTCTTGGGCAGCGTTTGGAAGGCGGGGTCGCGGGCCGACAGCCGGCCGGACACCGTGCCGCTTTCGTCGTCCTCGTCGTCGTTGAACCCGCCGTGGAACAGCATGTAGGACGGGTGCAGCCGGCCGTCCGCCCGGACGTGCTTGAGGAAGCCGTCGACGAATGTGCTCTTGGTCTTGGCGGCCGAGCCCAGCTCCTCGAGGATCGAGCACATGGCCTTGGCTTCCGGGTGGTGCGAGAACATGCGCAGGTGGGCGCGGGCGGTGGACGGCTCGCCCGACTTCGGCGTGGTCATCAGCGGCTTGAGCCCGAGGCCCAGCGGCCCGAAGAAGAACTCCTTCATCACCGCGGCGGTGAGCGGGCTTTTGCCGTCGGCCGCCTGGTCCGCGATCTTCTCGGCGAACTTGGCGCGCAGCCGCCCCGGCAGCAGGCCCAGCGCCTGCTTCTCCTGCGCGGCGATGGTGGCGCGGAGGTCCTCGCCGAGCGTCTCGTACTTGTGCCGGTCGATCACCACGCCGCGGCGCTCGATGCGCTCAAAGGCGCGGGCGGCGGGATGCAGCACCCGCACGTAGAAGCGCGCGAGCCGGGGGTCCTCGAGCAGCTGGCCGCGCAGCACGTCCGCCACCTGGTAGGCGGCGTCGAGGTCGCCGGCGGCATAGGGCAGCAGCTGCTCGAGCGGCACCTCCTCCATGCGGCCCTTGTCCTGCGTGGCGTTGAAGCGGTCGGCGTAGCCGCCGATCGAGCTCATGGCCTTGGCGTGGCTGTCCAGGCCGTTCGATCGGTTCTCGTCGAGCAGCGATCCCACGAGCGCGTTGTCGAACTTGAAGTTCGTGCACTCGATGCCGAGCTGCACCCACAGCCACACCAGGTCGTACTTGAAGTTCGATCCCCGCAGCTTGACCTTGGGGCTGGTGAGCAGCCACTCGATCTGCGCGTGCAGCGGCTCGTCGGGGTCCACCGGGACGGGGTCGTCCTTCGGGCCGAGGTAGAGCACCTCGCCCATGCCGGGCCGGTCGGCGAAGCCGATGGTGACCAAGCGCTTGCCGGGCTCCCAAGGGTAGAGGCCCATGGTCTCGGTGTCGCAGCTGACATCGACGGGCTGGCCGGTCTCGGCGAAGCGCGCCTCGATGCGCTCGATCATCGGCCGGAAGCTCGCCACCCAGCGGTAGTCGCCGAGCACCGGCTCGAGCGAGCCCGTGGTGAGCAGCCGGTGGGCGAGCCGCACGTCCCAGTCGATCACCGCGCGCTTTTCGGGCTCGTTCGACACGACGCCGGGGTCGAAGGTCATCATCACGAGCCCGCCGTCGGCCCGGGGCTGGAACGCCCGCTCGCGCAGCGAGTTGAGCGTGCGGCCCTTGGGCACCAGGCCGGCCGCCTTGAGCACGTCCAGGCCCTTGGTGCCGCACACCACCAGGATCTCGCCAACCGCGGGAAGCAGCGGGTCGTCGCCGACGGGGACGAACTCGTGGGCCGGAACGTCGGGGCGCATCGACTTCAGCGCCTGTCCGATGGTGCCCGCGATCTGCGGCTGCTTCGCGTTCGGCGGCACCCAGAAGCGGATCAAGGCTCAGGCCTCCACGGAGCGCCAGGCGGCCAGCCCCTTGCGGACGAAGCGCGCCTTGATGGCGGCGCCCACCGCGGCCTCCGCGTCCGCCACCGTCTTCGGCTTCGCCTTGTCGAGCACGCTTACGCCCCGCAGCGGGCCGGCGAGGCCGAGGTCGAGCACCGCGCAGTGCACGGCCGCGCCCTCCACGGACACCAGGAGGCCGAGGTCGCCGAACAGCTCCGCAACCAGGCTGCCGCCGCCGTCGTGCACGTAGGAGGCGATCACGCGCTGGGTGCCGAACAACGCGAGGTCGCCGAAGCGGACCGACACCGACCGCTCGCCCTGGATCGACTTGCCCGTCCGCTTCAACTCCATCTGCAGGTTGTCGGCGAGCATGTAGAGCTGCTTGAGCATCATGGCGCGGCTTCCCCGCCCATGCTGGGCCATTCCAGCCCGTCCACGAGCAGCCACCGGGCCTTGCCGTCCTCCCCCACCGTCACGCGCCAGCGGCCCACCGCGACGCCGAAGTAGCTGCCGGACAGCTCGAGCGCGAGCTGCTGGCCCAGGGGGCTGCGCTGGTCCACCATGAGCCGCAGCGGCTCCTTGGTCATGCCGTCCAGCACGGTGCCGGCCTCGATCAGGTCGCCGGGCTCCAAGCTTTGCAGTTCGTCCAGGCTCAGCATGTCATTGGCCCTTGTTGTGCAGCGGGGAAAGCGCGGGCAGCGGGGTGTCGAGCTTGACGCCCAGGCCGAGCAGGATGGCGCCGAGCGCCTTGGCCGCGGTCACGGCGTCGTCCACCTGCAGGTGCATGGAGGCATACTCGGCGTTGACCCCGGTGAAGCCGCAGGCCACCAGGCGGGGCTTGTTCTTGTGGTAGCCGGGGCCCTCGATGCGGACGCTGAGCGTGTTGCCTTGGTATCGGCAGGCGATGCGCAGCTCGTCGTTGCCGCCCACCAGGAAGTAGCGGCTGCTGCCCGACGAGCCCTTCACCGGCTGGTACATCTGGGTCGCCTCGCCGAGCGGCACGGTGGGCGCCGTCGTGATCTGCGCCGCCGGGAAGTCGGACCAGGCCGTGGCCGGGCCGGGGAACGGCGGCTTCGTCTTGTTCTTGGCCAGCGTCGCCATGACGCCGCCCGGAGCCGTCACGGCGGGAGAACCCGGGCTCGCGAACGAGAACGGGGGGATCACCGCCTCCTTGGCGTCCGGGGCCGAGGGCGGCGCCTTCGGGGCGTCGGCGATGTCCAGCTTCTTCTTCAGCTGCTTGATGGCGCCCACCACGCTCATGCGCAGCGCCTTCTTGGCCAGCTCGCCGAGCGTGCCGGCCTTGAGCAGGACCAGGTGCTCCATCTTGCACGGGATCGCCGCCGTGATGTCCTGCCCCGCGAAGCGGATCTCGGTGGCATACACCGTGACCTTGAGCCCGCTGATGCCGAGCCACCACTTCATGTCGTCGGGGACCTCGAGCAGGTCGATAAGCTCCGGGCCGGTCAGGCCCTTAAACACAATCGGCACCGTGCATCCCTCCTTGGATGTTTTGAACGAAGATCAATCCTCGCATTGATGCGTTCGAAAGGCGAATGTGTAGTTTGCAATTAGCTGCATCTTTTGCCCCAGATGCTGTTGCCGTCTTGCACGGGCTTAACAGACTGGTTGCTCGACTTCGCGCCTCCTTTCGCCTTGTGGCCGCCGCCCGAGCCGGTGCCCTTGTCGAACGCGCCCCAGATCGGCTTTTGCGCCTTGGGGGCGGGGGCGCCGAGCAGCTTGGGCGCATGCTCCTTGGAGCCGGCGGCCGGTGCCACGCCGAAGTGCTTGCCCAGGTAGTCGATCTGCTCCCGGGTCTCCACCGCCTTCTTGCAGTAGTGCTCCCGCACGTAGTCGATCGCCGCCTCGACGCCGAGCATGTGCTTGACCAGGGCCGCGAAGAAGGTGCCGGTACGGCCGTGCCCGCCGATGCAGCCGCAGTGCACCTTGGCGCCGGACGCCAGCTGCTCGGCCGTCCATTCCACGAGCTTGCGGAACTGCACGGCCTCGGCGGGCGGGTGCATGTCGTCGATCTTGTAAAGCAGCTCGTGCCCGGGGGTCCAAGGGAAGTGCCGCCCGGTGAAGCGCATGCCGGCGTCGAAGCCGATGTAGATGTCGGCGTCCGTGATCTTGGGGCGGATGCAGGACCCGCCGTGGATCTCAAGCCCGGTGTCGCCGAGCCTGAGCGGCTTGTGCGTTTCGTGGCAGGCCACGTAGGGCGTGGTCGTCGTGTAGCCCCCGTAGCCCCCGTGCCCGCCCTGGCCTGCGGGCGGCTTCTTGCGATGCGCCATGTCGTCGTCGTACTTCGCCCACCAATCCTCGTCCTTCGCCATGTGTCGACCTCCTTGTCATGCGGCTTGGTTGCGGGGGATCTGCAGCTTCGGCACCTTCAGGCCGGGGAGAATGTGGAAGTAGGCCTTCGCCTCCTCGGCCTGCGCCTTGTCGTGGGCGGCCTTCGCCGCGGCCTGGCTCGCCGCAGCCTTCTTTGCCGCCGCCTGCTCGATGGCGGAAGCGTTGGCGGGGACGCCGTGCTTCTTGGCCTGCGCCATCTTCTCGGACGCATACTTGTGCTTGGAGCCCAGCGCCTCGACCAGGTACCAGTCGACGTAGGGGCCGACCGTGCCGAAGGTCTTGCCCACCCATTCCGACCAGGCCCGCAGCGGCGGGGGCGCGAACTGGAGCCCGAGCGGCTCGTGCAGCACGCACTCGTGCATCTGGCCCGACGCCTGCACGTCGAGCAGCTTGAGCAGGCCCGACGAGTAGGCGCCGTAGAGCTGGCCCTTGTTGAAGATCGGGCCGTTGTTGTGGGCAAGCGTCCAAACGGTGTCGAGCATCATCTCGGCCGTGAACTCGCCGTGCACGAAGCGGCACAGGCAGTCGGTGACCTGGCCCCAGGCCTTGCCGCCGTAGCCGCCGGACCACTTGCCGTTGTAGAAGACGTGCCGGAGCGCGTTCACGTAGGGGCCGAGCGCCATCTCGGGCGGCGTGTCGAACAGCTTCTTCTGCACCGCGCTCTCGCCGACCGCCCCTTGGGTCCAGGCCCAGGCGGCCGGGCCGAACTTCGTGCTCACCTGCTTGTCGAGGCCGGGCGTCTCGTGCAGGTGCCGGGCTTCGCGGGTGCAGATCAGCATGAGGTAGTAGAACGCCCGCACTGCCCGGGGCGACAGCTCCCGGTAGTAGGCCTGCACAAAGGGCAGCAGCTCGCCCAGCGGCTCGAAGGGCGCGCGGGCCTTCCGCACCTCGGCCATGCCATGGTTCATACCATAGAACCATAGCGCCTCGGTTTCGGGCACGGTGCCGGGCGCCGTGTCCGCCGCCATGAACGCCTTCATGGCCCGGGCCACCGCGGGGACCGGCACGTTGCGCATGTCGCGAGCCACAGAAAGCGGACGCGACAAATGATAGGCGAGGCAGTCCTGCGGGTCAGTAACAGACACCGAATGGTCCCCCGGTATTGATGTGTTCCATAGTCAAATCTTCGCTTGGAGCCGCCTTTTGGGCAAGACTTGAAGCGAAGACTGTGCGGCGACTAGGACCGGGGTATGCGGTGCCGTACGTGACGCAGCGCGGCGAAGCGCAGCCAGCGCTGCAGCGGCCGCGCGTCGAACTCCTGGACGTATCGGTGCTGCGCGTCCGTCTCCACCGCGCGGGGCGTGTAGTGCCTGCGGACGTAGGCGACAGGGTCGAGCTCGCCGGCGACCTTGGCGATCAGGCTCAGCATCAAGCCGGTGCGGCCCCAGCCGCCGGCGCAGCCGACATACACCGGGCGGCCGCGCAGCAGCTCCGTGAACACGCCCTTGAGCGCCGCCTCCACGGCCGCCTGGTCTTCCGGCACATGGAAGTCCTCGATCGGCATGTGCGCGTGCTGCGCGAGCACCGGGGGCGCTTCCAGCAGGCACAGGCCCGCCATCGAGGCCGGGGCGTGACGGAACGGGCCGCCGTGCAGCAGGGACGCCGGGAACAGGCCGAGCCAGCGGCGGGGCAGGGGCAGGCGCCCGTTGGCGCCTTTGATCGTTGCAGCTTGCATTGCCATTGTTCGTCCCTCCTTGGACGTTGGGCTGGTTGTTACGCTCACATCATCTAGAGTTTCCGAGGCTTGTGCAAGGCAAGTGCCTTCTGGACCCGGAGCTTTGCTTCCTGCTTGTGCCGGTCGCTCGGACATCGGCCCGGCGGCTTGGCCTCGAGGCGCCCCACGGCGGCGACCTTGCCGTTCACCACCCGCATCCACCAGCCCTCGAAGCGCCGGTTGCCTTTTGCGTGGGTGAGCGGCGCCGCCTGCCGCGCCATGCACGCCAGCCGCTTGCGCTGGTCGCCGTCCAAGCCCAGCTCCTGGGCCTGGCGCACCGCCTCGTCGGTGACCTCGAACTGCCGGAAGCTCATTGTCGCGTGGCCTTTTCAAATCCGCTGGGCGGGTTGCGCCGCTTGTCCCCCCGGATGATCAGCATGCTGCGCGGCGCGTCGATCGCCACCCTAGCTATCATCGCTTCCGGCTTTTCGCCAGCCGAAACGAATACGTTCGGCAGCACTTCGGAGGCCCGGGCGTCCGAAACGCGGACCACCCGCCCGCTCCTTTCGTGGATCAAGGCGAACGACGTGGGGGTGAAGATGTCCAGGACGAGGATGCGCTCGTCCCCGACATAGAAGTCCTGTCCCACCTTCAAGCTCAGCACCAGCGCCACGTTCGTTCCAATCCTGTGTTCAACGCCCGGGGGTCAGCCGAGCGCTGCGTAGGTTGCGTATTCCAGCGGCACCGCCCGCCGCAACACCCCGGTTGGCTTGCCGGCCTTGGCGAGGGCGTCGAACAAGGCGTCTAAAGCAATTTTCGAGCCGGCCACGTTGGCGACGAAAGCATCCGTCATTACGATGCGTTCAGAGAACAACAAGTCGTGCAGGGTCTTCGGCACCGAGGCCACCTTGAAGCCGGCCTCACGCAAGGCAGAGGCGAGCGGCGACTCCATCGCCGGGCAAAGCACCGTGAGGCCGGAAAGCCCCGCCCATACGGGCTGCAGCAGGACGCCCAAGGCCCCGACACCCCAAGCCGAGTCGATGGCCGGCGTGCCGAAGCACTGCCGCAGCAGCGCGTCGTCCTCCTGGAACAGATCGTGGGGCAGCGTCGCGTCCAGCACCGTGTGGCCCGCCGTGCCGGCCGCCTTGATCGCGTAGAGCAGCTCGACGTAGCGGGCGTGGTCGCCCCACAGGCCCGCGAGGGCGATGGTCTGCAGCCGCTTGCTGTCCGGCTGCGGCCAGGCGACCTGCTCGGAAAAGCCCGACGCTTCCAAGGCCCACAGGCTCATGCGCAGCACATCCTTGTCTGCAGACACATCTTCTACGGGCACGTCTACCCCAGCCCACACGCGCCCGGTGTCGCCGCAGATCGTGATCCTATGCTCCTGGCCGTAGAAGTCGCCGCCGTGCACGCCATAGCTAACGCCGTTTGGGTGAAGCACAAGCTCTGTGCAGCCGACCACGCAGGGCTTGTCCATGGCCCGGGCTACCACGGCGGCGTGGCTGGTGGCGCCGCCGGTGGCCGTGAGGATGCCCTGGGCCTTGTTCATGCCGGCGATGTCGTCGGGGTTGGTCTCGTGGGTGACGAGGATGCAGGGCTCCTTGCAGTTAACTGCATCGGCCGACGAGAACACCGGGCGGCCCACGGCCACGCCGGGCGAGGCGCCCTGGCCGACAAGCAGCGGCGGCGTCTTGAAGCTGTCCGGGATGCGCGGGCGACGGACCAGGGCGTATTGCGCAGCCGAGACCCGCTTCACCGCCTCGTCGGGCTCGATCACCCCCTCGTCCACGAACTGCGCCGCGATCCTGAACGCGGCCAAAGCCGAGCGCTTGCCCACCCGGCATTGCAGCAGGTAGAGCTTGCCGCCCTGCACCGTGAACTCGATGTCCATCATGTCGCGGTAGTGCTGCTCGAGCCGCTCGGTCACCGCCTCGAGGTCGAGCGCGATGTTCGGCCACACCGGCGTGAGCTGCGCCGTGTCGTGCGAATGCTGCTCATACGTCTTGGGCTCCAGCATCTTCTTCATCGCCGACAGCGGCAAGGGCGTCCTGATGCCGGCCACCACGTCCTCGCCCTGGGCGTTGGGCAGGAACTCGCCCAGCACCTCGTTGGCGCCAGTCGAAGGATTGCGGGAAAAGAGAACGCCTGTTCCGCAGTCCTCGCCCATGTTGCCGAACACCATGGCCTGCACGGTGACCGCGGTGCCCATCGCCTCGTCGATCTTGTGGATGCGCCGGTATTCGATCGCCCGCGGGTTCATCCAGGAGCGAAACACCGCCTCGATCGCCGCGGCGAGCTGCGCCGCGGGCGTGTCCGGGAAGTCGAGCCCGGTGGTCTGCCGGAACACCTCGAGGTAGCGGTCGATCAGCTTCGTCAGGGCGCCGCAGTCCAGCGCGGTGTCCTCCGTGACGCCGTGCGCCTTCTTCACGGAGGCGAGCTGGAAGTCAAACTTGGCCATGTCGACGCCGTAGGCGGTCGAGCCGAGCATCTGGATCAACCGTCGGTAGCTGTCGAGCTTGGCCCGCTCGCCGATCCTGTCCTGCCACGCGCCCATGGTGCCCGAGCACAGGCCCACGTTCAGGATGGTGTCCATCATGCCGGGCATCGACACCGGGGCGCCCGAGCGCACGGACACCAGCGGGGCGTAGCCGAGCTTGCCGTAAAGCCAGGAGCAATGGTCCAGCACCTCGTCCATGAGCTTGCCCATGAACAGCGTCCGGTCCGCCGCCATGCCCTGGTAGTCCTTGCAGGCGTCGGTGGCGATGGTGAAGCCGGGCGGCACCGGGATGCCCATGGACGCCATCTCGGCGAGGTTTGCGCCCTTGCCGCCGAGCAGCGCGAGCATGGAAGCGTCGCCCTCCACCTCGTCGCCCGCAAACCTGAACAAACGCTTAATCGTCATGCACCCCTCCTTGGGTTTGGTGAATACAGGAACTCTATTCTTTAGCCGCCGGCAAAACAATTGAGCCGTAATACCCAAGCAAATTCAACCGAATTAACATCTTTCCGACATTGTACTGCAACACCGGCACGTTAAGCGCGAACTCGCTGCCGGGTTCCTCGGCGTCCCTGACCAGCAGGGTTGCAACCAGCACAGCCTGGTTCGCCGCGTCGGGGAACAGGCCCTCGTCGACCAGCTTGAGCGTCAGCATGGCGCAGCTCAGCAGACCGTCGCGGGGATCGTCGAAGGACAGGTCGCGCAGCAGCGCCACGGCCGCCTCGTCGACCATCCGGGCGCAGCGCGCCACCCGGTGCGGCGCCAGGCCGATCAAGGCCGTGGCGGCGGCGCGCGACAGCTGGATCGGCACGTCGCCCCGCAGCCGCCAGCCTTCGCGGGCCAGCCGGTCGGCCGACAGCCACAGCAGATGCGCGGGCAGGCCGAGCGACACGCGGCGGCGCTCCTCCTCCGCCGGCGCCAGCACCGCGGGAAGCGCGTGCACTTAACTGCACTCCCCGCCGAGCTCGCGCGCCAGCGCGGCCCAGTCGCGCCCGTCGGCGGGGTCCACCAGCACCTCGCCGATCCGGTCGGTGCGCGCGTGCCCGACGCCCGCGTCGTCCAGCGCCTCCTCGAACAGCTGCTGGTTGGCGTCGGACGAGAACAAAAAACGATCAGGCATTCTCGATCTCCGAGTAGCTGACGTGGCGCCGAACCGGGGCGGCCTCGGCGCGGGCGAGCGAGGTGCGCCCCTGGTCCTCGCCGGCGATCAAGCGGCGCGGGATGCGGGACAAGGGGATGCCGAACTGCCGCCACACGTCGCGCCGCATGGTGAGGCCGTAGGCCACGCCCGCCATGGCGTCGCTGAGGTCCTTCGAGTTGTGCACGAACACCCCGGCCGCGAGGGCGAAGTTCTCGGTTCCCGGCACAGTCAGGTCGTAGACTTCCTCGTGCGCCTCCACCCGACGCACGGACAGCACCCGATGGTTGGTCTGCCCCGACGTGCGCTCGGGCAGCGCGCGGGCACGCTTGGCCCTCTGGTAGTGCAGGTCGCACAAGCCTCGCGCCTTGGACTTCGCCGCACAGCCGTCGATGGCGCATTCGGCCGCGGGCGGTCGGAACTTTCCTTCCGCCCAGGTGCGCAGCATGCGCGCCCGTGCGACGGCCCGATTGGCGGTCTCGGCGAAATGCTTGTCGAACCCGGCTTTCATGGCGTCCCGCCGAGCGGTCCAGCGGTCGTCGCCGTGCAGCTTGCAGTGCTCCGCATGGGTCAGCGCCTCCAGGTTTCCGGGCGAGTTGTTGGCCTTATCCTCGTTTTTGTGGTGGACGTGGCTGCCTTCCGGCACCGGGCCGAAGGCGACCTGGTGGGTCGGCAGACGCTGCTTCCTGATCGGGCACCAAAGGCGCTCGTAGCCGGCCCAACCCCCGCTCACGGACATTTGCCGGTAGAGCGGCATGATGGACACGTCCGGGGTGAGGTTCTGGGCTTCGATCCAATCCCCGTCCAAGGTCATGAACAGGTGCTCCGGGGTGCAGCGGACGACCTGGTAGTTGTCGAGCGTCACCTCGACGAGCTCCGTCGCCAGCTTCGTCACCCGGGGGTTGCGGGCCGGCCCGATGGCGATCCCTTGCGGCGTCATCGTGTAAACGTGGAACACCTCGCCCGGTTCAAAGCGGTCAGTCAGCTCCTTGAAGGTCGGCAGCGTGCCGTCGGCGAGCGCAACCCGCGTTTCTCCCGTGAAGCAGCCACGCGGCGGGTGGTCGATCTTCTTGGTCTTCGGGTCGCGCTCGAGGCGCACGAACTCGGCCTGCGCCTTGGCGTGCAGCGGCGCCCGGATGCGGTGGTCGTAGAACGCCTGCTTGGCCACGTCGTAGGCCTTGGTGTCCGTGTCCATCGACTGCAAGCCGACGATGAAGCCCTTCTGGCGCAGCAGCTGCAGCGTGTCGGTGGACTGGTAGCTGTCGAGCGTCACCCACTTGATGGGCAGGCCGAGGTCGCGCAGCTTGTAGAGCAGGCGGCGCGGGTTCTCGAACTCGATCTCGGCGCCCTTGGGCGGGCGGATCTCGAGGATCATGTCGTACTGGATCACCGGCAGCATCTCGACCTCTTCGCCCCGCGGCATCGCCTTGAAGCCGGGGCAGTGGCCGATCGCCAGGCCGAAGCTGTCCCCGGTCTGGCCGATGTCGCCGTGGGCGAAGCGCGGGCAGTGCAGGTTCACGAAACGCTTCGGGAACACCTGGATGCGGCTCGAGCGGAAGTCGCACTCGTCCGCGGAGGCGATGGAAGCGACCACGTTGAAGCAGGCGGCGACCGCTTGCGTGTTCATCATGAAGGGGTGCAGCGCCAAGGTACTGACGCCCGCGATGTCGCGCAGCGCCGCCAGGATGTCGTTCTCGAAGCTCGCCCGGTACTCCTCGGGGATCTCGACGACGAGCAGGCGGTCCTCGGCGGCCACCTGGTCCGCGTCCGTCATGATGAATGGCCGCCGGGTCTCGTCGCCCACGAACACCCGGAACTTCGCGCCGGAAAAGCGGGTCGGCCGGATGTCCCACAGCCGCTTGTCGTAGATGTAGATGCGCGGGTTGGTGCGGGCTTCCCGCTCCTTCTGGTCCGTGAACTGCCCGGGGTAGTTGCGCGACGACACCAGGCACAGCATGCCCGGCAGGAAGCCCTTCGACATGAAGCGGCTTTCGCGCCGGCGGGCGATCGTGTTGTAGTTCTGCATGGCCTGGTCGTAGACGCCGCCGTCCTGGCTCATCTTCGACTTCTCGACCACGGCCATGAAGTTCACCTCGTCCAGGATGCCGCCGATCACGTTCTGGCCGATGGCCGCCTGGTCGTGGCCGGCGATCGGCTTCACGATCACCCGGCGCGGGAAGGTGAGGTCGCTTTCGCGGTCCTTGTTGAATGGGAAATGCTGGGCGAAGTAGGGCGCGTTGGCGATCATGTCCCGGAAGCGCTTGTAGTCCACGTCCGCCGCCAGGTTCTTCGAGATGCTCTGGAACACGATCAGGATCTCGGAGGACGGGTCGAGGTCGAACACGCTGTGCGCGTTGCGCAGGCAGGACAGCAGGTAAAGCTGGTAGGCCTGGGTGTAGAGGGCGAGCGTCGTCTTCGCGACGCCGATCGCCCCGGTGAGGACGCACTCCACCCGGGTGCCGTCGTTGATCTCGCCGAGGCACTTCATCACCTCCGGCCAAAGCACGCCCTTCTTGTTCATCAGCTCCGGGCACTCGGTGAAGGTGCGGGCGTCCACCGGCAGGTGGTGGTAGCGGCCGGGCCCGTGGCTCGCCATGTCGCGCAGGTGGGCGATGGCCCGCGTGAGGAAGGCAAGGCGCTCCCCGGCGGCGTCCTCCGGCGAATGGTCGCCGAGCCGCAGCAGGTCGGCCTCGATCTGCTTGCCGGTGATCCACACCCAGCGCCCGCTGTCGCCCATCTGGCTCAGCAGCTGCAGCGCGGCCGCGAGCGGATGGGCACGAGGCGCTGCCCGGCCGGCGGCCCGGTCCGGCGGCACTTTCCTACTGGCGGAGCGTGACATAGCCGCCCTCCTGCTCGATGGAGCGGAACAGCTCGTCCTGCTCCTGCGTCCATTGGAAGTTGCTGACCTGGCCCGTGGCGTCCGTCACCGTGCCCGTGACCTTCTTGGGCGCCCGGGACAGCACGCCGGTTTCGAGCTGCAGGCGACCCAGCTCCACCAGCATCTCCTTCAGCAGCCGGCCCTCGTCCGACACCTGCTTGAGCAGCAGCGGCCCCTGGGCTTCCCGGGCCAGCATCTTCTTGAAGCGGCCGGTCTGGATCTCCACCAGCTCCTGCAGGCTGTCCAAGGCCGACGCCCGCTTCTGCAGCGTGCTGGCGCGCAGCCCGTCGCTGGCGCCGGCGATCTGCGCCACGATGCGGTCGCGCAGCTCGCTCTTGCGGTAGCGTTCCAGCGTCTTCTTCACGCTGTCGCGCTTGATGCCGCCCAGCATGCCCCACTCGTCCTGGATGATGCTGGCGACCTGGGCCGCGACCACGCCCCTGGTCAGCATCTCGTCGATCGCGGCCATCTTGTCGGGCCCGAGCTCCTTCAGCGACTTGAAGGCTTCGCTGGCGCCGGTCATGGCGCGTGCGGAGCCTCGACCTCGGCGAGCGCGGCGATGTTCTGCTTGGTCGGCAGCGTGGCGAGCCCGCCCGGCAGCTTCACCGGGGGCGACGCGGCGACCAGCTTGGCGACCAAGTCCTTGAGCTCGCCCTTTGCAATCAACTGCAAAAGCGCCCCCACCACGTCGTCCACCGTGCGGCTTTGCTCCCGGCACAGCTCGCCCACCACGTCGAACGACTTGATGGTCTTCTCCGACACCTGCAGCCAGATCGAGCGCTGGCCGCCGTAGTCGAACACCATGAAGGCGAAGGGCAGCGTGTCGCCGTACTTGGTGAACAGCTCGTTCAGCACCCGGCTCAGCCCGTCGATCGTCTTGATCTCCTTGGCCGCCTCCTTGAACTTCTCCTTCATCACGGGGTCCTGGATGGTGGACGCCGTCTGCTCCACGAGCTTCTTGAACTCGGCCTCCTCGGCGAAGCCGAAGGCGTCCTGCAGCACCGCGTCCGAGTACTTGCCGGACACCTGGCTGTAGAGGTCGAAGAAGGCCTGCGGGTCCATGCGGCCGCGGATCATGTTCATGCGGACCAGCTGGAAGCGCTCGGCGTCGTCGTCGAAGTCGGGGTCGTCGATCACCGTGCAAGGCACCGTCTCGAAGCCCAGGTAGCTCGCAGCGTCGAAGCGGTGGTGGCCGCCCACGATGCGGTAGCTGTCGGGGCCGAGCTGGCGCACCAGCACCGGGTCGGTGAGCCCGGTCTGGTTGATGTTGTCGACCAGCAGGTCGAACTCCCGCGCCTTCATGCGGTTGGGGTTGTGGCCGGACTTCTGCAGCTGCGCGACGGGCAGGTCGAGCCGGCGCAGGTTCTTGGTCTTGGCAAGCCCGCTCATCGCGCTCCCCCTCCGCCGTGCGGCTCGTGCTTTGTAGCGGTTGCGAGCAGCGTCAGCTGCGACGACCAGCGGAAAAAGCCGCAGCCGGTCCAACGCGAGAGCCACAGGGACAATTCAACCGGGACGCACCAGCGCCATAGCCAAGCGAGCGGGCGCAGCCAGCGGTGGCGCCACAGCGGCGGGTATTGCCAGATGCGCTCGCAATCCACCTCGCAGAAGCCGCGCGACGCGAGCAGGTCGGCGAGCGACACCTGGTCGTAGGGCCGGACGTGCGTGTAGTCGTCGTAGAAGGTCCGCATGTAGGTGCGCCAGTCCGGGCTGAGCAGCAGCAGGGTGCCGCCGGGGCGCAGCACACGCAGCGCCTCGTCGAGGAACCGCTCGGGGTCGCGCAGGTGCTCGATCAGCGACTTGGAGAACACCACGTCGAAGCTGTCGGAGCTGAACGGCAGGTCCTGGCGCTCCACGTCCACCACCAGGGTGCCGGTGATCTTGGACGGCTCGAGGTCGACGCCGGTGGCGATGCCGGGCCACAAGGCCGTGTTCCAGGCCAGCAGGAAGTCGCCGCGGCCGAAGCCGATCTCGAGCAGGTTGCGCGGCTTGGGCCGCGGCATCAGGTGGGCCACGAGCTGCGCGGGGAAGGTGGACGCCGGCTGGCGGTCGGCGGCGTACTGGATCGACAGGTAGCTCACGCAGCCACCCGGCGCAGGTGGCCCACGGTGGTGGACGCATCCTCCCAGCCGTGGAACGCCTTCAGCATCACCCGGTAGTCGTTCCAGGCCGTCGCCCAGACGAGGCCCCGGTAGTCGCGGTCCTCGAGCTTGAGCTTGACGCCCAGGCTGCGCAGCACCCGGCCCTTGGACAGGGCGTCGAGCACGTCGAACAGCACGAATTCGTCGAGGCCCGCCACCGCGCCCAGCACGGCGTCCACGATGTCGTTGCGGGCGCGCCCCGGCATGCGCTCGCGGAACTGCTGCAGCATGCCGCGGTCGAAGCGCTCCACCTCCTGCCCCAGCACGCCGTAGATCAGGTCGCTCGCGAAGCGCTCGGTGAACACCGGCTTGAAGAAGCTCTCGTGCCAATGGACGAAGCGCTCGTACATCCCGGCATAGTCCTCGTAGAAGCACTTCATCATGGCGTAGGCCTCGCCCTCGCCCTGCACGAAGAACGGGTAGTCCGGCCCCAGCATGGCGACCGACCAGGTGGCGCGAACGACCACGGCGGGCACGCCGAACATCAAGGGCTCGGTGAGGCTCAGGCTGAACTGGCTTTCGCTGTGCATGATCACGAGGAGGTGCATGTCTTCGCGCGCGATGCGCCAGAACTCCTCGCGGGGGGCGCGCTGGATCTCGACGTGCTCCGGGGGCTGCGCCGCGCCGCCCGTGCTGACGGTCAGCACCAGGAGGCGCACCGTGTCGCCGCGGAGCACCCAGGCGTTGGTCATGGCCGCGTAAACCTTGTCGAGGTTCGCGTCCGAGGTGGCGAGCCGGCCGACATAGGCGATGCAGAACTTCTGCTTGCCCCCGGGGCGGTAGAAGAACGACGGGTCCTTGAGGCGGAAGTCCTTGAGCTGCACCGGCACCACCGCCTTGATCTTGTCGTGCAGCGCGCGGACCTGAGAAGGGGCGAGGTAGTTGCGGGCGGTCTCGATGATCTTGGGCTTCTCGTGGTAGCTCATCACGTAGACCCGCTCGGCCGCGAGGTAGCCCGCCAAGGTGTAAAGCTCGTGCACGTCCGGGTGCAGCACCGCGACCGTCTTCTTGAACTTCAGCATCGGCATTTCTTCGATCAGCCACACCTCCTTGGTCCAGGCGTGGCTGACCTGCTTCGGGCTGGTCATCACCATCTTGAGCAGCGGGATCAGCCCGGCGCGGACGGTCAGCATCACGTCGAAGTCCCAAAGCTCGCCGTTGAAGGCGATCTTGAGGTCCATGGCGTCGCGCAGCGTCACGTATTCCTTGGTGCGGTCCTTGTGCTGGGCGATGTCGAAGTAGCGGACGCGCGGGTCCTGCGGCAGCCAGGCGCGGTGCTCCGGCGCCACCCAGTCCGGCAGCAGCCAGTAGAAGAACACGTCGTCCCGCGCCGCCAACGTGCTCTCCACGAAGGTGTGGAACTGGTAGTAGGTCGAGCAGCGGGACGGGTCGGTCGCGGTCAGCACGGGGTCGAGCAGGATCTTGACCGTCACCTCAGTAGACCTCCCGGAACAGCCACAGCAGCTCCGCGAACTCGGCGCCGGCCTCGGACCCGCGAAGCCGCGCCAGCGCAAATGCGCCCTCCGGGCTGTCGTGGCCCTTTTGCCGGCCGAGGAACTGGCTTTCGTGGTGGTTGAGCGCCCGCGCCTTGGCGTGCATGTCCTCCGGGCCGAAGCGCACGTAGCAGCGGCCCAGCACGGGCTGCTCGGTGCCCATGGACTGGCCGGGGTGCTCGTAAAGCCAGACGCGCTTCACCCCCGGCCAGCGGCCCGGACGGAATGCCGCGGCGGCGGCCTGGTAAAGCGCGCGGTGGTCCTGGTTGCAGGACGGCAGGCAAAAGAAGGCCTCGGCGAAGTCGTCCATGCCGAGCGCCTGGTCGACGGCACCGATGAGCGCCCACTGGCCCACGCGGTCGAAACCGTTCTCCGGGGCGGCGTCGAGGTTGGCGTGCCGCCCGACGCCGAGCGCTTCCATGGCCCTCGCGGTTTCCAGCATGCGGGTTTCGCCGGACACCTCGGCGCCGAAGCGGTCGACGTAGTCGCCGCAGGCCATCACGGCGACGGTGGCCTTTGCCAGGCCTTCCCGGTGCATGCGGTGCAGGTAGCCGCCCATGCCGAACTCCGCGTCGTCGGCGTGCGGCGCGATCACCAAAACCTTGTCCATTGCGACCTCCATGTCGTGTCGCCGAAACGGCGAAGCCGTTTGCGGCCGGGCTCAGCGGGTGACGAGCTTTTCCGTGCCGCGGGGCCCCGGCCCCTGCGCGACGCCGACCGCTTCCCGGGTCGCGTCGACGCCGTGCACGAACAGCAGGTCGAGCACCGACAGCCCGGCGGCGCCGGGCCAGTCGCCGTTGCTGCGGTAGTCGAAGGAGAAATCCTGCCCCCAGGTGCGGCAGCCGTAGGACTCGAACGGCCCTTCGACGAAGTAGTCCCGCATCGCCTTCTCGCCCTGGATGTAGTCGGTGGCCCCGAGCTGCGGGCCGAAGGCGGCGACCCAGGCGGTGGGTTCCGCCGGGCGGCCCGCGAGCATCTCGGAGCCCATGCGGAACCGGGTCTGCAGGCCCAGGAGCGCCGCAAGCGCCATCACGGAGCGCAGGCAGAAGCGGTCGAGGGCGGCTTCCTCGGCCATGGCCTCGACCGTGGCGGCGAACCACGGGCGCAGCTCCTTGTAGGCGGCCTGGCGGCCGTAAAGCGTTTGCGCCGTGGCCAGCACCCTGTGCTTCCAGGCCTCGCCCCGCGACACCCGGCGCTCCGCGAAGCTCAGCCGGAAGCTCGCGCCGGTGAGGTGCACGGAGTTCTGCAGCACGCCCACCGAGGACATCAGCTTGAACTGGGTGTTTTCCCGGCAGAACTGCGCCTGGTCCAGCACCACCACGTCGTGGCAGCGGGCGAAACGCTCCACCATGTAGAGCGGCGGGAACAGGATCGGCTGCTGCACCGTGTACCACACGCCGCTCACCGGGAGATGTCCAGCAGCAGCGTGAGCTCGCCGGCCGCCTCGCCCTGGTCGAGCACCCGCCGGCCCCGCGCCACCTCCTGCCGGTCATGGGCGGCGAAGCGCCCGGCGTAGCCGCCGTCGCTCGGCACGAAGGACACGCAGAGCAGGCGGCTGGCCTGCCGCGCCAGCAGGTCCATGGTGGCGGCAAGCGCCGCCGGTCGCACGGTTTGCAGCACGCCGAGCGCGGCCACCGCGTCGAAGCGGGCGGGGTCGGCCGGAAAGTCCTCGAGCCGCACGGTCTTGAAGCGCGTGGTCGGCAGGCGCGAGCGGGCCTCGTCGATCATCCAGTCGTGCGCGTCGATGCCGAGGTAGCGGCAATGCAGGACGTGCAGCCGCAGGTCGCCGTAGCCGCAGCCCACGTCGAGCAGGCGCTCGGCCTTGTGCGCCCGCAGCTGGCGCGCGGCGAGGGCCAAGCGGTCCTGGTGGGTTTCGTCGTCCGGGATGCCGAGGCCGAGGCTCGTGCCGCTGTGCTCCCGGAGTCGTCCGTAGATGTCGATGCTGCTCAAGGCCGGTGGCCCTCCAAGAGAATGCGGGATCGCAGCCACGGCATGAGGGGAGGATGGCGGCCGAACAAGGACACCCGGTCCACGTCGAAGCCCGCCGCTTCCACCAGGTCGCCGAGGTTGGCCCGCCGGAACTGCCATCGTTGGGTGGCGTCGCCGGGCGGCCCCGGCAGCAGCAGGTCCCGCGCCTGGTAGTAGCGGTGGTTCGGCACGACCAAGGCGAGCCGCCCCGCCGGCGCCAGCACGCGGTGCATTTCGCGCAGGGCGTGGTTCGGGTCCGCGACGTGCCCCAGCGTGTTGAGCGACAGCACCACGTCGAAGTCGGCGTCGCGATACGGGAAGGGCTGGCCGTCCTGCACGCCGACCAGGTCGAGCTCCGGCCAGGCATGCCAGCCCCGGATCACCGCCGCCTCGTTCACGTCCAGTCCCGACACCGCGGCGGCGCGGGCGTAATGGTGCAGGATGGCGGCGAGCGCGCCGTCGTTGCACCCGAAATCGAGCACCCGGCCGCCCTGCAGCTGCCGGCGGACCGCCGCGATGAGCTGGCCCACCTCGTAGAACCAGAACGGCTGCGCCGCGTAGAAGCAGGCGTGCTCCATGTAGCGGGCGTCGAAGGCCGGCTCGCCTCGCAGGCCCGACGGGTTCACGGCCAGGCCCCGGCCCCGTTGTAGCCGCTGTAGCTCGGCACGAGCGCCGCGAGCGCGCCCTTGACCTCGGCGACCTGGCGGCGGTCGGCGGCGCGCAGCAGGGCTTGGATCGCCGGCAGCAGCGCGCATTCCGGGGCGGAAAGGCGGCAGCCGGACACGCCCGGGATCACCTGCCGCACCAGCGCCTCGTCCGCGTAGTTCAGCTCCTCCTCGAGCTTCTCGCCGGGGCGCACGCCGGTGAAGCTGATTGCAACGTCCTTGCCGGGCCGCAGCCCCGCCTGCTCGATCAGCTGGCAGGCCACGTCGAGGATGCGGACCTGGCGGCCCATCTCGAGCACGAACAGCCAGGGCGGGGCCATGCAAGCATGGATGCTTGGCGCCATGGTGCCGTTGCGCGCCTCGGCCACCTGCAGCACCAGCGACACCGCCTCCTTGATGGTCATCAGGAAGCGGCGCATGTCGGGGTGCGTCACCGTGACCGGGCCCCCTTGCGCGATCTGCCGGCGGAACAGCGGCACAAAGGAGCCGGACGAGCCCAGCACGTTGCCGAACCGCACGACGGACAGCAGCAAGCACGGGTCGAGCCCGCTGTGCGACAGCGCGACGAGCTCCGCCACCCGCTTGGTGAGGCCCATCACGGAGGCGGGGTTCACCGCCTTGTCCGTGGACACCAGCACCATCTGCGCCCGGTAGGCCGAGCACAGCTGCGCCACCACCGCGGTGCCGCCCACGTTGGTCCGCACGGCTTCCAGCAGGTTGTGGTCGTTTTCCAGCAGCGGCACATGCTTGAGGGCGGCGGCGTGGAACACGATGTCGGGCTCGGCCGCGGCGAACACCGCCTGCATCGCGTGGACGTGGCGCACGTCGGCAAGCAGCGGCGCCACCTGGCAGTCCACCCCCGCCTCCACGAGCGTCGCGTTGGCCTCGTAAAGGTTGTACTCGCTGAGCTCCACGAGCGTCAGGTGCGACGGGCGCATGCCGGCGATCTGCTGCACGAGCTCCGAGCCGATGGAGCCGCCGGCGCCGGTGACCATCACCCGGCGGTTCTCCACCACGCCGATCGGCTGCGGGTTGCGCGCAATGGTGGGGCGGCGCTGCAGCAGCGGGAACGCCAGGTCCTCGTTCACGCCCCTCAGCATAGGTCGAGCGCCGAGATCACGGCGGCCGCGACGCGCTCGGCCTCCGCGCGGGTCAGCTTGGAGTAGATCGGCAGGCTGACCTCCTGGGCGGCCAGGTACTCGGTCGACGGGAACCGGGCGTGGCCGTTGCGCGCCTTGCGCCGCCAGAAGCTGTGCTCCTGCAGCGGCACGAAGTGCACGGAGCATTGCACGCCGCGCTCGGCCATGAGCGCCACGAAGCGGTCGCGGCCGCCGCGCACCAGGAGCGGGTACAGGTGCCAAGCGTGGCCGGGGGCCAGGGCCGGCCGGGTCACCCGGTCCATCAGCTCCGCCTCCTCCAAGGCCGCATGGTAGATGCGGGCGATCAGGGTGCGGGCCACCAGCATCTCGTGGGATCTTGCGAGCTGGGCCAGGCCGAGTGCTGCGGACAGGTCGGTCATGTTGGCCTTCCATCCTGGCTCGCCCACGTCGTAGCGCCAGCCGGTCGCAGGGTTGGTGTAGCGGTCGAACACGTCCCGGCCGATGCCGTGGCAGCGCCGGGCGCGCAGGCGGTGCGCCAGGTGCTCGTCGTCGGTCACCACCATGCCGCCCTCGCCGGTGGTGAGCGTCTTGGTGGCGTAGAAGCTGAAGAAGGTCGCCCGCGCCCCCTGCGCGCCCACCATGCGCCCCGCGTCGTCGGTGGCGGGAAAGGCGTGGGCGGCGTCGTCGATCAGCACCAGGCCGTGCGCCCGGCAGAACGCCGCCAGCGCCGCCATGTCGCAGGACCGCCCGGCGAAATGGGTCGGCATCACCACCTTGGCGCGCGTGGTGAGGCAGGAGGCGAGCGTGTCGCAGGTCAGGTTGAAGTCCACGGGGTGCACGTCGGCCAGCACCACCTGGGCGCCGAGCTTGTGCGCCATCATCGCCGGGCCCGAGAAGGTCCAGGTCGGCACGATCACGTCGGTGCCGGGCCCGACGCCCAAGGCTTCCAGGAGCAGCAGCGCGCCCATGGTGGCGCTGCTGCAGCTGATTGCAAACCGGGCGCCCACGCGCTCGGCGAAGGCCTGCTCGAACTCCCGGACCTTGCGTCCCGCGGTGAGCCAGCCGGACTCGAGGCATTCGACGACGCCCTCGATCTCCATGCGAGTAATGTCGGGCAGCGCGAAGGGCAGGTCGGGCTCGGAGTTCTTGGCGTCGACTGCGGCGGGCATCTCTGTTCCTTGAGCGGGGGACGCAACGATCCCGACACTACCCGGGCGCGACTGCCCTACAAGCAGTGATGCTTCGCCGTGGCGCAAACTCCGACCAAGGACAGGGCCGCCACCAGGCGCTCGGCCAAGGCGACGGAGCGGTGCCGGCCGCCGTAGCAGCCGAACGCCACGTCGCGCCCTTCGGCGGCAACGGCGAGGCCGGCCGCCAGCAGGGCCGCGTAGCCCGGGTCGTTGGCGACATAGGCCTGCACGCGGTTGTCGAGCCCGGTCAGCCCGCGCAGCTTGTCGTCGTAATGCGGGTTGCGCAGCCGCCGGCAGTCCAGCACCGGCAAAGACGCCGCGGGGTTGCCGTACTTGAACCCGAAGGAGTGCACGATCAAGCGCCCGCCTCCTTGGTCGCGGTCCGGATCAGCGTGCCGGCCACGTCCTCCTCGATTTCCGTAGTCCAGGAGGCGAGGCCTTGCGGCATGCCTTCCGTGCCGGCGAGGATCTCCTGGAACAGGTCGGTGATGGCTTCGGTGGGCGTTTCGGCCGCGAGCTCCTTGTGCCCTTGGTCAATCATGGATTGGCGGACCTGGTCGGCTTCGAGGTAGATCACCACCGCGAGCCCGTCCTTGCGCAGCATGGTTTCCAGGAACGCTTGGCGCTCGATCGCCGAGGCGTCGAAGCCTTTCGCAGTTCGGATCAGCGCCTGGATGGACGCGGCGGCCGCAGCGGCGAAGGCCTTTGCCGCGCCCCAGGGACCGCCCTCGCTTGCGAGCTTGACGCACACGGCAAAGGCGAATTCCAGCGCCTTGATGTCGTCGATCTCGCCCTCGAACGAGGGCCACCCCGACTCAAGGCCGTTCGACCCTGTGCCCTTGCTGCCCATATGCGGCCTCCTTGCCGGTGGTTGGTTGTGGATGCGCGCAGCGTCGCAGAAAGCCGGCCCATGATGCGAAAAGGGTCACACCTGGGCGCCGGCGTGGTCGAGCCGCAGCAGGCGGGACATCGCACAGGCGCTGCGCTGGTCGGGATCGGCGGCGTCGGCCTCGGCCCGCACGCGCTGCTGTTCCAAGGCGCCCTGATCCAAGGCTTCCAGCTCGTAGCCGAGATTGCTGAGCAACCGCTCGATCACGTCAATATCCCCCCTGGCGGTTCCTTCTTCGATGCGGCGCAGCGTCGATCGGTTGACGCGGGCCTCGTCGGCCAGTCTTCGTTGTGACAGTCGCTTTTCGTCGCGAAGTTGATGCACCAAAGCACCCCAGAAGTTTGTCCGACCGCCGCCTTGCATGTCGCTTCCCTTCGCGCCGTTTTGTTACCTTTACGTGATTGGTTCTACCTCGCACATATAAGTTTCGTGTAAACGCGGGAAGGTTTTTCTAACATTCTTTCCCCGTAGCTGGTTCCATCTTTCCGCTCAATTCAAGGGAACTTTGCTCGTTGAAATACGAACTGTGAATTCTGTGGACAGAACGCCGGCAATCGGTCTGCCGATTGCGCGAGCGCTCCGAGCATGTTCGAGGCAGCTAAGGCTGCATGCGTTTCGGCAGACCCTCGCCTCGGCGGCAGGCGTCGTCTTGATCCTCGGTCATGCTGGCGTCACCTCCTCGTTCATTAGGTTCCATTCGGTGCGCCAGCGCGGGTCGTCCATGGCGGGCGACAGCTCCTCCTCCTGCTTGTCGATAGCGTCGTCGAGGCTTTCCGCCTCCACCTCGATCGTGATCGAGCGCTGCGCCCTGAACACCTGCACGATGCGGACGTTGAACTTAGGCATCGTCGCCCTCCTTGGCGTGCGTCGGCGGGAACTCGTCCTCGGGATCGAGGCAGTCGGTGGCCTGGGGCGGCTTGTCCTCGTCTTGCTCTTCGTCGACATCGGGCGCGTGCACCCAGGACCAGCAGCTCACCCAATGCCCACCCTCGCCGCGGCTCACCATCGGGTAGTCGTCGATTTCCAGGTCATCCGTGGTGGGAACGTCAGCGTAGTCGTCTTCGCTCGCGAACAGGTCGGGGAAGGCATCCCGCACCGCGTGGTGGCTGCCGGGCGTCGCCATGGTGTAGCCCAGCTCCACGGCCTGCTTGAGGTGCAGGATCAACAGGTCGTCCCGGGCGCGCTGCTCGGGCGTCAGTTTCGAGGGCGCAGGGTCGGGCGCGGCGTGGTCGTTATCCAACTGGACCTCCTTGTCCTTTGGGGTTGTGGAATGACGCAACTCTGACTGAAAGGCGGCGAAGGTCAAAAAGGAAGGCTCAGCCCAGCCCCCCGAACACCCACACCAGCAGGAGGATCAGCAAGGCCAGGCCGATCGGTCCCACGGCCGCGTTGCCCTTGCCCAGGCGCCACACGTAGCCGGACCCGCCGAGCCCCGCGAACAGCACAAGGATCATCAGCAGCACGATGATGCTCATGGCGCGTCCCCGTTGATCAGCTTGGCCGAAGGCGCGAGCCCGAGCGCGCCATGGATGTCGGGCGGCACCCACCCCGGCGGCTTGAGCAGCTTGCCGTCCTCGCGCTTCAGCACCCGCCCGGTCACCGGGTCGATCTTCGCCCGGTTGGAGCGGTCCACCTCGCCCCACACCCGCGCCAGCGGGATGCCATACGCAAGGGCCGTGCCGAGGATCACCACGATGGCGTCGGCGCAAGCGTCGGCGATGTCCACGAGGTTGTCGGCCGCAAGCGCCGGCAGCAGCTCCTGGTTCACCTCCTCGTCGATCAGCGCCACGCGCAGGTCGCGCACCGCCGGGTGCGGCAGCCCAAGCGTCTTCGGCGTGTCCTGCCCGCCCGCCTGCATGAACGCCCGCACGTCCGACATGAGCATGTACATCCCCGGCGATGCCGCCTGGTCCGTCGTCTGTTCGTCCGCCTGGCTTGTCGCCTGGCTGCTCAACGGGCTGGTGGCCTTGTCGAACAGCTGGCCCTGCCGTTCCTGCGGCACCTGCATCTGCTGGGTGCTGCCCGGCGCGTGCTCGCCGAAGATCTTGTCGTAGTTGCTGCGTGCGTCGTGCTCGTCCGTCATGCGCGCCTCCGTGTTGGATGCGCAATGGATGCCCCACCGCCCGCCAACTGTCTCCGCTGCCGAACGGCGCTGGGCCTGCCCTTGTGCCATCGGTGACGCGACCGGCACGAAGCCCGCGGGGTCGACCCGAAAAGCCCGTCCGGCCTCTGGTTCGGGCGTGCGAGGCGGTTGTTGCCTGCCGAAAGCGACGCCATCGCTGACCGGGCGGCTTTTGCGCGCTGGTCCGCCCCGACCGCGGTGGGTGCGCCCGAAGCGCATGAGGTCGCATGGAGTCGCCAAGGTCCACACGGAAATTTCCCGGGATTTTCGCCGCCGATAACCGACGTGGCGTAGCCGGCGGGCGGCGAACGCGCCGGGATCGACCATGCTCCTTCGAGGCGTGCGTGCGGACGGGACGGGTCGCCCACCGCGTCGCCTGGCGGGGCGTGTCGGCGTTCTGCGCCGACGGGACGAGGGCGTTCTGCGTGCGATACGATGGACGTGGTCGGTGTCGATGACGTGCGGTCAGGGCGTGCGGTGCGATACGGTGCGCGTCGTCGCCACGCTCCGCGGCGTCGCAGCGCCTCTGCGCAGCGCTGGGCGCAGCGGTCGGTCTGGCCTGCCTGTCTGGTCTATGCTGTGCAAGGCAATCATGGTCTGGGGGGTACGTGCGGTCACACACACACGTCACAGCGCCCCGCGTTCTCACGTACGTACGTGACGGGGTCAACGGGGCGGACGGGACAGCGGACGGTGCGGAACGCCCCCGTGCACTTAACTGCAACGGGAGACGGGGATCGTGGACGGTTCGGATCAGAGCGATACGAAGCGGACGGTCTGACGATACGGTCTGACGGCGTGCCCCGCGCCCACGCGCTGCGGTCAGTGTCCGCAGTCGATGCGGCGCCGCGCGTGCCCCGCGTACGCGCACTCGTCGGGCCACACGCCGTAGCGCGTCTCGATCTGGCCCCGCTCGATCTCCCACTCGGTGTCGCGGGTCGCCGCGTCCTGCACCGCCCGCAGCCGGTCGCGCTCGGCGGCCCGCTGCGCGTCGTCCTCCCGGTCGCGTTCGCCGGACATCGTGCGCCGGTACTCGAGGCTCGGCGGCGGCACATGGCCGCGGTAGCGTTCCGGGTGCAGCTTGCGGTCCAGGTGGTCGGCGGCGAACACCTCGCCCGACACCCGGCGGTAGTTCTCCGTCGCCTCGTTGGAGCGGCGCACAGCGTCCCGCTTCTGGGCCTCGGCCCGGCGCAGGATCTCCTGCACGCCGTCCCGCGCGTGCTGCATCTGCGCCTGCGCAGCGTCGTAGCGGTGCGCGGGGTCGGGCCCCGCAGCGCAGCCCGCCAGGCCCAGGGCAAGGCCGGCTGCGGCCAGCAATGCCCGGGGCGATGGCTTTTGCATCAGAACGCCTCCGCCTGCACGTCGGCGCGGACTCCCGCCTGCGTCTTCAGGCCCAGGTTCCACTGCACGGCCCAGATCGCGCCGCTTTCCTTCTTCGACCGGCCCATCGCCTTCACGATCTCCTCGTCCGTGTAGCACTCGATCAGGATGTCCCAGCCGTCCTTCTCGTAGTTGCGCGTCGCATGCTGCTTCACCAGTTCCAGCAGCTCGGGCTTCGTCAGGTCTGCGGTCTTAGCCATCTTCGTTCTCCCGTCCTTGGGTTGAAAGTCCTGGGCCTCAGTTCTCACACTCGTATCTGTGCCGCACCGAGTCCAGGCAAATGCGACTCGTCGTTGCAATTAATTTCAGCGGCACGAACGGCAAAGGCCGGGATCGCTCCCGGCCTGCTGCTCGGCGCCTCGCCTACGCGGCGGGCTGCACGAACCGCCGGCGCACCGCCTTGCTGCGCTCCATCGTCACCGTCACCATCTTCGCCTCGACATCGAGCTCGAAGGCCTCGAGCGACTTCTTGTCGAACCAGACTTCGCGGCCCTCGTGCAGCGCGCCCACGTACGTCGCCGACACCGTCGTCAGCGGGAAGCTCAGGGTCACCGTCTTGCGCGCCGGCACCGCCTTCAGGCTGTCGTTCAGCGGCGCCTCGGGCGCGGCGTCGTCGGCCTCGATCACCTGCCAGCCGGGCGACAGCGCCAGCTGCTGGCTCGGCCATTCCTCGCCGGCGTCAACGGCGGCGTCAACCGCCATCGCCATGTCCTCGGCCTCGACCGGCTCGGGCGGCAGCGTCGAGGTCTCCACCGTCCAGGCGTCGCCCAGCGGCATGGCCACGGCGACCACGCCTGACTTGCGCAGCTTGGTGGCGGCGGTCTTGGCGGCGGCTTCGGTCTTGTAGGTCTTGCTCATCGTCTCTGGCCCTCCTTGGCCTTTCCGGGGGGTGGGGTGTCCATCCCCTCTGTCTCTCACTCTCGTCTGTTGCCCGCCGGTGTCCATGCAAATGCGACACCGGCTTGCAAGTAATTGCAGCGGTTACACCAGCCCCCGCCACAGCATCTCGATCCAAACGCCCGCGGTCACGACCGTCTTGACCACGTAGACTGCATTCCAAACCTTCATCTCGGCCTCCTTGCCTGGGTTGGGGCCTGTGCCCCACGACACACGCTCGCTGAGGAGCGGCGTGCTGCAAGCTGAATGCGACACGCCGCCTGCAATTAGTTGCAGCTACTCCTTGCGGCCTTTCAGCTCGTCGACCTCGGTGCGCAGCCGCATCACCGACCGGAGCACGGTGTTCACCAGCTCGTTCAGGTCGCGGGCGTCCTCGCGGTCGGAGTCCGTGCGCTTCACCGCCCGCATGGCCGCGAAACCTGCCACCGCTACGTCATCCCGCATCGCGGTCAGCTCGTTCTGCACTTGCTCGAGCTTGCCCATTAGGTCGACACGCAGCTGCTTCACGTCGCTCTCGGCGAGCATGAAGCCCTCCGCCATGTGCGCCCCGAGCTGGGCGATCGCCGCCAGCACCTTGTCCTCGTCCATCTTCCCCTCCTGCCTCGATCCTACTACTCGCCCCGGTTCTCAGCCACCCTGAGCTCGGAGGCCGTCATCCAGCGGCCCGCCGCCGGCGTACGGGGCTCATGCTCGACCGGGGCCATCGGCTTGGCTCCCGCCTTGCCCACGATCTCGGAGAAGCTCCGGGCCTGCGTCTCGCCCACGTCGTACTGGTTGATCGCGCACTCGTCGATGTCGAGCGCCGCCTCCACCACCCGGCTGTCCTCCATCAGCCGGCCGAACGACTGGGGAGGCACGGCTGTCTCGGGGGCGCCCAGCACCCACCAGTAGCCGTCCTTCTTCACGATGCTCGTGCCCGCGACGCCGTCCTTCATCAGCTTGAGCTGCCGGGATTGCGCGACCGCCTGGCTGTTGTATCGGTTCATGCTCGTGGCCCTCCTTGGCCGGGTAGGGGGTCAATGTCCCCACGTCACACACTCGGCTGAAGCCGACGTGCTGCAAGCCAAATCCGACACGGCCTTGCAATTAAGTGCACGCGGCGGCGAGGGTTTTGGGCCCTCGCCGGCGGGTGGGGTGGTTAGCCTCGACGATGGAGGATGAGGTAGCCCTCGGGGGTGTTGACCCGCACGGCGATGGGGATGGGGAGGCCTCGCTGCTCTGGGTAGAGCCATTGTTGCGCGCGGTACCTCGCTTGGGGGAGAGACTCGAGGGCGCCGTAATGCTCGACTTTGGCCGTGACCGCGATGAGTTGGTAGGTGGGCTCGTATGCCACGCTGGTGTCCTCGTTTGGGTGGGAAGGAGTTCCCGCGTCACACACTCGTCTGGGCCGGCGGCCGGGCAAGGGAAAGGCGACTGCGCCGGGAGCATGCGCTTCTGCGCCCGGCGCATCGCCTCAGCTCAGCTCCTCGTCTTCGTCGAGGCCGAGCATCGCCTTCAGCTTCACCTTCAGCACCTGCACGCCTTCCCACTCGGCTCGGCTCAGGCAATGCGCCTCGCAGCGCGGCAACGACCTCAGCAGCATCTTCACTTCGCCCGTGCTCAACATCTCGTCTTCTCCTTGGGTTTTTGTCTTGGCCGCACGTCTCACACTCACAGAGAATTCGCGGGCACGAAGCAAATTGCGACTGACGTACGTGCATGCGCTCCTGCGCCGAACGCATGCGCCGGACACGGCGGCCACGACCGACTGCCACGGCCACGGCTCGGCGACCACGGCCGACGGCCTGGCGGCGGCTCGCTTACATCTCTACCAGAGCCACTCGGGCGCGGGCTCGGAGCCTCGAGGATTTCGGCCCGGCTCGCTCGCAGCGGTGCATTGCAGTTAACTGCAAGCATGGCACCATGGCCCCAAAGACTCCTTGGCGTTAGCCGTGCAGCTAACTGAAAACGCGACGAAGCCGGGCAGCCGAGCGTCAATCCCGATCGGTAGCGTCCATCCAGTCGGCCACCCGACGGATCTCGTCGGCACTGGCGCTGCTCTTGATGTAGTTCGCCTTCATGCTGATCACGGTGACGTTGCCGGGCACGTAGCCCAGCGCCGCCTTGCGCCGATCGAACGTCGGGCTGTGCATTCCGCCGCCCATGCCGGGCTGGTGGCTCAGGCGAATGCCGAGCGCCGGGCAGTGCGTCGCCGCTTCAAGCATCGCCTGCAGCTCCTGCCATGCGAACGCGAACGGCACACCTTGCTTTTCAGCTCGTTTCTTCAGCGTGTGCCAGGCGATCCTTCCTCGGTTCGCTGCGTTCCAGGCGTGGTCCTTGGCTTGTTTCTCGGGCGATTTGCTCGACATTTTGCTCGCCAATGACCACGCCTTCCGCCTACGCCATTAGGCTGCCAGCAGCCCGCGGCGGCGGGCCAGCGGGCGGGGCAGCTCCACCAGCACCTGGTCGTCCTCGACCTCGTACGAGGTCAGGCTCGACTTCGCGAGCCAGCTCGTCTTGTCACCGATCACCACCTCGATGAACGCCACCGACTGCCCCTTGAACGGCAGCGTCACCATCACCGTCGGCGGCGCCTTGCCCTTGGGCGCTGCGGGCACGGCCAGCTCGGCCGGCGGGTCCGCCTGCACCTCGGCGTGCGCCGGCAGCGGGTCCGTGGCCAGGGCCACGTTGCCGTCGGCCGCGAACATCTCGGGCGCGGCCTGTTCCGCCGGCGGGGTTTCCTCGGCGATGTGCTCGCTACCAGCTTCGCTTACCGCCGCCGCCGCCGGCTCGTGCACCGTCAGCTCCTTGCCGGCCACGAACTCGGAAGCCTTCATCGTGCCCACCTTCAGCTTCGACGCCTTCTTCTTGCGCGGCAGCTTGATCATCGTCGTCTTCGCCTCATGCTCGGTTGCGGGGGTCTCGGTCGTCTCGTGGGTGTGCTTGGTCATCATCTGGCCCTCCTTGGCCGGGTGGGGAACCGTTCCCCCTGTCGTCACTCTCTCTGAGGCCCCGGCGGTGTCCAGGCAAATGCGACGCCGCCGGTGCAATTGGTTGCAGCGGCTACTCGCCACACATTGCCGCATAGATCTCTTCCTGCGTGCAGTTGAACACGTCGGCCAGCTCGGCGGCGTCCGTGCCGGGCATCTCCTCGATCGCGTCCAGCACCTGCTGCCGCGTCGGCAGCCGCGGCGCCTCGTCGTCGTCCACCGGACGCTGCAGCACACGGCCCATCACAGCGCCACCGTCTTGGGCGCCACCGGGCGGGACCACAGGGCCTCCAGCGCCCGGAGTTGCGCCCGCTCCCGCCGCTCGCCCGCCCACCAGAAGGCGGCGCCCGACACCAGGGCACCCACCGTCACCAACTCAAGCCCGAGCACATACACCATTTCCTGCGGCCCTCCTTGGCCTTGGGGATTTCCTTGGCCCCCACCGTCACTCTCGCAGAAGTCCTCCGCCGTCGGAGCAAATTGCGACTGCGCCGGGGACATGACGCTCTGCGTGCCGTGCACTCAGCTGCAAACACGAGCTTGCTCGGTCAGCTTGCTCGGTCGGCGGGCTCGGGCACGGGCGCGGGCAACGGGCACGAACGGCTTCCAGCAAGCGCAACCGGCGCGCGGGATCTTCCTGTGCGCAGAGCCACTCGGCTCCGGGCTCGAAGCCTCGGGAATTTCGGCCCCTCGGCTCGCAGCCGGGCGGCCATGGCGCCGGCGGACGGGCGCACGAAGCTCGGCGGTGCTAAAGGGCGCTTGGCGCGGCGTGAAGCTCTGCGATCAGCGCGATGCCTCTCCTGCGCATCCTCTGCTGATCAGCTGAACTGCTGCGGTGCTTCTGGCTTCCTGCTCTCGTATGCCGTCGACGAGTGACGGCGCGTGATCCTCTGGGATGCGACCTTTCCCAGCCTTTTCCCCCGGCGTTTTGCGCGGGGTTTGCACGCCTTCTCCCCGCGTGTGCAGCGGCGATGAACGGCGTGCGGGACGCGGAAACCCAGCATCGGCGGGGCCCCCCGTCTGGGCTCCTGCGATGCTTTGCACTTAACTGCACGAAACTGGCCGATTTCGTTGGGTTTTCGAGCGGTGTCCCGCCGCGTGGCGCTTTGTCCTCGAATTGGTCCCGCGGACGGTCGGGGACGCTACTCGGGCACCTTGAGAGACACGGCCTGGAATGCCTCGCAGATGGCTCGCCATAGGCTCGCGGATGGCACGGCGTGCACGTTGCCCGCGGCGATCAGGGCGGCGCGCGCGGCCTTGGCGCTGGCCAGGTCGGGGTAGCTCAGCGTCATCACCGCGGTCTCGCCCACCGTCATCATCCGCATGGACACCTTGCGCACCCGCTTGGCCGGGCCCTTCTGCGCCTTGAGCGGCGACAGGAACACGGCGGGCGCCCGGCGGATCGGAACCTGCTCGGTCATTCGACCAGGCTTTCGACCGTGTTGTCGGCCTTGATCTTGACGTTCAGGACGGGCTCGCCCCCGTCCACCCATTCGCCTTGGGCGTCCGTGATCCAGGCCCGTATCGCCAGCACGCCGTCCTCGAGTTCGAGGCCCACCTCGAGCACCGAGCCGTCGGAGCGGGTGATGTCGGCGTGCAGCGTGCCTTTATACGCCCCCTTGCAGTTGATCCTGAGCTTCACGGGCCAGTGCCGTTCGGGGGCGTCCTCCACCACCTTGTCGCCGACCCGCCAGTCCACGAGCTCGGTGTTCACCACGATCGACATGGGCATGCGGTTCTCCCTCCTTGGAGTGTTGCTGTCACGGATCACTCTCGCAGATAGCCGGCGGGGCTCAAATGCGAAGCGCCCCAGGTCAGACGGGCGGAAGGGCGTTGAAGCCTTGCAGGTCTTCCTGCGGATTGCTTCCCTGCAGATTGCGCCGGCGCGTCGCCGCCGACTTGGGCCCCGCGTTCTTCATGCGGAGCGAATTGTCGGGCACGCCCTCCGTCACCTGCCAATGGTTGCGCATCATCTTGATCGCCTCCACCGGATACAGCCCAAGGTCGAGCATGGTGTGGTGCGTCACGCACATCCAGGCGAGGTTGTCGGGTTCGTTGTTCAGCGGGCGCTGGTCGAGGTGCGCCGCCTGCAGCCCCGCTTCCAGCTGCAGCCCGCATACCACGCAGCACTTGAACGGGTAAGCGACGGTGGCGATGCGTCGGGTCAGCGACGAGTTGCGGGCCAAGGCGGCCGCGTCGGCGGGCACGAGCAGATCCCCGTCCTGGGGCTCGCAGGTCAACTTCACGCTTGCTCTCCTCCTTGAACGCCGGCTACCCCCGGCAACCCTACTTAGCAGCTTTACCGCCATTACACCGCCTCCACGTTTGCGTCGCCGAGCCGGCAGCCCGGGGGGTCGGCGCCGGGGTCGAGCACGAGCGCCAGGTCGGTGCCCGGCCCCTTGCGGTCGGCCCGCCATTGCGCGAGGTCGTAGCCTTCCAGTGCGGCCTTGGCCTCGGCCGCGCGCTGCAGCGCCGCCTCGTCGTCGACGGTCACCAGCAGCGTGTACATATATCGGTCTTCGGGCAAAGGCCCGTTCGGCTGAGACACTGCATACCCTCCTTGGCATTGCGGTCTGGGATGTTAAGCTAAGTCAATCTCTCGTCAAGAACCTTTCCCCTTCTTGATCACAACAAGCTTTTTCTTTGGCAATGCCACAGCGTCCAAATGCTCGCTTACGTACTGTGCCGCCTTGGCCTTGATCGACTGCTGATACTCGGCAGGCGTTGCAGTTGATTGCAGGAGAGCCGCTTCCTCCGCGGCCTCGGTCGGCGACACGAGGTCCGGGAGAATGAGCGAAGGCGACGGCTGCTTCGACAGCTTGCCGAGCCACCATTGCTTGGGCAGCTCGGGCTTGGCGCCCGGCGGGATCATGTCGAGCACGACCTTGCGGGCGTGGTGCAGGCTCGGCATGTTCAGCCGCACGAGGTCCATGGCGTAGTCGTTGAGCTCGCCCGGGCAGCCCTGGCTCTGGTTCAGCGCCAGCTCGGCCAGGTCGAACAGGTCCTTCGAGCCCTCGAACACTAGGCGCTTGTCGACCTGGGCGCCCTCCACCCGGAACACAAGGATCGAGGTCACGGTGAAGCGCCCGGCCACGTCGTCGGGCGCCAGCTTGCACTCGTCGGTGAGGAACTCGGCGATGGGAGCGCAGGCCTTGTTCCAGTAGCGGATCGCCTTCTTGCCTTCCCGGCAGTGCTGGTCGAACGCCTCGCTGGGGTAGTTGCCCATGATCGGCAGCTGCACGAGCTCGTCGGGCTCCCAGCCGATCCCCATGGTCTTGCTGCCCACGTCGGGGCCGTTGTCGAACGACTTCTTCGCCATCTCGTAGATGAAGGGGTAGGCGACCGGCATGCTGTCGCCCGTCTTGTTGGCGCCGAGCTGGCAGATCATCTGCACCGCGAGCGGCAGCTCCACCGGGCCTTGCTTCGACCAGATCTGCATGAACTTCTGGAACGAGCCGTCCAGGCCCTCCGGCACGTTCTCGCCGCGGCACTTCTTGGTGCCGGCGATGGACCACCCGGCCAGCATGCGGTGCGCGAGCAGGGCGTCGGGGTCGATCATCATCGCCCGTCGCCAGTCCTCGTGCTCGGGGTCGGGGCCGAAGCAGTTCGCGCGGGCCGTCTGCAGGTCCGGCGCCCAATCCACCCAGCACACGAGATCGCACACCGAGCGGTCCTTGACCGACAAGCACATGCGCTCCACCAGCAGGTAAAGGTAGTTGAGGCAGCCGCCGTTTGCGTTGCGCCAGGCGGGCTTGCCGCAGACCCAGACGATGGCGGCCACGAGCGGGATGTCGGCCACGCCGATGTCCTCGAGAGCGATCACCGCCATGCGCCGCCACACGTACTCCCAGTCCAGCCCGTGCAGCCCGTTGGCCATGCGCAGGGCCGTCTCCACATGGCCCCGGCGGATCGCCTTCTGCAACGCCGACGCCGCCCGCCACTTGTGCTGCTCGTTCTTGATGAAGGTGTCGCGCTGCTGGAAGGGGTAGTCGAGCAGTGCGCTCCGCAGCCAGATCGCGAGGTTGGCCTCGAGCTCCTTTTGGGTATCGCCCAGCTCGGCGCCCGAGGTCCAGATCAGCGGCGTCATGTTTTGCAAACCATTGAATTACTTCATTATTCTGACTGGGAACCGGCGAGGGTCAAGGGGAGGGCCGGGGCCGCGTGCAAGGTTTGCGGCACCAGGCTCGCCGAAAGCTCGTCCGGTATCGCGAGCAGGCTGCGACGCGCCTGGGCTTCCGTGAAGCGCACGAAGCTCATGGTCTTGAGGCCCATCTGCCAGCGCCGCACGTAGCGGTGGTTGCCATCCACCAGGATGGTGGTGCCGTCCGGCATCAGCACCATGATGCCCGGCTCCTGCAGCCGGTGCGTCTTCAGCCGGTCGAGGTGCGGTCGCTCGATGCCGCTACAGCTCGCGATGCGCGCCGCGTCCTCGTCGAGCAGGCGCACCGCGATGGTGGCATAGGTGAACGGCGGCGCCGTGCGCGCCATGCGGATCAGGCAGCCCACGTCGAAGTGCCGGTAGACGCCCTCCGGCAGGCTGCAATGGCTGAAGATCTGCTGGTCCTCGCGCACCACGCCCGGCGTGATCAGGACGCCGCCGATCTGGTGCTTGTAGGGCAGGAACACCCGCCCTTCCTTGTCGATGTGCATCACGCTTCGCTCCCGCTGTCGTAGCCGGCGATGTCGTTGAGCCAGGCGGTGTGCCGGTGCACGACGCCGCGCCCGGTGGCGGCGGGCTCCCAGAGCTGCACCGCCCACTGCTGCCCGCCGGTCACGCCTTTCAGCAGCAGCAAGCCTTGCAGGTGGCCCATCAGGGTCTGCCCACCGCGCAGGTAGACGCGCACGAACCGGCCGTAGGGCGTCGCCTCGATCAGCGCCTTCACAGCTCCGGCCCCCCGATCAGGGACGGGTGCGGGCCGCTGTGGGTGTGCGTGTCCGCGTAGGGGCAGCGAGGGGAGCTTTTTCCCGGCTTTACGACGACTTTGAACATCGACAGGAAGGCCGGGTAGCTCAGGACCTTGATGCCCCTGGACGCGGCTTTGGCGGCCTTCACGGTGTCGCTGCGCGACGCTACCAGGAGGTCGGTGCCGACGGAGAAGTTGTCCTGCACCACCATGCCGAGCGCCTGCGCCGCGGCTTTCAGGTCCGCCCGCAGGATCGGCTCGCCGGACGGCCCGTAGGCAGGCCCGGTGAAGCACACAAGCAGCCCGTGGCTATTCGTCGTCATCTGTTCGCCCTCCTTGGCGATGGTTGAAGGGGATTAGTCCCCGCGGCTCACTCTCGAGGAAAGGCGGCGGGGGTCAATCTGAAAGCAACACGACGGTCGCAGGGATGGCCCGTGCTCATGCGCTCCCCTTGGTCGGCATGTGCTGCGCCTGGAACTCCTCGATGAACCGATCAAGCTCGGCCGAAATGCAGGACATGCGCCGCTCGTCGTCGGCCGTGGGCTCCGCGTCCGGGTCTAGCGCCTGCATCAGGGAGCCGAACAGGTGCTGAGCGCCGGCAAAGAAGGCGAGGCGCATCTGAATGACCTGTTCGGGCGGCGCCGTGCGCGACATCGCCACCGCGCGCAGGGACGCGAAGCCCGCCTCGATCAGCAGGCCCTGGTCGATCAGCGCGCGGGCCAGCCTGTCGAGCTGCCTGCGGTGCTCGGCGTCCTCCATGCGGCTCATTCGGGCTGCTCCTGCGGCACCGGCACGAAGCGGCCGTCCTCGAACTCGTCCTCCTGGCGGACCCACAGCTTGCCATCCTCGCCGCGGTAGACCACGAGTGTCATGCCTTCCACAACATCCTCGGCCGCCTGCAGCTCGGCCCGGCCCAGCTCCTCGTAGGTCGTACCCCGCTTGCGGTGGTGCCACATCCTCCGGGCGCCGCCGCCCAGCGTGGGGACAAGCGTGTCCGCCCGCACGTACTCGACCGAGGTGAACTCGTCGGAGCCGGTGGGGTTGGGCGTGTTGCACCAGGCATGGCTGCCCTCATCGCCTTCGCCCAGCAGCAGCCAGATCCGTTCGGGTGTGCTCATGGGTTCCTCCGTGCAATTAACTTCAACCCTTGGCGGGGTTGTCGTGCATCCAGCATGTCAGGACCTCCCACGCCTCCGCGTCCTCGGTGCTCCGCACCTTGGCGACGTGGGCGCAGGCGTTCTCGAGCTGGCCGGGGCCCGGCGCGTACTCCGCGTCGGCCATGTTTGCGGCCACCCATTCCCGGTCGATCCAGTCGGTGACGTAGCAGCCGTGCTTGCGCAGCACCTCGAGCGCCGCCTCTCGCGCCTGCTTGGGATTGCCCTCGGCGCCGGAGACATTGCCGAGCAGCTGGGCGACGTGGATGCGGGCCTCCTTGAGCAAGGCGCCGTAGGCTGGATCGCTGGCAAAGCCAGGGCTCGGGTGCAGCGCGCAGCCCGACGCCGTGAACACGATGCGAAGCGCGTCAAGTTCCGACATAGTGCCGCCCGTCACGGGCAACGCTTTGCAAGCGGCCTCCTCGCGCTCGATCATGTCGTCGATGGTCTTGAGCGCGTCCGTGTAGGGCTTGCACTGCTCCGGCGTCGCCCACTTCCATTCGGTGAGCTTCGCCTGCAGCAGCGTGGTCGCCATCTTGAGGGCGCTGAGTTCGCTCATTCGCCATTGGTCCCGCGCCGCATCTGGGCGACGTGCTTGGCGAACTCCTTGCCTTGCGGCGTCGGCGAAACGTACACACTGTTACCTTTGTGCAACGTGACGACGGAGCGGGCCTTTGCGCGGGTGGCCGCGGCGGCGTAGCGGCTGCCGCAGCCCAGGCACGGGGCGCGCTTGTCGGGGAACAGGGCGGCCCGGGCCGCGGGCACGGTCTCCGGGCAGCCGGGGGTGCAGCAGGGCACCTCGGGAGCGTGTGTCATCTGGCCTCCTTGCCAATGCGACGGGTCCTGGAAGGGCCAGGGCCTGATTTCACTCTGCGCTAGAGGCGGCGGGGGTCAAATGGAGTTTGCGGGATCAAGCGGGCCTCCGCAGCAGGGCCACAGCCTCGGGCAAGTTGGCGTCGGCAAAGGCCAGAACGGCGTCCAGCGCGTCGAGGCGCGCCCGGTCGAACACCAGCACCTCCACCTCGGCCTCCGCGTCCCGGATGCGGTAGCCCACCCGGTTGTCGCACACGATGGGGTCTCCGATCCCCGCCGCGCGCAGCTTCTTCCTGATCTTGCTGATCACGACGCGCAGGCAGGTCGGGTCGGGCTCCTCGTCGGCGCCGGCGTAGACCTTCTGCATCAGCCGCTCCATGGACACCGGGCGGCCGCGGGCCATCAGCAGGCTCGACAGCACACGGTATTCGAGTCGCGTGCAGGGCACGGCGCGGGCGCCGGGCGCGTGAAAGGTGTAGCTGTGCGCGTCGAGCAGGTAGCGGCCGAACTGCAGCAGCGGCATTTCGGACGCGGGCGCGTGGGCCCGATGCGACGCGCGGGACGCGAGCGTATGCATCATGCAAACCCTCCTTGGTTTGACGGGGTGGCTTCGCGCCGGAGCGCGACTCCGCTTGTGCGGCACCGGGCACAAGAGCCGAGGCGCCCCGCCATGTAAACAAACGGCAGCGTTAAAACTGCAACAAAGCGACGGGGCGCCGGCAAGGGACGGCTCACGGAACGGACGCCGGAACGGGCGGCGAAGCGGCAACGACGGCCGGGGCCACCAGCGCGTTGACCCGCCCGATCAGCATGGTGGACAAGGTGTCCGGCGTCACGCCGTGGCGGATCAGGCTGTCCCCCACCGTGCCCGCCGCGTAGTCCACCAGCGCCTTGGCGGCGGCGCCGTTTCGCACGCTTTCCAAGGTGAGCTTGCCCTCGGCGATCTCGCCCACGACCTTGCCCGCGAACGTCGCCACCATGCCTGTGATCGCGGCCTGCGCGGCGTGGTCCCGCAGCGCCGACGCCTGGTCCTGCGTCGCCTGGATTTGCAGGCCGAGGCGCCGGGCGATCACCGCGCAAAAGATCGGCACCATGCCGGTCACCGCGAGCGCGAGGGCCGGGTAGACGACGGTGGCCAGCAGCTGTTCCCAGGCGGACATGGCGGCTCCTATGCGTTGCGAATGAGGGGCGCCGCGGGCGGGGCGGAGTTTTGGATCGCGGCGAGGAACACCCGGAAATAGCCGGCGACCAGCTCGGCCCGGTCGGTGCCGTTGATGATGCGCCGCGCGTCGATCGGGTTGCACAGGCAGCCGTAGGAGGCGGGGCCGAAGTAATGGGCGAGCTTGCGTCCCGTGAACAGGCCGTCCCGCATGCCGATCAACAGCACCGGCAGCGCCACGTCCCAGTCGAGGGCGCGCTCGGGATGGCCCACCAGGTCCACGCCCAGCAGCGTGCCGAAGCGGGCGTAGTTGTATTTCCAGGTGAGCTGAGGCAGTCCGCGGCCATAGTAGGGCGGGTAGGGCTTGCCGGCGCCGCGGCCGTACTCCTCGATCGGCGCCATGACCCGGGCGGTCTCGTGGAACACGGTCGCCAAGATGTAGGCGCGGTCCTCGGCGGAGAACGACGTGGACCCCCAGAAGATGCGCCGCAGCCCGTCCTCCTGGCGGATCGACAGGGTGCCGCGGAACAGCACCAGCACGTTTTCCCGGAACGCGGGCGGCAGCGCCGGCGGCGGCGGCACCACGGGCGGCAAAGGCGGCGGGGGTGCTACGATCACGGCTCGTTCCCGTTGGTGTCCTCGGCGGGCGGTTCAGGCGGCGGGGGCTGCGTGATCAGGAAGGCCGCGACCGCGTCGGCGGCCGCGCGGGCCGAACGGATGTCGGCCGGGCGGTAGCGGCCCTCCTTCCGGCGGTGCAGCTCGAGCACGGCCAGCGCCACGTTGACCCTTCGGGTCAAGGGCTCCAACGCCGCCACCGCCTCGTTCGACGTGCTGGGCTTGGCGGTGAACTGCCTGGCGTTGCGCTGCACGGCCGCGGTGTCGACCTTGAGGCGCGCGGTGACGGCAGGGGGCACCGCAGGCACGGGCGGGGGCGCCGCAACGACGGCGGGCTCGACGGGAGGCAAAGGGTCCGGGGCCGGGCAAGCCCCTGCCGCGCAGCCCGCGAGCCCCAGCTGCAACGCGATGCCACGCGCCGCCCAAGACGCCGCCGACGGACGACCGCGCGAACGCTTCGCGCCGCGGTGCCTCAGTTGCATTGGCTGACCTTGAGGCCCGACAAGACGCAGACCTTGAGCTTCAGGGTGCCGATCTGGCCGCTCATTGAGTTCAGCTGCTCCGTGCGGTTGGCGCTGCGCTGCTGCAGGTCCCGGTTCATTGCTTCGATCTGGTCGCGCAAGCCGGCGACGGCGGCGTCCAGGCGGTCGTTGATGATTTTCGTCCGCGAGTCTCGGTCCCGGTCGGTTTGGTCCTGGCGGGCCATCACCGCGGCGAACTGCTCCTTGACCGAGGCCACGAACTGCGCCTGCTCCCGGGCGGCGTAGCGGCCTTCCACAGCGCCCGTGGCGTCGGTTCGGATGTAGCCGGCCCAGTAGCCGTAGGCCCCGCCAATCAGCGCCAGCACCGGCAGCGCCTCTTTGAAGAGGCGCCACCAGCTGCGCGCGGTTTCCACTGCATCCGCCATCGCGGGCTCCCGAGTTCGCGCCCGGTTTAGCAAGCGGCCCCGCCCCGCGGGATCATTTCGTTCCCGGGCGGTGCAAAGCGCACGCCGGCGGCCCCTGCACTTAACTGCAAAAATGGTGCCATGGTGCCAACATGCCAAGCAAGCTTAGCATTTTGCACGATGCCATGCCCTCTTGACGTGTAAATAACTTCTAAGCTTTTCTGCGGCCATGAGGGTTCTGGTGCTGGCATCTCAGAAGGGCGGGGCGGGCAAGACGACGCTCGCCGGGCACATCGCGGTGGAAGCGATGCGCGCCGGGGCGGGCTTCGTCGCGATCATGGACACCGACCCGCAGGGCGGCCTCGCCGGCTGGTGGAACGCGCGCGAGGACATGGAGCCCATCTTCTTCCCGCAGCTCGACGCGGGGCTGCAGGCGACCCTGGACCAGTTCGACAGCCCCTTGCGCGGCCCGCCCGAGCTTCTGATCATCGACACGCCGCCCACCGTGGGGCCCGCGATCCGCACGGCGCTCGCCGTCGCCGACCTCGTGGTGATCCCGGTGGCGCCGAGCCCTCACGACCTGCGGGCGGTTGGCGCGACCGTGGAGATGGTGCGCGCGGCCGAGCGGCCCATGGCCTTCGTGGTCAACCGGGCGCAGCAGCGGGCGCGCATCACCGTAGACACGGTGCTGGCGCTGTCCCAGCACGGCCCGGTGTGCCCCACCGTGCTGCACCACAGGAACGACTTCGCGACCTCCATGGTGGACGGCCGCACGGTGGGCGAGCTCGACGCCACGAGCCGCTCGGCCCTCGAGGTGCGGGACCTGTGGGCCTACCTCGACCAACGCCTCACCCAGGAGACCGCCCAACATGGCCGCAAGCCGAAGCCCCAGCCGCGTCACCCCCGAGCTGCTGTCTCCCGTGCCAAAAGGGCAGGCGGCGCCGCCCGCTGACCGCTACCGCGACGCCCTGCCCCCGCTGCGCGAAGGCAAGGTGAGCCTCAACTTCCGGCTCGACCCCGAGCTGCACCAGCGGCTGCGCTACACGGCCCAGCGCACGGACACCTCGATCCAGAAGATCGTGGAGGAGGCGGTGCGCCTGCACCTCGATCGCATGGGCTGACAGCATGCCCAGGGAGGGGCTTTGGGGGCTGCTGCCTAACGTGGATGGCCAGACCACCTTTTCGATCGTGGTCGGGCTGATTGCCACGATTGCCACGTTCTGGATCGGCTACCGCAAGACGATCGGCGCGCGGGACGAGCGCCTTCGCGCGGCGGACCAGGAACTATGCAGCTCCGTGATCAAGCGGATCGCCGTCGAGCGTCAGGCCATAGACGCCGCCCAATTCCTTGCTTTGAGACGAGCAAAGAGCATTAGAGCGCAGGTGCCTGTCCGCCGTTTGATCGGCTTCCACGACGCGCTTTCGATCACCCTTCTTGAAACGGTCGACAACAACTTCCTTGATGCACCGTCGAAAAACTCGATCCTGGAACTTATTGCGAAGAGCCGGAGCGAAGGGGTCTCCGGGCATGATCTGGACTTGGTTCAAGGTCCTGCAGGCCAAAAGGCCAAACCAGGCTTGCGCTTGGGAGCAACCGGACATCGCGAGGCAACATCGACCGTGGTTTTCCTTATCGGTTTCATGTCAGTTGTTGTCGGTGCAATCGTTTCGCTAGTGACATCAGCGCCCACGTTCAGCGGCGTGGCAAGCTGGCTGCGCAGCCACCCGGAGATGATCCCGGTCATCGCCCTTGTGCCGACCGGAGTAATGGTGAGCATCGCCGTGGGCATTTTATCGCGTCGTCAAAGCCGCGGCCCCAAGCGAAGATATATTGACGGGGGCACGTTCTCGAACCGGGACACCACATGAGCAGAAAATGCGAGGCTCTGGCGCGGCCTTGATACCAGGCGTCCATTGAGTGCAGGCGAGCGGCCGGCGTCGTTGCTAGATCGGGAGTGCTGCAACACTCCAAGGAAGCGCCACATGCCGGACACCAAGATCGAGAAGAAGGCCGACGACGAGCCGACCAGCGCGGACGACGTGAAGATCTCGAGCACCAGCGAGCCCGCGGCCGAGACCAACATCCCCGCCGACGGCCATCCCGACATCAAGGAGCACGACTTCACCAAGGAGTCGGAAGGCGACAAGGTCAAGCCGGACGCGCCGAGCAACGTGCCGGAGGGCATCACAGGCACCGGCGAGCTGCCGCCCAAGAGCTCCGGCGCCGGCGTCGACCCGGAAGTGCATGTGCTCGACGAGAAGACCGGCCTCACCGCCACGGGCTCCGACCATCCGGGCGAGGGCATGAAGTCCGAGCCGCTGCCGCCCGGCCAGACGGCGACGCTCGACAACTACACGGCGGAAGCCGGCGCGGTGGCGAGCACGCCGGTCAAGACCGTCGACAAGAGCTGAGATCCGACCGGGGCAGGGCCGCCGCCGCCAGGCGCCCTGTCCCGGTCAGCCGCCGGCGGTCCCGCCCTGCTCCTGCGCGAGCCGCCACAACGTGTCGGCCGCCATGTCGATCCCCTCCGCCCAGACGACATCCGTGCCGTGCTCTCCCACCTGCACCCGGCCGAACAGCGCCGGGTCGTCCCGGAGCGGGGCATAGGCCCGGTAGGCGCCGACCAGGCCGGATACATCCACCAGGCTTTCTCCTCCGCCCCGCCATTGCACCTCGAGGGTCAGGGGCACCCGGCCAGGGACAACGTGTTCGATACGGGGCAACATTGCTCTCGCCTCCTCCAAAAGTCCGCGGAACCCCTCGGCCTCGACCTCGAGGCGGTTACGCGGCGACTTATCCACAGACTGGTAGACGGCGCTCACCGTGTCGCCGGCGAGCCGCAGCAGGCGCAGCAGGTCGTCCTGCGCCACCGTGCTGGGATCGGGGCCAAGCGCTTCCATGCGCGCCAGGAAAGCAGCGCCCGGCTCCGTCAAACAGTCCGCCCTCGAACTCAAGGTATTTGTGTTCTAGGCGCGGGGGCGTCGGTCATGGTGATGGCTCCGACGCTGGCACCCAACTGCCGTCAGGCAGCGTCACATCGCAAACGGGCGACTTTACGACAGGCTTACCCTGCTCCCAATCGTAAATGAAGTACCGAAACCCGGCGTGTATCCCATGCTTGCAGTCTCGCGTAGCCTTAAGGAACTTAGGCTGGCTGGCTTGCTGCGGCGTGTTTGCCTCTCCTGTCATGACACGAGCACCTTCATAGATCGCACTCTACCCGCGATAAAGCGCGTTATCGCGCGTAGGGGAATTGCAGCCGGGCCGGGTCACTTGATGAAGTGCCCCGCCGCAAACGCCGCCACCAGGGCTGCCACGATGGAGACTACGATCTTGATGGTCTCGTTGCGCATGTCCCTGCGCATCTTCTCGATGTTCACCGCCATCTGCTCCACCCTCAATTCGTGTTCGCGTTGTTCCTGCTCGTCGGTCAGCGGCATGATAGCACTCCGCCTACGTCCATGGCTCGGGGTCGAGCTTGTGAAACCGACCCGTGCTCGGCGAGCGCGCCAGGCGCTCCAAGCGGATCAGCCGGGTGGTGATGGCGGCCTCCGACCGCCCGAAGCGCTCCACCAGGTCCTCCAACGCGAGGCCGTTGTCGAAGTCCACGAGCAGCTGCCGCTCCTCATCTGGCTCCCAAAGCTTGCCTTGCCGTTCCCCGCTCACTTCTTCTTCCCCCAGGGCAAGTTCCAACGCGCCGCGCAGATCGGACCGTAGCCGACGGCGACCGATTTCACGCTGGTGAGTTCGCTGCCGCAGAAGCAACAATGCCCCGTCGCGTGGCCGTAGGCGGCCGCGGCGCCTGCCGGGTCCGAAGCGAAGTTGCACAGCAGCCTCGAGATCTGGCGCAGCTGCTGGGCGTTCACGTTGGGGTGCGGCCGGAACGCGCCGTCCGCGGCGACGCGGCCATAGTAGGTGTTGGCGCCGAAGGGCTTGCCGTCCGTGACTGTGACCGTGCCGGGCGCGGACGACTTCGGCCCCGCGAGCTGCAGCTGCACGGGCAGGCTCCCCGCCTTGAGCACGAGCTTCGGGTGCATGAGCTTGGCCGCCACCGCCTTGAACAGGGCGACCACGCTCCCGAAGCTCGGCAGCTTCACCTCGATCACCGGCTCCGGGATGCCGAGCATGGCGGCGTTCAGCCGCTCCACCCAGTGCCACTGCTTGTCCGACAGCCCGCCCTTCTTGCGGAACTGCTCGTAGAGCGACAGCGCGAAGGCGCGGTCGGACGCGGGCAGCGCGTGCTGCAGGTCGAGCAGGTTCTGCACCTCCTCCGGGACCTTCACCAGGGCACCCATCAGCAGAGTCCCCGCTTGGCCGCGACCTTGGCGGGCAGGGTGAGCGACACCACGCCGTCCGCCACCGTGAAGTTGCAAATCGTCGTCTTGCCAAACCAGGCGACCACGCCGTTCACCACCGCGCCGACGTAGGCCGTGGTTTCCTGCGAGAACGGCAGCTGCACCGTGGTCGTCAGCACCTCGCGCTGGGCCTGGGGCTTCGCGCCGGCGGGCGCGGCCAGCCAAGGCTTGCGCGGCAGCCGGGTCCAGCGCTGGCCGTCCCAGGCGTAGCCGTAGCCGGCGAAGCGCCGCACCTCCACCACCTGGTAGCCCATGGACACGCCGTAGACCCGGAACTCGCGGCCCGGGCGGTGGCGGCCGAGCTTCTCGGCCAGCCGCGTGGCCGTGGCGGAGCTGTGGCAAATCAACTTGCGCTGGGGCATCTCGTGGTCCTCCTTGACCTGTGAGTAATGTGCCGTGGGGCACAAGTTCACAGTAGCAGAGGACGAGTTCCTGCCAAGTAAATTGCAACACTACATGCTGATTGTTTGCAATTGATTGCAAACTCTTTGCTCATTGCATTCTCTTCACTCCTTCTGGTGCCGACAGCCCGTCAGTCCCCCATCGAGAACCCCAGATGCGCGCCGGACCGGCACATCGAGCGCAGCGCGGCTTCGAGGGCTTCGGACCGCGCCGGGGCATACGCCGCTGCGGAGCGCTGCTCTTCGGGCGAACTTCTTGTCTCTATCAAGGCCGGTCCCCTGCGGAACTCAGGGGGTGCCGGGCGGAACACGTAGACGTTGGTGGCCCGCCGCTTGACGCGGATGCCCTCCCAGATGACCCACACCCAGCCGCCTACCTTGGTGAGCAGGCGCAGCGCCTGCAGGTCGCGGATGATGTCGACCACCGTTTGCTTGCGGATGCGCAGCTGGCGAGTGATCGCCTTGAGCGGCACCTGGCAGCGGTCGTAGCCGACCACCCGCACCCGGAACAGCAACAGGTTCATGACCGCGATGGCGTCGCGCGGCAGCGTGGCGGCTTGGACATGGTCGCAGGTTTCACGCATCAGCACGCCGGCGTTCCTGGCCGGCATGAACTGCTTGTGCATCGTCGGGATCTCCCCGCCGAGGGCCTGCTCCCGAGTTCTTGAGCCGGAAAAATGACCGCACGTTCCCAAACCCGAAAAAGGGGCTTGCAAAAACGCCAGCGGTGCCGGAAGGTGGAGTTCTCACACACCCACCCTCCGACCCCTCCTTGGGTCAGTCGACCGGCCGTTCCTCTCGGGAGCGGCCGTTTGGCGTTTTATGGCGGCATAATGGCCGGCCTCCTGCGCCGCGGGATGCGGCGTCACTCACGTTAAGCGGGTACGGTTCGCTACGTCCAGGCTTTGCCCGGCCGCACGAGTAGTTGATGTGACAGCCGTTGCCCGGCCAGGTTGTGATCGACACGGCCATGGAGGGCACGAAGATGGCGGCACTGCGCGACGGCGTGGTCAGGGACACCCTGGACCAGGTGCAAGTGGTCTACCTCGACCGACGCATCGCGGGCTGGTGGAACCAGCGGCGCCGACGCGACGACACCCCGATCTTCTGCGGCTGGTACTGGCTGCGCGGCTTGTCGGAGGCCGGGCCGTTCAAGACGCGGAGCGCGGCGATCCGCGCCGCCTACTACCTGTTCGTGCTGCAGCGCGACCAGCCGACCATCGCCCGCGGCGTGCCGGCCAAGCCCGGCCGCGACCCGCGCCGCGCCATGATGCGCGCGGTGTAGGCGGCCCAAAGCGACGGGCGACTCGACGCAGCCGCCCGCTCCGTGCTGGGAGACGGCGCATGTCGATTTTTAGGCCTGGGCAACAAGGCCCTCTGCCTCAGCGTCGGCCCTCAGCGTACGGTGCGCGTTCCCATCAACAACCCGGCAGGCGGACAGTGACTGAAGACCAGGAGCGGGAGCGGGAGCGGGAGTTCGAGCGCTTCTACCTCGCCATGATGCGCGACAAGAAGAAGGGGCGGGACTACGGCACCAATGCCTGGTACGCCCGCGACCAGTACCGCAGGAAGCGACTCGAAGCAACGCGGCGCGGCCTGCCGTTCGACCTCACGGCCGCGCACATCGAAGAACTGCTCGACGACGCGACGTACTGCCCCGCGCTGGACATCTACCTCATGCGCAGCGAGGGGCAAGGCGGCAGCGACGACACCCCATCCCTGGACCGGGTGGAGCCCGAGCTCGGCTACGTGATCGGCAACGTCCGCGTGATCTCCTGGCGGGCCAACAAGCTCAAGGGGGATGCCACCCTGGACGAGTTTCGCGGCATCCTGAATTACTGGGAGGACCACATCAGAAACCGGAAATGACCGACGACGCACCCCCTGACCCGCCGCCCGTCGACCTGCCGCCGGACTTCGACCCCTGCGCGGCGCTGCTCGAGATCGACGTGCTGGTGCGGCGAAAGCCCGCGCCCGGCAGCGCGGATTGGAACCGCTGGCAGCACCTGGGCGCGCTTTACGGCGAGCATTACCGCCGCTGGATCGCCAGCGAAGAAGCGCGGCTCGCGACTTAGGCCGGCCCGGTCGGGCGGGGCTTGTGCCAGTAGATGTCGAGCTTGCCGTCCGGCAGGCGCAGCAGCTCCACCCGGGTGCCGGCGCCCAGCCTGCGGGACAGGGCGCGCAGCACGTCGAGGTCCCAGGTCACGCCGAACAGCTCGATGGTGTCGGCGGCAGGATCGACCTTGACCTCGTCCCGGCGCACCCGCGGCCCGATCATTCCGGTGTCAGGGCAGCTCGCGCCAGTTGCGGCGGAAATACTCGCGCAGCAACGCTTCGCGGCGCCGCGGGAACCACTTGCGGATGCTGCAGCACGCGGCAAGCGCCCCCAGCGCGCCCGCCAAGAGGCTCAGCGTCCCGGGCTCCGGGATCGGCAGCGGGCGGCGAACCGGCCCGGCATCGTCGTTGGCGGCGATCAGCGTCAGGATGCGCGACGGAGGGGTGAAGCCGTGCGGCAGCAGCGCACGCCCGGCCAGGGCGTCCACGCCGATCGGGCGCGGGTCGCCGGCGATGGGCTGCCCCGCGCCGAACGCCAGCAGGCTGACCGGCGCCGGCCCTTGTTTAGGAGAGGCGCGCGCTTCGGGCCCGGCAGCAGCAGGCAGCATCGCAGTCGCGAGCGCCGCCGCGGCGCCGGCGGAAGCGCAGGCCGCAGCGGCTGCCGCCCGCACCACGGGCGCGGTCCAGCCCGGATGGCCCAAGCGCCAAGCCCGCCAGCCTTCCACCACGGCCCGGGGTACGTCCCGCCAGCACCGCGACGCCGCGTCGAAGATCATGGGCATGCCGGGCAATCTCCTGGGTGAGAACACGAAGGGCCCCGACGCGCCATCCTCACGCGGGGCCCTTCGGCGACGCCGACCCTTTCGGGTCAGGCGGCGTCGGCGGCGTCGACCTCGGCGGTGAGGCTGACGTTGGGGAACGCGGCCTCGAAGGCCTTGAGCGCCTCGTCGAGGCCGATCTTCTGCAGCTGGCCCGGCACGTCGGCCGTGGATTTCGCGGGCCCGCCCAGGTAGTCCAGGCAGATATACTCGAGCGCCACCGTGTCGAAGGCGGTGTTGCCCGACGCCTTGGCCCGCGTCAGCGCCTCGTCGATCGTCTTCTTCTGGTCCGGGTGCACCTTGAAGGTCTTGGTGGTCACCGGGCCCGAGCTCGGCTGCGCTTCCGAACCGATCTGCTTCTGCTGCTGGTTCGCGATGTCCGACTTCACGGTCTCGATCAGCTGCAGCGTGGTCTGCTTCTCGGCCGTCTTTACCCACTGCTTCACGTTGTCCTTGGTGAGGACCGGCACGATCTCCTTGAGCTTGGTCCAGCCGAGCGACTTCACGGCCTCCCACGGGATGCCGCTGTTCACGAGGCCGTTGTAGATGCCGATCCAATACATGGCGCGGCGGTAGTTCAGCCCGTGCTCGGCTTCCACGAAGTCCTTGAACGAGCCGTGCGGCTCGATCCAGTTGTTCGACTGGATCACGCTGAGCACGCCGCCCAGCTTGAAGAAACCGAAGTCGCTGCCCTCGCGCAGCTCGGTGACGAGCTTGCGGGCCTCGGTCTCCTTGAGGTTCTCGAGCTCGCCCGCGACCGCGCTGATCAGGTCGGGCGGCAGCACCTCGCCCGTCTTCGAGCTGTCCTTGGCGACCGCCTTGCTTTTGGAGGCCTTGGGCTTCGTCGCCGGGCCGGGCGTGACCTCGGCGCCTTGGTCGCCCTTGCCGACGACCGTGTCCTTGCCCGACGTGTCGGACACGACCTGCGCCGCCGCTTCCTCGGTGGGCTGGAACGGCACGTCCTCCTCGGTGGCCGCCTCGGCTGCGGGGGCGGCAGGCTCCTCGCCGAACTCCTTGTTCAGCCACTCCTTCTTGCCGTCGAGCGACAGGCTCGCCCAGAAGTCGGGCGTTCCGATCTCGTGCTCCTTGACCAGGGCGGCGATGCCGGCCTCGTCCAGCGCGTCCACGTCGACCTTGACCTCCTCGGCCTCGGCGGGATCGACGCCGAGGACTTGCGCGGGCTCGAGCTGCTCGGTCGCGACTGCTGCGGTTTCGGCGACAGTGCCAGGCTCGAGCTCCTCGGCCACGGCTGCGGCCTTCACCGGATCGGCTGCCTTGCCCTTCTTCGGCATGCCCTTCAAAAGCGCCATTGAAGCATTCGACATAGTATTAACGCCCCTCCTTGGGGTTAAAGTGGGTGGAGACGAAGCGTATCATTTTTGCATTTGACTGCAAAACTATTAGATGACTTTGAGAGTGCCCAGAACCTCAAGCATACTTTGCGTCATTCCCTTCAGCTTGCCGGCGTGGCCCAATCCGATGCAAGCAAGAACGTAGGCGTCGGCCGTGTCGTTGTTGAGCGCCTCATGGCCCCAGCGCTTGAAGACTTGCAGCATCACCTGGTCCTTGTCGCCCGCACCCTTGCCGAGGGCAAACAACTTGAGCTGGGTTGGTGCAGGTTCGAGCCAGCGCAGCCCTTGCGCGCGCAGCTCGAGGCGCACCGCCGTGCCCACCTCCACCAGCGGAATGAGCGCGCCGGGGCGGCGCGAGGCGTAGCCCTCGATCGCCACGCGGCCCGGGGGCCAGCGGCGGGTCACCGCGGCGACCCGGGCGGCGACGGCCTGGGCGCGCTGCATGCCGCGCCCCTTCACGGCGACGATCTCCTCGTGCAGCAGGCAAGGCGGGCCCGCTTCCTGCGCTTCGAGAGCGACGACCCCGGCGCTGGTGGCCGACAGGTCGAGGCCCACGGACACCAGGGGCGGCGCGAGCAAGGGGGGCGCCGGGCGGCGCAGGATCAGTCGGGCAGCCATGCGTGCACGCCCGGGTAATCCCCGCTGAAACACGCCTTGCAAGTCGGGCACGCCTTGGCGCGCTTGTCGAGCGCGGTCGAGCAGATGCCGGCGGGCATGCCCACCTCGCCGTCGCGGAACCGCTTGACGATCCCCGCCACCCGGCAGATCTCGGCGTTGTCGGCGTCCTTGGCGCCCACCGTGTAGCGCTTGAACGGGCTGAAGCTTTCCGCCATGCCCCAGCTCTTCAGCTCCGGGTCCTGCACGCCGTAGCCGCCCTTGCTCACGTAAAGGATGTCGGCACGGGCCTTGTCGATCCGCTTGGCCCAGGGGCTCTGGCTTTCTGCAATCAATTGCAAATAAAGCGCCGTGCGCTGGCGGTGCTCGGCCAAGGGCGCGGCCAGGCCCTTGAACAGGTCCTTGTCCATGGTCTTGATCTCGACCACCCGCAGCAAGGGGTTGCCCACCTCGGCCAGCATGTCGATGCCGCCCGAGATCCCCGACTTCGCCGACAAGACGCGCACCTCCTCCGGCTTCCAGCCGCGGCAGCCGCAGTGCGGGCACTTGTCCGGCCGCTTCTGGAACTCCTGCAGCTTGGCGCAGCCGAGGCAGCGCCAATGCCCGACGGCGCGGCCCATGTCGGCGAACCAGTGCACCACGGCGTCCTGCAGCACGCGGCCGATGTGGAAGGTCACCTGCTCCGACGTGTTCACCCACTGGCTCGGCAGCTTCGCCCCGGTCACGTCCATCAGCGCGTAGAAGCGCGGGCAGAAGCCCTCCTTGGTCGCCTCGCTGGCGTGAACGTGGAACACGCCGCGGTGCAGCTCCTTCTCGTTCAAGTGCTGATGGAGCAGCCATTTCACGTCCCGCGTCGGCACGAAGTGCGACAGCTTCTTGAGGAAGGCTATCGCCATCACGACTTGCCCTTCACGGACGCAAACGCCCAGTTCTGCAGCACGGCCAGCGCCTGCGCGCCCTTCGGCCCGAACATGAAAACCTCCATGGTGATCGTGGCCTGCGCCATCGAGGGCGCCGAGGCCGAGGCGGTGAACTGCATTTCCCTGATGGCAACGCCGTGCGCGGCGAGGATCTGCAGCGCCAGCTCGCACGGGTAGTCGCCGGGCTTCTTGTCGGGCGACGCCGCTGTCAGCTTCTTCGCCCAAGCGTGCATCAAGCGGGCGGCTCCGCAGGGCGATCCGCTGCCCAAGCGCGCATCTCGTTCAAGCGGCGGCGCGCAGCGAGCACCTGCGGCGCCTGGTCCCCGAAGCGCAGGCCCGACAGCTCGAGCCACAGCTCGAGCGCGGTCGCCGCGAAGAGGTCGGACGCCTTCAGCACGAACACCGGCTCGTGGCGGGGCTGCGGGGGCGGCGGCGCGCGCCAGGTCTCGTCAGCGTCCATCGGTCTTCTCCTTTCGTCGGGCAGGGTCTGCGGCGTCCGCTTGGCGCCGCGCGGCGTAGCGCGCGTGGTGGCCCCGCATGATGGTCCGGCCGCTGCCCAGCGAGC
>CALMVT010000272.1 GCA_937873175.1 uncultured Acetobacteraceae bacterium | reverse complement strand
CACCCGGGCGACGGAGTTGACCAGTGCCTGCCAGGGCTCGTTTAGCTGGCCAGCGGTGTCGAACACCTCGACATGGCGGTGCTCCTGGCGGCCATGGCGGCCACGCCGAAACCCGAGGCGTTTGCGGCTGGGCCCACAGTGTCGTGGCCGTCGAAAGGACACCCCGTGGCGCACAGCCCGGCCAGCGCCGCATGCAGGGTGGGCTGGTTGTCCTTGACGCGGACCAGCAGGGCATTGCCTGTGTAGCGGCAATCAGGGTGGTTGCCGCATTGCCTCGCCTGAAATGCTCCCGAGTGGTGGATCGTTGCCTCGCCTGATTTGCTCCTGGCCGGTGTTCATCGGCGGGGGCGTGAATGGGGCGGATCAGCATGGCGACGCGTGACGAGCTGGTAGGTGGCGGTTGCGGGGCGCTACGCCCGGGCGAGCCGTGTGGAGCGGGGCCGCATCTTGGACGAGTTCGCGGCGGTGACGGGCCTGCACCGCAAGCACGCGGTGCGTCTGCTTCGCGGCGGACAGGTCAGCAAAGCATCTGGTCCACGCCCGAGCCGGCGCCTGTATGAGACGATGCGGCGCGTGAAGCGCTGGTTGTGATCTGGGAAGCGTCGGATCGGGTTTGCAGCAAGCGGCTGCGGCCGTTGGTGCCGATCCTGCTCGAGGCGATGGAGCGGCACGGCCATCTGCAGCTGGCGCCAGAGGTGCGCACGAGCGTGCTGGCGATGAGTGCCGCCACGATCGATCGGATGCTGCGGGAAATCAGGGGGCAAGCGGGAAGCAGGACACGGCAGCAGGTGGCGCATGCTGCAGCGCTGGCCCTCGGCACGGCGCGGGTCGGGCGCCTCGGCAAGGGCGGCAAGCAGGGCAGCGAACGGCACCGGGCGACCTCACAAAGCGGGAAGGCCGCCCCCATACGCCACTACGTCACCCCGCCATCGCTCAGGCCCAGGCTGATACGGCAGAACTGAATGGCCCTGGTGCCAGATCTGCGTTCATGCAGCTGCGACAGCGGCCTGTAGCAGCACATCAGTGTCGTTTGCGTGAAGTTTGCGCGGCAGTTCGCGCATTCCGCAAGGTGTCACACGTTCTTCGCACCGGCTGCAACTTCCAGGTGATAGCTGGCGGCGCTCGTCAGGACGTTCCAGCATGACCCCCGCTCCGACTCTCCCCTCCTATCCGCTTTATCTTCTGCTCCATCCCGTCCATGCCGCATCGCTGCGCGTCGCGCCGCCGCACGGGATGCGTGTGCCTCCTGCGCCCCGGCTCACGAAGCTGCTACCCGTCGATCGCCGCACGCCCGCGCTGATGGACCCGGAACGGCCTTGACTGGACGGTTCCGGCGCCCGCTCCGGCGGTCCCGCACCGTGCAACAGAAGTGTCGCTGGACGTGCACAGGGCCAATGCGCGAAGCGAACGGGACACTCCGCTCGGGAGCATCACCTTGTCCGGCCCGGTTACGGTCAGTTTCGTCGTTCCCGCCTACAATGAGGAGAGGCTGCTACCGGCCTGCCTCGAGGCCATCAAAGCCGAGATCGCCCGGACACGGTGTTCGGCGGAGGTTGTCGTCGTCAACAACGCCAGCCAGGACCGGACGGCCGAGGTCGCCTTGGGATTTCCAGACGTCCGTGTAGTCAACGAGCCGCTGAAGGGTTTGGTGCACGCCCGCCGCGCGGGCTTCGAGGCGGCAAGAGGCGCCCTGGTGGCCAACATCGATGCCGACACGCTGATTCCCGTGGGCTGGCTCAGCCGGGTGCTGACAGAATTTGTGGCCGATCCGAAGCTGGTGGCGATCAGTGGTCCTTACGATTACCACGATGCGCCGCTCCGCGTGCGCTGGGCCGCCCGCCTGTTCTACGCCGCCGCTTTTGTCCCCTACTTCATCAACCGTCATGTGCTGGACGTCGGCAGCATGGTGCAAGGCGGCAACTTCACCCTGAAGCGGGATGCATTGGAGAAGGCCGGCGGCTTCGGTGACCGCTTCACCTTCTATGGCGAGGACACGGACATCGCCCGCGGATGCATAAGGTTGGCCGAGTCAAGTTCACCTGGGCTCTGATGGCGAAATCCTCCGGGCGGCGGTTGCGAGGCGATGGGCTGGCGATGACGGGCCTGCGTTATGGGGCCAACTACGTGTGGGCGACCTTTCTGCGCCGCCCTTTCACCACAGCCTGGACCGACTATCGCTAGGACGGATCTGTACCGCCTGCGGTTTCTGAGACACCGGTTTGAACCCTATGCGGCCAGCGCCGCGGTTGGAAGGATGCGCGGGCCTCCGTCGGCGCGCGCTGGGCGGAGGAGCGCTACTTCTTCGCGG
>CALMVT010000271.1 GCA_937873175.1 uncultured Acetobacteraceae bacterium | reverse complement strand
GAGGCGGAAGCCTTGGCGGCGGAGCGGCTGCGGGTGCTGGGCGGCATCGCGGCGCCGGCGGGCCTGGTGATCGGGCTGGAGCCGGTGCCGGCGCAGTACGGCGCGGACTTCATGCTGCGGGCGGCCGAGGTGCGCCGGGTCGTGGCGGCGGCGGACCACCCGGCGGTGCGGACGCACCTGGATTGCGCCTGCGTTTCCCTGGGCGGAGACGACATCGGGGCCGAGGTTGCGGCCACCGGCGCCGGGCTTGCGCACTACCACGCGGCGGAGCCGGACATCGGGCCGTTCGACGCGCCGGGTCCTGCGCATGGCCGGGCGGCGGCAGCGCTGGGCGGCATCGGCTACGGCGGCTGGGTGGTGGTCGAGATGCGGGAACAACCGTCCGGACTCGAAGCGGTGGAGCGCGCCGTGCGCTTCGCGGCCCAGGCTTATTGTTGACCCGGCCGGGCCGTCGCCGGGCGGTCGGCTCTGAGGAGCGAACACGGATGGACGATGGTGGGCGCGCCGGACGGCGCGATGACGGCGGCGTGGCGCAACGGGAGGCCGATCCCGCCGACGCCCCCAAAAGCGCGGGGGAGCTGGCGGCGCTCGCGCAGGTGGTCGCCGTCGACCCGCTGTTCGACGAGGCGTTCTATGCCCGGGCGCTCGGCATTTCCGGCAGCCGGCTGGACTTGGCGGCGCACTACCTGGCGACCGGGGAAGCGGCGCTGCTGCCGCCCTCCCCGGCGTTCGATGTGCGGTTCTACCGGGACGCCAACCCGGACGTGGCGCAAAGCGGTGGCAGCCCGCTGCTGCATTATCTTCTGCACGGCCGGGATGAGCGGCGCTATCCGAACCGGCAAGCGGTGCGGCGCGACGCGGAGCGGGTGGCAGCGAGCGGGCTGTTCGACGCGCGGGCCTACGCCTGGAACCGCGGGCGCCCGGCGCGGCCCGGCTTTTCGGATGTCGAGGACTACCTGGTCAGCCGCAACCACCGCGCGCCGATTGGGGACGCCTTCGACAGCGCGTTCTATGCGCGGGCCTACGACGACGTGCTAGGCGAGGCGTCCGGCTACACCATGCCGATCCTACACTACATCGCGGTCGGCCGCGCGGAGCTGCGCGTGTGCACGCAATGGCAATTGCACCAGCGAGTGCAAGCGGGGCGGCAACGGTTCAACGAATTCTTCTACCTCGACGGGTGGCGTCGGCAATTTCCGGGGCAGCCCGCGCCGGCCGACCCGTTGGAGCACTACGTCCTGGTTGGCTGCCGCCTGGGCCTCGACCCGGCGCCGGACTTCTGCGCCGACTATTACTTGCGCTGCTACCCGGACTTACAAACCTCGCGCATGGACCCGTTCTACCACTTCGCCGCGTTCGGCCACGCGGAGGGCCGGGTGGGCCGGCCCGACTTCACCTCGCTCCTCCGTCCAGGAGACTACGCCCTTGATACGGCCAAGCCGACCGTTTTGGTGGCAAGCCACGAGGCGTCCCGCACTGGGGCGCCGCTGGTGGGCTTGAACCTGAGCGCAGCGCTCGTGGGCACGCACAACGTGGTGGCCTACCTGGGCCGGCCCGGGCCGCTGCTGCAGGACTTCGCGGCGAGCAGTTGCACGGTGGCGACGGGGCCGCTATCGCGGCTCGACGCCGAGTATCTCCTGCGGGAGCTACAGGAAACGCACAGACTTTCGGCGGTGCTGCTGAATTCGGTGGAAACCAGCGTGCTGGCGCAGGCGGCGCTGCAGGCGGACCTGCCCTCGGTGGGGCTGGTGCACGAATTCGCAGAGTACACCCTGCCGCGCGGGCGCATGTCGGAGATGGTGGAGGCCACAGACCGGGTGATCACCCCCGCGTCGCTGATCCGGGACAGCGTGCAGGCGGAGCTGCTGGCCACCCGCTCATGCCGGGCCAACAACCTGACCGTGCGGCCCCAGGGCGCCCTGCCGAACTTGCCAAGCGACGACTCGGCGGAGGACCTGACGGAGGACGACATCCGGGCCGCCATCGGCGCGGCACCCGGCGCGGAGAAGGTCAAGGTGGTGCTGGGCGCCGGGCGGGTGCAGATGCGCAAGGGCGTAGACCTGTTCGTGCAGACCGCAGCCGAGGCGCGCCGGATAGCGGGCGACAGCGTCCGCTTCGTTTGGGTGGGCGACGGTTATTCCCCGGGCACCGACGTGCATTACTCCGCCTGGATCGCCGACATGGTGCGCCGGCTCGACCTGCAGGACCATGTGTTCTTCCTGCCGGCGCAAAGCAGCCTCGATGTGCTGTTCGCCGTGTCCGACGTGTTCTACCTGCCGTCGCGGCTCGACCCGTTTCCCAACGTGGCGCTCGATGCGCTGCGGGCCGGGCGGGCCGTGGTGTGCTTCGACCGGGCGACCGGCGTGGTGGATGCGCTGTCGGATGCGCCGGACCGCAAGGCGGCCGTGGGCGCCGCGGTGGCGTATTGCGACGTGAAGGAGGCGGCCAAGGCGCTGGTGCGGCTGCTTCAGCCGGCCGAGGCCAAGCGCGCCTTGGGCAATGCGGCGCTGGCGCGGCGGCGCTTCGCGTTCGCCGACTACGCGGCGGCGATCTCCGAGGAGCTCACGGCCGCCGCGGCGCTGCGCGAGGCTGCGGTGCGGGCCGCCGACGCGGTGTTCGCGTGTGGCCGGTTCGACGCGGCGTTTCACGACAACCTGCCCGCACCTGCGGAGCCGTCGAGGCTGCGTGCCGCCGTCCGGGACTACGTGGCGCGGGGCCAGAAGGGGATCGTGGCCTGCAATCCCTGCCCCGGCTTCAACGAGGGCGTGGCGCGTCTCCGCCTGGCGCAGCCCGGCCCGGCGCTCGCAGGGCTGGACACCTCGCCCACCCATCGCTGCGTGGTGCTGGGCGACGAGATGCCGCGGGCTGCACCCTTGCGCGCCGCGCTGCACCTCCATCTGCATTACCCCGAGTTGGCGGCCGAGTTCGCGGCGCGGCTGTCCGCCGCCCGCGGGGCCGGGCAGACGCTGCTGGACCTGATCCTCACCACCACGTCGGACGCGCGGCGGATCGAGGTCGAGTATGCGTTCCGCGGCTACAAGGGCGGCAGCATGCGGATCGTCGTGGTGCCGAATCGCGGCCGGGACATCGGACCGTTCCTGACGGAAGTGGGTCCACTCGTGCAGGAGGGCGCATACGACGTGATCGGCCACCTGCACGGCAAGAGGAGCCTTGCGGTCGATGCCGCGCTGGGCGACCGCTGGCGGGGGTTCCTGCTGGACACGCTGCTGGGCGGGACGGCCGGGCTTCCGGCGATCTGGGCGCTGTTCGCCGGCGACCCGGGCCTGGGCCTCGTGTTCGCGGAGGACCGGCACTGCGTGGGCTGGAGCAAGAACCGGCCCGATGCCGAGGCGCTGGCAGCGCGGATGCAGCCGGCGCCGGTGCTGCCGGAGTGGCCGGTGTTCCCGATCGGCACGATGTTCTGGGCGCGTCCGGCCGCGGTGGCGCCGTTCTGGGCGTTGGGCTTCGGGCCGCAGGACCTGCCGGGGGAACCCGTGGCCTATGACGGCACGGCGTTGCACGCGGTGGAACGCATGCTGCCGGCGGTCTGTGAATCGACGGGGCACGGCTGGTGCACGGTGCATCGGAAGGGTGCGGGCTGGTGACACGGCGCAGCGGCGTCACAATGGTTTACATCATAATAATTACGGTTTAGGGACTCAGTGGACGGCGGCGCGCGGCTTGGCCGGGTTTCCAGGAGTTTCGGCATGTTGAGCCATCCTGACGTGGCGTTGGCGGAAACGCACCCGGCGCCGGGCGCGATGGCGGGGGCACGCTGCCTGGTGCTCGGCGCGGGCGGGTTCCTGGGCGCAGCGCTTTGCGCGGCGCTGCGGGCGGACGGCGCGGCCGTGCACGCT
>CALMVT010000270.1:3482-4831 GCA_937873175.1 uncultured Acetobacteraceae bacterium | reverse complement strand
GCGGCGTAGACCCCCAATCGCTGGACAGTCCCCTTACGCACCTCCTCTAAACACGATCTCAGCTCCCTGGGGCGTAATGCGGTATTCCGCAATCAGCCGATCATCTTCTCCGATCAGGTATGCCTTCGTGGGCTTCTCCTCACTCCCGCGCTGAGGGTCATTGGAGAAGCTTTCCAGTCGTTCAGTTGTAATCCGCTGGGCCTCTGCAAGGTTTTCGTTAGGGCAGGAGACGTCACATATTCCTACGTCACCCGGTTCCGTCCTGAATAGCTTGATCGTCAGAACTTCTGGTTTCATTGTAGCAGCCATAATGGCGGTAGCTCCTCGCGCGAGCCGGTTGGCCGCTCGCGCCCTAGCCATCACACTAGATGCCTTTCAGGCACGCTACCCAGGCTCAGGCCTACCACCACGGAACCCGACAAGAAGCTACGGGATTAGTCCTGGCCGCGCCCGCGGGCGCGTTCCTGCAGCGGCTGGACTGTATCTCGCGCAATCTCCCCGGCAATGTCGAGCAAGGTTGCATTATAGGTGAACAGGGCGTTCACGCCTTCGAGGTAGATGGCGCGCTGAATTTCCGCGAACTGCGCCGGCGAATTCGCCCGTAACAGGCCCTGCTGCTGATGCACCATGCTCCCCATCGAACGGTGGAGCAGGTCGAGATAGGCACGCTGATACCGCTCCAGACCACGCCCGAGGTTCGCGTAGGATCCAAGGAGGGCCTGCATGTTCTCAGCGGCACCTTGGTAAACGCTGGCGGCGCATGCCGAACCGTCCGCCGAAGGGCGGCGCTGGTCATTGCTGATGTCAGCCAACCGAGCCCGCGCTCCAGCAGCCGCCTGCATCCCGTGCCGGATTGCTTCTTGGCTTTGGCTGGTTGCCTGCCGGGTCACATCGGTCACGACGTGCGCGTGACCGGTTGTCGCCTCAACTGCGTTGTTTGCGGCCCCGAGAACGCCTGTGGCGACATCCTGCGCATTCTCGGTGACGCTCCAGGCCGCTTCGGGCGCACTCTCGCTCACGATCTCGGCCATCCGGGTTTCCGCCGCAGCAATCTGCAAAGTCGCCTTGCGAGCACGGCGCTCAGTCTCTTGCTGCTTTTGCTTGGCGGCGGCTTCCTGCTGTGCCCGTTGCTCGGCCTGCTTGCGCTCCTGTTTGGCCGTCTCGCGGGCACGACGCTCAGCTTTTTGCTGCTTCTGCTTGGCCGCCGCCGCCTGCTGCGCCCGTTGCTCGGCCCGCTGGCGCTCCTGTTCGGCTGCTTCGTGGGCACGACGCTCAGCCTCTTGCTGCTTCTGCTTGGCGGCGGCTTCCTGCTGTGCCCGTTGCTCGGCCTGCTGGCGTTCCTGTTCGGC
>CALMVT010000270.1:1380-3382 GCA_937873175.1 uncultured Acetobacteraceae bacterium | reverse complement strand
TGCTGCTTCTGCTTGGCCGCCGCTGTCTGCTTCGCCCGTTGCTCGGCCTGCTGGCGCTTTTGTTCGGCCCGCGCGCCTTCCTGTTGAGCCGCTGCTCGCTTCTTTCCCGCGTCGTCGTGCTTGGCCCGCTCAGCGTCCGCCAAGCTGCTCTCAATCTTCTCCGTGAGTTCCTGGACCTGCTCCTCGCTGAGCGTCTTCTGGACCGCAGGCAGGAGTTCCTTCGTCTCGTTGCGGGCGTGCTGGCGGAGCAGCTTTCTCAGCTCCACAACGTTGGCCAGGAACGTTTCATGGTTCCTCGGAAGTGCGTCCAACTCGGCGAGCTTTGCGCGCACCTCCTTGATACCGCTGGTGGCAGCGGCAACAAGCTGCTTGGTATCCGCATGCTTCTTGAGGGCTGGAAAGAGATGCTGCTGCTTCAGGTCCGCATGACGCTTGAGCTCGGCCTTAAGCTCCGCGAACAGATTTTCGCGGGTTTTCAGCGCACCGTCCGAGGTTTCGGAGAGCGCCGTGAACAGCTCATTCGCTTTGGCAGGGCCCGCCTGCATCAGTGTTCGTAGGGTCAAGGGTTTGTTCCTATCGTGTGTTGCCCCCACCGGCTCAAGATCATGACGCGCATATTTTCGTCCTGCACGAAGCACTTGCGCGGCCGTTCGTTCAGAACTCGGTTTCCTGTGCGCCTTCCGAGTATCAGCAGGTGCCGCTCCGGTTGCGGCCGTTCAATCTTTTTATGATAACCGTCGAGTCAATAAAATGCATGGTGCATGCGCGCTGGGATCGAACCGACGCGCACAGCTCGCTCAACCTTTGAAGTGTATCGACCACCGCGGATTATCGGACAGAGTGCGAGCAATTACGCTGGTTGTTCAGGGGGCGCATCAGCTGGGTCCCAGCCGCTTCCGGTTCGCCTGCACCTCTTGGCGCAGCATCCGCACCACCGCGTCTGCGCCAGCATCGAACGTTCCGCATGCCATAGCCGCGGCAACCATGCCAACTGCCCTGATCGTGGCGTCCACTTTCTCGGCCACCATGAGATGCGCTTCCTGCGTCGCGGCCGAGCCTCCCTTCACGAGCTTCATCAGCCGCAGCGCGATAACCTGCTGGGCTTCCATGGCCAGCCAAGCGCCTTGCAGCATGGCCATTCTCTTCTTTTCGTAATGGGGCAGCACCGCTGCCCAGCATCCGGCCGAAGGCATGGCGCCTTCGGCCGTCTCTGATTGCCTCAGCCCTTGTGGCTGTTGCTGCCCTTGTCGTTCTGCTCAGCCTTCGTCGCGCCTGCCTCGGCGTTCAGCGTCTCGTGAAGGGTCGCGAGCGCCTTTTGTTGCTGGCCGGCGTTGGTCTCGAAGCGCTCGGCCGCCGTCTCCAGGTCAGCCGCCAAGTGCGCCGGCTCCGACTTGCTGGCCTGCGGGAGGGCTGAAGCAGACCGCTTGGCCTGCTCGACCACCACCTCGTCGCGACGCACGGTGTCGCGCACCGTCTCTTGGCGCTCGGTCACCTCGCGGCGCAGCACGACCTCCTCGGTCACCCGCACGCTCTTCCACACGTCAGCGACCTCGAAGCTGTCGCTCATCTCGAAAGCGGCGTCGGTCAGGATGCCCTGTGTCGTGGCGGCACTCGCCGCCGTCGGCTTGCGGCGCTCCACGACGACCCGCTCCTCGCGCAAGGACACACCCTGCTCGACGGGGGTCTCCACCACGGTGCGACGCACGCGCGTCGTCTCGCCGGCCACCAAGCGGGTGCCGACGTTCAGCGTCTCCTCGCCGACCGGGATCACCTCGACGTTGCTGGTCGTGTGCTGCACCGCGCCGCGGTCGGACCGCGTGCCATACTCAGGGCGCGGCGCATAGCTGACCTGGGGAGCATAGCCGGACAGGGCCTGCTGGGACGCCTTGCCGAATGAAAGCATCATGTCCCAGAACGGAATGCCGGTGCTGACCGGGGTGTCCGAACGCCCATTCGCGTTGCCGCGGGTCGTGTTCGTGTCATAAGCCAATTGTAGTCTCCT
>CALMVT010000270.1:0-1280 GCA_937873175.1 uncultured Acetobacteraceae bacterium | reverse complement strand
CGTCGCCAGCCGGCGCACCTCCTCGGACGTGCCGTGGGCCACCTGAACCACCTTGCGGCTGACCTCCTGGAAGGTGTGGGTCGCCTCCTGGGTGATCTGGCGCTGACCCTCGGCCACCACCTGCGTGCTCCGGCGCAGGGCCTCGTTAGCCGTCTCGCTGGCGCGGCGGGTTGCCTCCACACCGGCCTGGGTGCCCTGACGGGTCATCTCGGCAGTGGCCTCAACGCCACGGCGGATCGCCTCGTTGGTCATGTGCCCACTCTGTTGCAGTGCTGTCGCGCCCTGGCGCACAGCCCCGGCGATCTGTGCCCCGCTCCGTGCGGCAAACCCGGCGTCGGCACGGTCGTTCTGCAGCTTGCTGCCATGAAGATTGTTGTCGGTCATAGGCTCTTCTCCCTTTTTTCACTACTAGCACGCATTTAGGTTCGTATGCTGCAGTGCACAAGAGAGTAATGCGCCCTCTCCTGCTCAGGAGATACTTTTTTGTCCGTGCATCTGTCATGCTGTAAGAGCATGGAAGCCTAAGTGCTGTGTCAGTGTTATTGTTCTCCGCATACAGATATGGCGAGAATTCGGTAGGGATATCAGCTATTTGCTGGTGATATCGCCGGCAGATCAAGGTCGCGAAGCAGGGTGCGGACGGTGTTGGCGCCTTGTGGCGTAAGTTCTACGTGCCAGTGGCACTGGAGCGACCCAGGCAGCAGGCGCACCGGATCGCGGAGGTCGCCCCTGGCGACGGCGCAAGCGAACGCGTCCCGGAACTCGCCTTCGTCAAGCTTGTGCCCGATGATCGTCTCGAAGGCCGCGATACCTGCGCCGATGTCGGCCTCCTTGATCCGGTGCCGGAAAGCGACGAGCAGCAACAAGGCGGTCAGGTCCATTCCCAATTCCCCGCTTCGAGCGGCTCCTGGTGCATCGCGACGGTCCGTCATGGCTCGGCGCCGGGCGCCGGCGCAGTATAGACCAGCATGCCATCCTGCTACCAAACGGCAGCGGGTCAGGATGGCAGGATCAACCACGCCAGACGCCATGACGTGGAAGCCCCGCTCTCATTCCGGGATAAATCCGTCGTCGATCATTCTCCCATGGCAGCGTCACCATACTGCCGCGGCGCACGTGGTAGTGCAGGTCTGGGCACAACCGCGCGCGTTCGAGCGCAGCCTGGCCGCGATCCTGGCCGCACCCACGACGTGTGACCTTGCCGCCGCGCTCCAAGCCAAGCTGCGCCGGGCACGCGATCAGCTCCTGACCTTTGCCGACTGGGGCGGCGCGGTTGAGGC
>CALMVT010000269.1 GCA_937873175.1 uncultured Acetobacteraceae bacterium | reverse complement strand
ATCTAGCTGAGCGGCAGGCCCACGTAGTTCTCCGCCAGCGCCGCGGCGGCTTCCCGGCTGCCCACGACATAGTCCAGCTCCGCCAACTGCACCCGGCGGTCGAAGTCGGACGCGCCGTCGAAGCGGTGGAACAGCGTGGTCATCCACCAAGAAAACCGCTGCACCTTCCAGATGCGGCGCAGCGCCGCCGCGGAGTAGCTGGCGAGGCCCACATCGTCCCCCGTTCCCACCCACCGCTCGATGGCACGGGACAGCAGCAGCACGTCGGCAACGGCGGAGTTCATGCCCTTGGCTCCCGTGGGCGGCACGATGTGGGCGGCGTCCCCGGCCAGGAACAGCCGGCCGCACTGCATCGGCTCCGCGACAAAGGAGCGCATGGGGGTGACGGATTTCTGGAAGATGCGGCCGGTCCGCAGCGTCACCCCGTCGCCCGAAAGGCGGCGCGACAGCTCCGACCACACGCGGTCATCGGACCAGGCTTCCACGTCCTCGTCGGGGGCGCATTGCAGGTACATGCGCTGCACGGTGGGCGAGCGCATGGACAGCAGGGCGAAGCCGCGCTCGTGGTTGGCATACACAAGCTCGTCCGAGCTGGGCGGCGCTTCCGCCAGGATGCCGAGCCAGCCGAACGGATACACCCGGTCGAAGCCGCGCCACGTGCCCGGCGGCAGCGACGGCCGGCACACCCCATGGAACCCGTCGCACCCGGCGATCAGGTCGCAGTCCAGCGTGTGCGCCTGCCCGTCCCGGACGTAACGCACGGCCGGGCTGCCGGCCTCGTAGCCTGCCACCGCCACGTCCTCGCAGTCGAACAGCAGGGGAGCGCCCGCGGCCTGCCGGGCGGCGATCAGGTCGCGCACCACCTCGTGCTGGCCGTAGACCATGACGGAATGGCCGACCAGAGCCTGGAAGTCGATCCGGTGCAGCTTGGCCCCGAACAGGAACTGCGTGCCCTCGTGCGGCAGACCCTCCCGCCGCATGCGCTCGCCGAGGCCGGTCTGGTCCAGAACGTCCACGACGTGGTGCTCCAAGACGCCGGCGCGGACGCGGTTCTCGACGTAGGGACGGGACCGCGCCTCGATCACCACGCTCTCGATGCCTGCAAGGTGCAGGAGGTGGCCGAGCAGCAGCCCGGCGGGGCCGGCGCCGATGATCGCGACCTGGGTGCGTTCCTGCATGGCTGGGCGATAGGGTCTGCGGTATGCGTCGTCAAGGATGGGAGCCGCCGGCCCGATGCGCGACACCGTGATCGTATTTGCCCGAGCGCCGCGCCTCGGCACCGTGAAGCGGCGGCTGGCGCGCGACGTAGGGGACCGGAAGGCGCTGCGCTTCTACCGGGGCAACCTGGCCCGGCTGTTGCGGGAACTGGCGCGCGACCGGCGGTTCCGCACCGTGCTGGCGGCGACGCCCGACCATGTGCGGATGCGCTGGCCGGTGCGGGTGCCGGTGGTAGAGCAGGGCGGCGGAGACCTCGGGACGCGGATGCACCGGGCGTGTGCGGGGCACCGCCGGGTGGCAATCGTGGGGACGGACATCCCGGCGCTCCGTGCCGACGACGTGGCGGCGGCGTTCCGGGCGCTGGGGCGGGCGCAAGCGGCGTTCGGCCCGTCGGAGGATGGGGGCTATTGGCTGGTGGCGCTGTCGCCGCGCCGCCCGGCGCGGCCGTTCGCGGGCGTGCGCTGGTCCACGGCGTTTGCCTTGGCCGACACGCTGGCGAACTTTGCCGGGCGGCGGGTGGCGCTGCTGCGGGTGCTGCGGGATGTGGACACGGGGGCCGATCTTTGACGCGGCCATGGCCGGCTCAAACCCCGTCCACGCCTTTCCGCGCCAGCACCGCCCGTGCCCGGCGCCCGACCAGCAGCGTGACCGCAACGGTGGCCGAAAGGCCCAGGCCGACCAACGCCCACCGCACCGGCCCGATCCCGCCCGACGCCGCCCGTCCGGCCGTGCCGAGGTAAACGTTTATCAAGCAGCCCGGCACGATTCCCGCGCCCGTCGCCGCCACGAAAGGCCAGAAGCCGATGCTGCTCGCGCCGCAGGCATAGTTCTGCAGGCTGAACGGCATCAGCGGGCTGAGGCGCAGCAGCGCCACGACGCGCCAGCCCTCCTTGCCCACCGCGTGGTCGATGGCGCGCAGGCGCGGCCGTCCCGCGATCATCCGGGCAACCCGGCCGCGCAGCAAATAGCGCGACACGAGAAACGCGAGCGACGCGCCGAACGTCGCCGACAGGAGCGCCAGCGGAAAGCCCCAGAACCCGTAAATCAGCCCAGCGCCCAGCGTGAACGGCGTGGCCGGCAACAGCACGACCAGCGCCGCCGCATAGGCCGCGCCGTAGATCAACGCGCCCCAAGCGCCCAAGCCCCCGATCCATTCGGCGAACGGCTGCACCCAGGCTTGCACCGGCAGCAGCCACCAGGCCGCGAGCACCGCCGCCAACGACAGCACGGGGACGGCCTAGAAATTCAACGGCTGCAGGCCGCGCCGCCCAGGACGCAGAACCGGGCGCAATGCGGGTGGTTCAGCGGCACGGGGCGGGACGCTTCGGCGAGGGTTTGGCCCAGCTCGAACTCCGGCTCATACGGCAGCAGGGTGCAGGCGATGACGGCCGGGCGCGCCGCCTCCCGACGCCGCACGACCATGCGGGACGAGGCGCACATGACCGAGGAGGGCGACTTGCCGAGGATGCCCCAGCAGGCTTCGGTGATCTCCGGCACGTCCTGGTTCGCGTCCATCTCCGGGAACAGCATCAGGCGCACCGGGTCGGCGGCGTCGATGGGAATGGCATACTCGGCGAACAAGCGGGCGAAGCCGGCGCGGATCTCGGCCTCCGGCTCGCCGGAGAACAGGCGCCCCGCCACGTCCACCGCGAAGCCGCGCCTGGAAAGCCAGCGCAGGCCGTCAAGCGTTGGCTCCCAACTGCGCGGACCGCGCTCGGCCACATGCTGCGTGGGGCTGTAGTGATCAAGGGACACGCGCAGGCGCAGCTGGTCGCCGTGCCGGGCGCGGAGCGCGTCGAGGCCGTCCGCCGCCTTCATCATCGGCCGCATGGCGTTGGTCAGCACCAGCGCCTCCAGCCTGCGGGACAGCGCATCGTCCAGCATGAACAGCAGGTCCGGGCACAGGAACGGCTCGCCCCCGGTGAAGCCCGCGGTGCGGACCGGCAGGTTGTCGCGCTCGATCTCGTCGAGGAAGGCGCAGACCTCGGCCCGAGTCAGGTAGGCCAGGCGGTCGTTGCGCGGCGAGCTTTCGATGTAGCAGTTACGGCAGGTGAGGTTGCACAGCGTGCCGGTGTTGAACCACAGCGTTTCCAGCCCACCCAGCGCCACGTGGGCGCGCGGCTCTCTCTTGGCGGTGGTGCGGGGATCGCGGAACTTGGCCGGGTCGAGCGTGGGGGCGTGCTGGAGCATGAGGGGTATCTAAGCATCATTCGGCGGAGCGCGCTGCCGCGGAGGCGGCAAAATAATGCGTCCTCAACGACTCCTAAGCAGCCTTGCGCAGCGCAAGCCCCGCAAGGCTGCTTAGGTGCGACCGTGGCCGGGGGGAACCATGATGGCAGCCGCAGCGGTCGGCGCGCAACTTGACGTGCCTGGCCCGGCAGCCGCTCCAAGGTCGGCGCCTAGGCTTCGACACGGCTGTGCAGCTTCGCTTGCGGACGCCGCCCGATTCATTGCAGATTAAATTTTATAAGAGCCTTCGGAGAAACTTTGAGGTAGCCCGTAACGCCATGACCCACCGAGAGATGCCAGGCGATTTGGATCAGGAGTTGGCCGGCAAGCTGGCCCGGCTCGCTGAACTTGAAGCGGCGACATCGGTGCTGCGCCACGACCTGCGCGGCATGCTCGCGCCGGCGCTTCTCGTGGTTGACCGGCTGCTTGCGCATTCTGATCCCAAGGTGGCGAAGGCGGGAGAGACCGTGCTCAAGGCGATCGGGCGCGTGGAGGAACGACTGGTCGCGACGCGCCCTCCTGCAAGGGAAAAGCGTCTCGGGTAGCAAACAAGCAGGAAATGGCGGCGCAGCCCGCCAGAGTGCCCGGACGTGCTTATCACGTCGGTCAAACCCGAACCAGCTTCACCCGCTTCCCCGCCACCCCCAACGTGATCGACCCGGCCTTCAGCGCCAGCGCGTCCGCGCCGAACATCTCGCGCCGCCATCCATGCAGGGCCGGGATGTCCGGCGCCGCCTCCGTCGCCAAGCGGTCCAGGTCATCCGACGATGCCAGCAGCTTCGGCGCCACGTTGTGTTCCTCGCACTTGGCCGCCAGCAGCACCTTCAAGAGCGACACCAAGGCGGGCGAGGCGCGCGGGCCGTCCTTGGCGCGCGGCGCGTCCGGCAGCGCGGACTCCGGCAGCGCCGCCGCATCCTGCAGCGCCGCCACCAGCCCGGCGCCGCTCCGCCCCTCTGCGAAGCCGCGGGAAACGCCGCGCACGCGGGCCAGAGCCTCCGCGCTGGTGGGGGCGGTCGCGGCGATCTCCAGCAGGCTCTCGTCTTTCAGGAGGCGCTGCCGGGGGATGTTGACCCGCTGCGCTTCCCGCTCCCGCCAAGCGGCGGCGGCGCGCAGCAAGCCCAGCATCCGGCGGTTGGCCGTGCGCGGGCGCAGCCGTTCCCACATCGCTTCCGGTTCCGGGCGGTAGGTGCCGGGCTGCGCCAGCACCGCCATCTCCTCCGCCACCCAATCGAGCCGCCCGTCCCGCGCCAGCTTGTCTTGCAGACGCTCATAAACCTGGCGCAGGTGGGTCACGTCCGCCGCCGCGTAAGCGACCTGCGCCGGGGACAAAGGGCGGGCGGACCAATCGCTGAACCGGTGGGCCTTGTCGATCTGCCCGCCGGTCAGCGACCCCACCAGCGCGTCATAGCCGACCTGGTCGCCGAAGCCCGCCACCATGGCCGCCACCTGGGTGTCGAACAGCGGCGCCGGCACGGTGCCGAAGCGTTCCAGGAAGATTTCGGCGTCCTGCCGCGCCGCGTGGAACACCTTCACCACGCCCGGGTCCGCCAGCAGCGCGCCGAGCGGCTGGAGGTCAAGGCCGGGCGCCAGCGCGTCGATCACCGCCACATCCCGGGCGCCTGCCAACTGCACGACGCACAGCTCGGGGTAGTAGGTGCGTTCCCGCATGAACTCGGTATCGATGGTGACGAACGGCTCGGTCGCCACGCGCCCGCACAAGGCGGCGAGCGCGGCCGTGTCGGTGACGAGGACGGGGTCGGCGAAGGCAGGCTGGGGACGTGACATTGCGTGCATGTAAGGGCCGCACCTTGACACCGCAAATGCCGGCGGTTTGTGTGCCGCATCTTTTGGGAACCATCGCCATGCACGCCTATCGCACCCACACCTGCGGCGCCCTTCGCGGCCCGGACGCCGGGCAAACGGCCCGGCTGTCCGGCTGGGTGCACAGCAAGCGCGACCATGGCGGCCTGCTGTTCATCGACCTGCGCGACCATTACGGCATCACCCAATGCGTGATCCCTTTGGGCACGCCCGCCTTCGACACCGCCGATGCGTTGCGGGTCGAGAGCGTCGTCACCGTCACCGGCCCCGTCGTGCCGCGCAGCCCGGCCACGGTGAACCCCCGCCTGCCCACGGGCGAGGTCGAGCTGCGGGTGGGGGAGATCGCGGTGCAGAGCGCCGCCGACGTGCTGCCGATCCAGGTCGCGGGCGAGCAGCAATACCCGGATGAGCTGCGCCTCAAGTACCGCTTCATCGACCTGCGGCGCGACAAGGTGCACCGCAACCTCATGCTGCGCGCCGGCGTGATCGCGAGCCTCCGCCGCCGCATGATGGAGCAGGGGTTCACCGAGTTCCAAACCCCCATCCTGACCGCCAGCAGCCCGGAAGGGGCGCGCGACTTCCTGGTGCCGTCGCGCAGCCATCCCGGCACCTTCTACGCCCTGCCGCAGGCGCCGCAGCAGTTCAAGCAGCTCGCCATGGTGGCCGGGTTCGACCGCTATTTCCAGATCGCGCCCTGCTTCCGCGACGAGGCCAGCCGCGCCGACCGCAGCCCCGGCGAGTTCTACCAGCTCGACTTCGAGATGAGCTTC
>CALMVT010000268.1 GCA_937873175.1 uncultured Acetobacteraceae bacterium | reverse complement strand
GTTCCAATCCGGCCACAAAGGTGGCTGCCAGGGCGGTTCGGCGATGCTGTTCCCGCTGCGGTGCATCGGCCGTGACGGGCGGCAGGAAGCTGGCCAGTGGGTGCCCTCCCTCTCCCAATGCTGGCAGCATTGCCTGCATACGCGTGAGGGCCTGCGCCACGGTCCAGAATGGCCGTTCCGGCAGGCGGAAGCGGTCCTCGGCCTCGGCTGGCAGCCGGATGGCGGCCAGGCAGGCCCGCAGCAGGGCCGTGATGTCGCCGGTCCGTTGCGCCCGAACCCCACGGTCCGCCTCGGTGCGTCCGTTGGGGAACACGTCCCGGCCCAGCTGCGTCCGTTCGTCCAGCCAGTCCGCGGCCCGGGCCGTTTCCGCCCGGCCGAGAAGGGCGCGGCGCAGGCGCTCGGCCTCGTCGTGCGCCGCCTGGGCATCCGGTGCGTCCACCGGCAGCAGCAGCCGGGACCGCAGCAGCGTCAGCTCGGCGGCCATCACCAGCCAGCCGCTCCACTGCGCCAAGGCCATGGGTTGCTTGTCGGCACCACCCAGGGCGCCGGACAGCGCTGTTCCGAAGGCGTCAACCAGGGCGGTGATGGAAAGCCGGGCCAGGTCGATGCGCCGGCTGCGCGCCAACTCGAGCAGCCAGTCGAGCGGCCCCTCGAAGTTCCCGATCTCCAGCACGGGAGCACCGGCCGGGCCGGCAAGCCGCCGGGGCGGCTGTTCCCACCCGTCGGGAACCAGGGCACCTTGAGCTGGCACCGGGGTGCCCGTGCCGGTCATCAGCTGGTCCCGTACTCGGGCCGCACGTCGAAGCGCAGCAGGGGCCACTCGGCCCGGATCCGCTCCAAGGCCTGCCACGGCGTCCAATCCGCGGACCAGAAGCGCAGCCGCAAGATGTGGCCCTCCTGCGCCGACCCGGCCTGTGTCTCGTTGCCGCCGGGTTCCGACGCCACCACGTGGCGCAGGCAATCCGTGGTGCCCCAGTGCTGCCACAGCCAGGCGAGCGCGTCCGGGTGGTCAGGGCCGAGCCGCAGGATGGTCGTGGGGACCGGCACCAGCGCGTGCAGGTCGAAGGGACAGACGTGGCTTCGGCCGACCCGGGACACCGCCAAGGCCTGCCGCCGCTCGACGGCCTCGCGCAGCTGCCCGGCCAGGGTGCGGGCACCGGTCAGGCTGAGCTCGCGCCGGTCTGGGTGGACCAGACGGAGGAACCAGCCCATCTTATTCAGCGGCATGACAGGGATTCGGTGGCGGGCGTCGCCTAAGCTGCTGATTGTGTTTACGGATTGGGTGCTGACGCCATCCCCTCACACGATCATGCCGAGCCACACCCGCCATGTCCGACGATACGGTCGCACCGTTCCTGTTTCCAGCCATTGGCCGCAAGAAAGTCACCGCCGCCTTTGACGGTGGCCGTATCACCTCGGATGGCGGCGTCATGCTGTTGGCCGCCGCCGAACGGCGTATCGGTATCGCCGACCGCCTCGCGCGTCTCATTGCCGATCCACGTAACCCGCTGTTCGTCACCCACAGCGTCGCCGACATCCTGCGCGCGCGCATGCTGGCCATCGCCTGCGGCTACGAAGACGCCGACGATCTCGACCACCTGCGGACCGATCCCGGCTTCAAGCTCGCCTGCGGCCGCCTGCCAGACAGCGGACGCGATCTATGCTCGCAGCCGACCGTGTCGCGTTGGGAGAACGCGCCGACCCTGCGCGAGGTCATGCGCCTGAGCTACGCCATGATCGACGCCTACTGCGCCAGCTACGCCAGTCCACCAGCCGCCGTCACGTTGGATATCGACGACACCGTCGACGTCGTGCACGGCCATCAGCAGTTGTCGCTGTTCAATGCGCATCATGACGAGCGCTGCTTCATGCCGATCCATGTCTACGATATCGCCACCTCACGCCCGCTCGCCATCCTGCTGCGGCCTGGCAAAACGCCGTCCGGACATGAGGTTCGCTGCCACATCCGACGCCTGGTGCGCCGCATCCGCAGCCACTGGCCGACCACCCGGTTGACGATCCGCGGCGATGGCCATTACGGCCGTCCCGAGGTGATGGCGTGGTGCGAGGCCAATGCGGTCGACTACATCTTCGGCCTGCCCGGCAATGCCGTGCTGAACCGGTTGCTCGAACAGGCCGCCGATGACGTCCGGGTCCGCCGCGCCGAAGCTCAAGCACCTGTGCTGCGCGGTTATGCCGAGATCCGCTACGGCGCCAAGTCCTGGGGATGCGAACGCCGGGTTTCAGCCAGGATCGAGGCCACCACCCTGGGCCTCGACATCCGCTGCGTGGTCACCAACCTGAGCCGCGGCAGCGCTGAATGGCTCTACGACACTCTGTATTGCGCCCGGGGTCAGGCGGAAAACCTGATCAAGCTGCACAAAAGCCAGCTCGCCTCCGACCGCACCAGCTGCCGGTCCGCCCTGGCCAACCAGGTTCGCCTGGTGCTGCACACCGCCGCCTACTGGCTGATGCTGACAGTGCGTGATGCCATTCCCAAGCCACAGACGCTGGCCTCGGCCGAGTTCACCACCTTGCGCATGCGGCTACTCAAGATCGCCGGGCGCATCACCGAAACCGCGACACGCGTCCGCATCGCGTTTGCCGCGGCATGTCCGGAAGCCGAGCTGTTCCGCGGCGTCGCCCGCAGCCTGCAACCCGCCGGACCCTGACCGCCGGGGCACTCGCCCCCGGACCCCGCCCGTCTTTACCAACTCCAGCGCTCAGCACCTCCGACCAGACCGCGACGAAACAGGCGCAAGGTCGAACTGCGCCGACGCTCAGCAGCCCGTCTAACTCACAGACGCTGAATAGGATGGGCTAGACGTGTCCTACGTCAAGAACTGGACCCTGTGGCACGACTTCGCGATCCTGTAC
>CALMVT010000267.1 GCA_937873175.1 uncultured Acetobacteraceae bacterium | reverse complement strand
AGAGCATGGGCAATGGCGTGCCCAGTTGCCGGCTTTCCACAGCGCGGCAGGTGAGCGTAGGGCCGAGGGATGGTGCCCTCGTCGTAGCCGGTGACGAGCACCACCGGCACCTTGCGCGCCAGCAGCGCGTCCACCACCGGCCAGATCCTCTCGCCGTGCAGGTTCACGTCCAGCAGTGCGGCATCTATCCGGTCCTCGTTCGCAACCAGGCGAATGGCGTCGGCAACCGTCAGCACGGGTCCAAGCGCCTCGGCGCCTGCCTCCGACAGCATCAAGGCAATCGCCTCGGCGACTATGTGCTCGTCCTCGGCCACCAGGATGCAGCGACCCGACAGGGTGGCCAGCGTTGCCGCTACGGTCATGCGCGTTGTCTTTTCATTGTTCCCGAACGCGCCGGCCGGCAACACCGTACGAAACCGCACGCTATCGTGCATGAACCCTCATGCTGGTTCCACTTACGGCCATCAGGCCCTGTCACCATGCCAATTGTAATGCGTTACATAACGCGTTAGGAGGGGTCATGCCCCCTGGTCCCAAGCCCCTCGGTGAGCGCGCGATGACTGTAGCCGAGCGGCAAGCCCGCTACCGCGCCGCTCACGCGGCTGATACGGCAGGGACGGTGAAGGTGCGCTACCGCCGGCCCGCCGACCGGCGCAGCCGGCCGCAGCGGTGGCGCGACGCGGTGGCAGAGTTGCTGGAGCTGCAGGCCGACTACCAACAATGGCTGGACGCGCTGCCGGAGAGCCTGGCCGACACGCCCACGGCTGACGCGCTACGGGCCGTCTGCGACCTCGACCTGTCCGGCCTGGAAGTTGATCCGCCCCGTGGCTTCGGGCGAGATGGCTGACGCACGCGAAACATGGATGCCATGGTGCCGAGGCGACTACGGGCCGTGGTTCTTCGGCGTCGCGCGGCTGACGCCGGCGCATAAGCACCTATGGCCGCTCGACGGGCGCCAGTGGTGGACCGAGCTGGCGGTAGACGGCGTAATGATGGGATACGCTGCGGTTTGGCGCGAGGCCACGGGTTGTTACATCGGCTGGGTAAACCCCGAGACAGGGACCACGCAACGCATGACACACGCCACCGAGCACAAGGCCATGTGCTGGTGCCAGAAGCGGCTGCGCGAAGCGATAACCATCCTCTGACGCTTGATGTGCCAACATTTTGCACCCTCGACGGTCATGCCCTGCACGTCACCTGCAACGTGCGCCAGGTGGCACGTCCGTTGGTTAAGCCGACTGGGTGTGTCGCGATAGGCACGGTGGTCCAAGCTACGTCAGAACGTAGTTTGTTTCGGGTTGCGAGGCACAGCATAGCGCCCGCTACATAGCGTGCTACGCTGGTGCCAGCGTAGCGCGCAAGGCGGTGCTACATGGCGGTTGAGCGGCTCACCATCGGGCAGGTAGCGGCCCGTTATGACGTATCCACGGACGTGGTGCGGCGGCGCATCCGGCGTGGCCTGTTGCCGGCACAGCGCGATAACCACGGCCAATGGTGGATCGAACTGGACGCCAACGCGCCACCCCCCGCCACCTTGGCGCCATCCCATCCGCTACAAAGCGCTAGCCTGGCGCCAGCCTGGCGCGCTATGCAGCCGCCACCCCCGGCGACAACCCCCGCTGAATGGGCCGAGCTGCGCGAACGCGCCGCGGCGGCCGAAGGCGAGGCACGCGGCTTGCGGGAAGCTCTGCATACGGCGCAGGGCGCCGCGGCGGAAGCAACCCGGCGAGCTGAGGCGGCGGAACAAGCAGCCGTGGAAGCGTGGAAGCGGGTGGCAGAGCTTGCACGCCATTTTGCGGCTCTACAGGGGCCTGCGGTGCCGACCGGGTCTCCATCTTTCCCGCAGCGGCGCAAAGGCTTCCTGGCCCGTTTTTTGGGATTCTAGAACCATCCCGTTCGGCCTTCCCCTACCTGCCCCTTGTTCGACCCTGGCCGGAGGCCATGGGTTGAGTGTCAGGACGCCCCTCGTCCCGACCCCTTCAGGGCGCCGCGGCGCGCAGCGGAGGGCAAGGGCGGTGCAACTTGGCGCCGGGACCGGACCCGCGCGGAGCCACGCGCAGCGCCTGCTTGGGCGCGAGCATGGCGAGCACGGGGAGGACCCACCCCTTGCCCGTAGCGAGCACCGTGGCACTTATCCACAGGCTCGAATACTGGTCCCACAAAGCAGAACCGCGCCGCCCTGGTGAGGAGCGGCGTGGCGATTGGTCAGCTATTCCGGCGGGACTGCCGGCGGGTTTCCGTAAGGAAGGTTATCGGCTTGGCGTCATGGTCAACGTGGGTGACGTGCTGGGTTTCGGTGTCGGCACTGAGCTAAGCGCGGCGCCGACCTTCAGAACGGCATTTTTCAGAACCTCCGCAGCCTGGCGGGCCTTCTCCGCCAGTTCGTCCCACGCAGACGCGCCGGGCTTGCGACCTGGCAGGGCTTGGACCCCCTGCCCGATGGTACGGTCTAAAGCGTCGAGACCATCGGTATGACCTGCCTTTACCCGCGCCTGGCCGTAGGCCGCGACGCCTTGCACAGCCCGGTCATAGGCCGAGGCAAAGGTGCGATCCTGCAATGCAGTGTCGAATGCAATCCGCAGTCGCGCATGACGCCCATCCGGCCTCATGCCTTCAACAACGGCCTGGATGCCGCCAGGATCGTTCGCGGCGGCGTCCCGCACCCTGGCGAGGGTGCCACCACCTGGCAAGGTGCTAAGGCCGTCTAGCGCGTCCATAGCATGTTCCCCAGCTACCTGCGCCGCCTTGACCTGATTGGCCACGGCAGTCTCGGCCATGCGGGCTTCAAACGCCTTTAGCCTGGCGCCTAATGGCTGCGGTGCTTGCTCCCATAGTGCTGGGGCGGCCGGCGCCGGGAGCCGCAGGGCTGCATAGAGCGATGACATGGCACCGATGGCTGATCCCGCGGCAGCACTTGCCAGAGTCTGGCGTTGCTGCTGCTGAGGCTCCGGCGCCAGTAACGCCCGCAGTTCCGGCGTCATGGGGACTGCTGCGCCGTTGCGTTCAAAGGTTTGCACTGCCTCCGCGATCCGGCTGCGGAAGCCTGCATCGTCCTCAAGCGCCGGCTGGCGTTTGAGTTCATCGGCAAGCTGGGCAACGCGGCGCTCGGCCGCGCGGTCCCCTGTGGCACGCTGGCGCAGCTCCGTCACCAGCTCGCCCATGGTTGAGGGGTCAAACATCGCCATCACGCACCCTCCTTGAACCGCTCGGTCAGTTTGCTTTCAGGCGAGATATGCGTGCCCCGTAGCCCGTAGAACCAATGGCCGCTTAGGACGCAATACCGCCCGATGACTTCGCGCCCGCCTTGGGTCCTGAGAACCTTGGGCGCTCGCCTTTCCTGCTCATCGAGATGGATGGCCGCATCCAGGTCCTTGGACAGCAAATGGCCGCGGGCGGGGAGGCCGACCCTGCACGCCTTCGAGGACACCCCACGCGGGGTCAGGTCAAGCACTGTTGCGATAACGTCGTGATGGAAGCGGCCTTCCCACAGAACGGCGAGGCGCTTGACCAGCTCCTCCGTCCACGCGGTCTGCCGACCGTTTAGCCGCGTCCAACGAAATGCAGGTTTGTTCGCACCGATGCGAAAGCGTAGTTTGTGTGTAGCTCCGGACATGTCTCAACCATGGCTAGGGTTAGGCCGGGCTGGATGCTTCGAACCATCCTGCTCGGCCGCTGCACATTGCAGCGAGTGCGAATGTGGCCGTAGTTCTGCATGGCCGCAAGCAGAAACGCTCAAAAAATCACCGTATCTCCCGTTCAATCAAGGGCAGCTCGCGCCCTGCTTGATTGGTCTCTGGAGCAGCTTTCCGAAGCGTCCGGAAGCCATATCCAGGTTCTTTATCGGTTTGAGCGTGGCTACACCCGGCCCCAGCGTCGCACCGCTGAAGCTATTCGCCAGGCGCTAGAAACTGCCGGCGTCGAGTTCATCGAGGCGGCGAGAGGCAAAGGCCCTGGCGTGCGGCTCGCACGTCCTCCTGACCCTGAAAATGGATGCTGAACGCCCATGGCGGCACGCGAGGGCACGCAGGGGAACATGAACGGGCGCCGAAAGGTCGCCCGAAATGCAGATACACTATTGCATCCTTGCTGGATGCCATCCGTGGCGGGATGCAAAGGCAACGTGCTGCCGCGGGCCGGCCAACGGTTCGTTTCCGCTTCACGACAGAGGGACGGCCCTGGAATGTGGCCGTGATCTTGGCTAAACTCTGCACTCTGATGCCTCGCAAACCACGCCCGCCACCTGCTCCGAAGCAGCCAGATCCGCCACCGGGCAAACCTGCTGCCGGGTTTCAGGAACAGCCCGACATCTTCGACTTGCTGATGATGGCTTGGAGCGATCAGACAGACCCGGCGTCGTTGCCGGTGCCAGGTAAAGCCCGCCGTCCCAAGCCGCGCTGAGGCAGCCCACGCCAGGGGCCGTGTGCGAGTTCGACCTGTCCGATTTGGGAAAAGTGCAGGAACAGGCCGAGCGGGAAGCCGAGCCGCGCCCGGCTTAATTCCTGTCTGTGGTTATCGATCTCCAATTGGTAAGTGGCGTCGTCATAGGACCCTGGGCGTGGACTGAGAACCGTTGTCTTTCGGTTTGGGGGAACGGGTGCGAAAAACGCCCCAAAGCCGCTGTACGGCGCTCCTGGCGCGTTTGCGGGCCATCCCAGCGGGCCAGCGCCTGACAATTCCTAACCTTCCCCAATTGGAGCTGCGGCCAACATGGTAGGTCAGGCGAAAAGGGGAGCCAGGGTGAGCGGGAGCTTGGACGAGCTACAGGGACGAATGCTGGCCAGGCAAAGACGGTTTCATATCCGGAACAGAGCCGTTGGCGGCTTGGTCCTGGCAGTCGTCGCTTCCGGCCTGAGCTTTGCTGCTGTTCCGTTGTGGCAGCACGCCGGTTCCTGGAAGCCGGTGGCGAGCCATGCTGGGCTTGTCATCCAGGCAGGCTGGCGGGACCTGTTCGGGGTTCCGGCAGGGGATAGCTCGCGACGCGCCAATCCGAAGCTGCCGGCTTCGGATTGAGGGTCTTTTCTCCCGAGCTAGTCTTCTTTCTTGCTTGTCCAGCCCTTTGTTCGACCCTGGCCGGAGGCCATGGGTTGAGTGTCGGGACGCCCCTCGTCCCGACCTGTTCAGGGCGCCGCGGCGCGCAGCGGAGGGCAAGGGCGGCGCTGCTTGGCGCCGGGACCGGAGCCACGCGGAGCCACGCGCAGCGCCCGGTTTCGGGCGCGAGCATGGCGAGCATGGCGAGGACCCGCCCCTTGCCTGCAGCGAGCACCGGGGCATTTCCGATGTTCTCCGATGCGAAAACCAAGTGTCAAGTTATCCACAGATGAACGCTTCGCGCGCATGTGCGCACGTGCGAGGATTCTAGGATTCTTGGATTCAAGGATTCGGCTTTTTCAAGCTTTTGATTTTGCTATTTAAAATACCTCGACCTATGACCGATGGGGTGCCCGTTATGACTAATGGGGTGCGGACCTATGACTAATGGGGTGCGGACCTATGACTAATGGGGTGCATGACTTATGACCTTTAAACCTGGCTTCAGTCATGTTAGTTTTTGCTATGTTCGGTCGTCCGCCTGTCCGAGATTTGCCCGTTGGCCGCACTATGCGCGCTGCTCACCAGGCTGCGCGCACCTTGCCCAACACTGAAGTGATCAAGGCTGGCGAGTTGGTCGAGGCACGTTTTGCCAAAGGGGCCTCGCCTTCGGCCGCCGCTCGCAAGATGCTTGCCTTGCTGATCCAGAAAGCTGCCGGCGATGCCTGGAAGCCCGGGCCGCATAGCATTCTCAAGCGTGAACTGCGCGGCAGCCACAATTCAAACGACCGCTTGGACGACGCTTTCGACGAGCTACAAGGCACCCTGCTGCGTATCGAAACCACGGCTCCGGACGGGCGGGCAGCCGCGCTGGTCGCTCCCGTGGTGGCCTACCGAATCGAGCACCTGGAAGACGACGACAAGGCCCGGGTGTGGTGGGAGTTCAGCGAGCCTGCACGCCGTGCCATGCAGGGCAGCGACCATTACGCCGCCATGAACCGCGCCGCCCTGCTCGCCTTTGACAGCCGTTACAGCGTCACCCTTTACGAACGCGGTGCCTTGCTCGTCGGTCGCCGTGATGCGCGCTGGCGCGGCACGGTGGACGAGCTGCGCGAAGTCATGGGGGTTCCGACTGGCCATTATCGGGTTTGGGCTGACATCCGGCGCAAAGTGGTGGAGCCGGCCTGTGCGGAGGTGAACCAGCTTGCCGAGTTCGCTTGCGGCTGGAAAGTGGAGCAGGGGCCGCGCAACAAGGTGTTGGCCGTCGAGCTGTGGTTCCGGTCCAAGGATCCGGCGGAGCGTACGGCGACGGAGCGCGAGCTGGACGGAACGCGCGATGGCCGCAAGGCCCGGCGTGAACGCCAGAACGCGCCATCTCGGCTGCAGCCGCGCCTAGTAAAAGCTTTGGACTCCTTGCGCGAGTATCGGCCGCTGCCTGATGCCGAGCCGGGCCAGGATGACCCGGCCGATGCGACACTGACGGAACTGGCCCGACAGCGCGCCGCGATGGTGCCCGATGACGAATAGGGCCGATATGCGCAACGGTCCCAGCAAGCATTCACGGGCGCCTGGCGACCCCGTGATAGGGTCGAATACTGCCTCCGGGTAAGTCCCTGCAC
>CALMVT010000266.1 GCA_937873175.1 uncultured Acetobacteraceae bacterium | reverse complement strand
TCATGGGGCGTCTGACCGCTTCGCGCGCCATGCTGATCAGCGGCTGGGCCGCGACCGCCCTCATGGTGGCTGCCAGCATCGGCTTCTTTGCGCTATGAGGGTCAGGCCGCAACCAGGGCGTGGGTGTGGCGGGCGATCACGGCCTCCTCATCGGTCGGCACGATCCACACCTCGATGGGACTTGCGTCGGCGCTGATCCGCCCGTGGCCGCCCGCGTTGGCGGCCGGATCGGGCATGACGCCCAGCCATGCCAATCGGCGACAGACCTCGGCGCGCAAAGCGGCGTCGTGCTCGCCGATGCCGGCGGTGAACACCAGCCCGTCCAAGCCGCCGAGGGCCGCAGCCAACCGTCCTGCCTCCCCGGCGATGCGATAGGTGAACAGCTCGACGGCCTCCCGCGCTTCCGGCCTGGCGCTGGCCGCCAGCTCGCGCATGTCGCCGCTGATGCCGGAGACGCCGAGCAGGCCGGACTGGTGGTAGAGCAGCTCCTCGACGGCCTTGGCCGTCATGCCGCGAGACTGCATGAGATACAGGACGGCCCCGGCATCCAGGCAGCCCGGCCGCGTGCCCATGACCAGCCCGTCGAGGGTGGAGAAGCCCATCGTCGTCTCGACGCTGCGCCCGCCGTGCATGGCGCAAAGACTGGCCCCGCTGCCGAGATGGGCGACGATGACCCGGCCTCGGGCAAGAGCGGGCGCGACCTGACGCAATCGGCCGGCGATGTATTCGTAGGACAGGCCGTGGAAGCCGTACCGGCGCATCTCCGCGTCGCCAAGCGCACGGGGCAACGCTAGGCGGGTTGCGACCGCGGGCATGGTGCGGTGGAACGCCGTGTCGAAGCAGCCGACCTGCGGCAGCGCCGGCTGCGCCCGAGCCACCGCGCGGATGGCCGCGAGATTGTGCGGCTGGTGTAGGGGTGTCAGCGGAACCAAGGCGTCCAACCCGGCCAGGATAGTCTCGTCGATGCGGACCGGGTCCACGAAGCGTCGGCCGCCACGAACGATCCGGTGCCCCACGGCACCGATGACATCGCCGTCCAGGTGCGCGTTCAGCCACTGCAGCAGCGTGTCCAGCACGGCTTGGTATGAGCTGCCGGCCAAGTCCGGCGGATCGAGCCGCCGCATGCACGACGCGGTGAGGGACACATGGGGCGCCTGCCCCACTCCCTCGACCACGCCGCGGAGGATCGTCTCGTTGGTTCCCTTGTAGAGCGCGAACTTCAGGCTGCTCGACCCGGCGTTCAACGTGAGGATGACGGGGGCCACGACGCTGCCAGAAGCCTCAGGACGGCCAGCGCCAATCGCGCACCTCGGGCAGGTCCACGCCGTGCGCCCTCGTGTAGCGCGTGTGCTCGACGAGCTTGTCCCGGATGGCCTGCTGCGCATACGCCGCCGATGCGCGCAGGCCGGGCACCCGGTCGATCACGTCCGCCATCAGGTGGAACCGGTCCAGGCGGTTCAGCACCACCATGTCGAACGGCGTCGTGGTCGTGCCCTCGTCCGTGAAGCCGTGCACGTGGAAGCGGGCATGGTTGGCGCGGTTGTAGATCAGCCGGTGGATCAGCGCCGGGTAGCCGTGGAAGGCGAAGATGACCGGCTTGTCCGTGGTGAACAGCGCATCGAACTCCGCGTCCGACAGGCCATGCGGATGGTCCGCCTTTGGCTGCAGCGTCATCAGGTCCACGACATTGACCACCCGCACCCGCAGCGCCGGCAGCTGCTTGCGGAGCAGGTCCACGGCGGCCAGGCACTCCAACGTCGGCACGTCGCCGGCGCAGGCCATCACTACGTCGGGCTCGCCGCCCGCGTCGTTGCTGGCCCAGTCCCAGATGCCGAGGCCCGCCTCGCAATGCTTGATGGCCGCGTCTATGCCCAGCCATTGCGGCTCCGGCTGCTTGCCGGCGACGATGACGTTGATGCGGTCCCAGCTCCGCAGGCAGTGGTCGGTGACCCAGAGCAGCGTGTTGGCGTCGGGCGGCAGGTAGATGCGGGCGATGTCGGCCTTCTTGTTGGCCACATGGTCCATGAAGCCGGGATCCTGGTGGCTCGATCCGTTGTGGTCCTGCCGCCAGACATGCGAGGTGAGCAGGTAGTTCAGCGAGGCGACCGGACGCCGCCAGGCGATGCCGCGCGCGCTTTTCAGCCACTTGGCATGCTGGTTCACCATCGAGTCCACGAGGTGGATGAACGCCTCGTAGCAGGAGAACAGGCCGTGGCGCCCGGTCAGCAGATAGCCTTCCAGCCAGCCCTGGCAGGTATGCTCGCTCAGGATCTCCATGACCCGGCCGTCGGGGCTGAGATGCTCGTCATCGTCCGCGACCGTCGCGGCGTCCCAAGTCCGGCCCGTCGCTTCCAGCAGCGACTGCAGCCGGTTGGACGCGGTCTCGTCCGGCCCGACCACGCGGAAGTTCCGGCTCGCGGCATTCAGGCTCATGACGTCGCGCAGGAACCCGCCCATCACCAGCGTGGCCTCGGCGTCGCGCTGCCCCGGGTGGTCCACCGCGACCGCATAGGCCGTGAAGTCGGGCAGGCGCAACGGACGCATCAGCGCCCCGCCGTTGGCGTGCGGGTTGGCGCCCATCCGCCGCTCGCCCAAGGGTGCCAGGGCGGCGATGTCGGCGCGCAGGCGGCCGGCCTCGTCGAACAGCTCGTGCGGGCGGTAGCTCCGCATCCAGTCTTCCAGCAGCGCGACGTGGCCCGGCTTCCCCATGTCGGAGATCGGCACCTGATGCGACCGCCAGGACCGTTCGGTCTTCTTGCCGTCCACCGTTTTCGGGCCGGTCCAGCCCTTGGGGCTGCGCAGCACGATCATCGGCCAGCGTGGCCGCTGGGCAGCCCCGCCGTGCCGGGCGGCGCCCTGGATCGTGCGGATGGTTGCGGTTGCGCGGTCCATCGCGGCGGCCATCGCCTGGTGCATGAGGGCCGGGTCGTCGCCCTCGACGAAGATGGGGTCGTGGCCATAGCCGGTCAGCAGGCCCACCAGCTCCTCATGGGGAATACGGGCGAGCACGGTCGGGTTGGCGATCTTCCACCCGTTCAGGTGCAGGATAGGCAGCACCGCCCCGTCGGTCGCCGGGTTGATGAACTTGTTGGAGTGCCAGGACGCCGCGAGCGGCCCGGTCTCGGCCTCGCCGTCGCCGACGACGCAGGCCGCGATCAGGCCGGGGTTGTCGAGCACGGCGCCGTAGGCGTGGGACAGCGAGTAGCCCAGCTCGCCTCCTTCATGGATGGAGCCGGGCGTGTCGGCCGCCGCATGGCTCGGGATGCCGCCCGGAAAGGAGAACTGCCGGAACAGGCGGCCCATGCCCGCCTCGTCCTGGGAGATGTCGGGGTATGTTTCGGAGTAGGTGCCCTCCAGCCAGGTGCTCGCGACGACGCCCGGTGCGCCGTGGCCGGGGCCGGCGATGAACAGCACGCTGAGGTCCTGCGCCTTGATCACGCGGTTGAGGTGCAGGTAGATGAAGGTCAGGCCCGGCACCGTGCCGAAGTGGCCGAGCAGCCGCGGCTTCACGTGCGCCGCCGCCAAGGGCTCGCGCAGCATCGGGTTGGCCAGCAGGTACACCTGGCCGACCGAAAGGTAGTTGGCCGCCCTCCACCAGGCATCCATGCTTTCCAGCTCGGCGATGGCGAGCGGCCCCGTCGGCGGGCCCTGAAGCTTCTCGATAAGCATCATGCACCAGTTCGGGCGGAAAGCAGGACTGAAACCCCGAAAAGCCGGCTGAGAGTATCAGAGATCATAACGTCGTGCTGCGACATGGTGTTAGTTCCTTGCTGGTGCGCCGCGCCAGGACAAGCCGGCCAGCTTGCGCCGGCTGTCCTGCCGCTCGCGACAGTGGAGGCGCCGGTCTGCTGCGAAGGGGCCTGAAGCTCAGATGACGGCGATGTCGTTCTGCACGCCGGTCACGCCGGGCGCGGACCAAGCCGTCGCGGCCGCGAGCTGCCGGTCGTGCGGCAGATGGACGGAGCCGGTGAGGCGGACTTGGCCGCCGTCGGCGCTGACCATGACGGTCTGGGGGTCGAAGAACCACGATCGGTGCAGCGCGTGCGTGATGCTGTCGCTGACGTCCGCCACGTCGACGCGCGGCT
>CALMVT010000265.1 GCA_937873175.1 uncultured Acetobacteraceae bacterium | reverse complement strand
CACCGCCAGCCGGGGCGCCGCGATGCCGAACTGATCGCGCAATGCCGCGGCAGTGGTGCGGGCCGTGGCGACGATGGTTTCGGTGCTCAGCCCGTCCAAGGCGGCGCGCAGGCTGACATGCACCGTCACGGGGACTACGCGGAGAAAGTCGTTGGCCAGCATCATCACGGGATGCGCGCACCCGGTCAGGGCGCCCAGGAACTCGGTATGGCCAGGGTGCGAAAAGCCGGCCGCGTAGAGCACGGCCTTACTGATCGGGTTGGTGACGACGGCCGCGGCCTCGCCCGCCTGCGCCAGCCGGACGGCCCGCTCGATGCTGGCGATGGTGGCGGCGGCATTGGCGCCGTCGGGGCGGCCCGGCACGGCGGCAGCGGCAAGCGGCTGCGGCAGCACGGGCAGAGCGTCCGGGAACACCGCGGCGGCCTCGGCCAGGCTTTCCACGGCGCGGACCGGGATGCCGGCAAGACGCGCCGGGTCGTCAATGGCGGCAAAGGCCGGGCCACCGTGGCGAAGCGCGCGCCAGGCGCTGACCGTCAGCTCCCCGCCGATCCCGGCCGGGTCGCCCATGGTCAGCGCGAGCATGCCCTACCCGGCATGAAACACGGGTTCGTGCCGCACGGGGAAGTTCACGGAGTTTGCGATGAAGCATTTCCGGTGCGCGTCCGCGTGCAGCGCCCTGGCGCGCTCAATATCCGAGCCGGGACTCAGGGTGATCTCCGGCGCGAGCACGACCTCGACGAATGCACCGCTGCCGTCCGGGTGTTCGGCCATCACGCCCTCCGCGATGTCCTCATACGCCTGCACCAAGATGCCCTCGGCGGAGCAAAGGTGCAGGTACCACAGCATGTGGCAGGAGGACAGCGAGGCGACCAGCAGCTCCTCGGGGTTGTAGCGGGTGCGGTCGCCCTGAAACGCCGGGTCGGAAGACGCGGGGATCGGCGGCTTGCCCTGCGCGCTGATGTCGTGCGCCCGCGCGTAGCCACGGTAGCCGGAGGTGCCGGTGCCGCGGTTGCCGGTCCACTTGATGGTGACGACGTAGGTGTGCTCGCGGTCCGATGAGATTGGCATGCGCGCCGCCTAGATGTGCAACGCCCGGCCCTCGACGGCCAGGGCGGCTTCCTTGACAGCCTCGCTCAGGCTGGGGTGGGCGTGGCAGGTGCGGGCCACGTCCTCGCTGCTGGCGCCGAACTCCATGGCGGTGGCCAGCTCGGCAATCAGGGTGCCGGCATCGGGGCCGATGATGTGGGCGCCGAGCAGCCGGTCGGTTTCCATGTCGGCCAGCAGCTTCACGAAGCCGTCCGTGCTGCCCATGGCGCGGGCGCGGCCATTCGCGGTGAAAGGGAACTTGCCCACCTTGTAGGAGATGCCTTGCTTCTTCAGGTCGTCCTCCGTCCGGCCGATGCTGGCGACCTCGGGCCAGGTATACACGACACCGGGGATCACGTCGTAGTTGACGTGCCCGGCCTGCCCGGCGATGCGCTCGGCCAGTGCCACGCCCTCCTCCTCCGCCTTGTGGGCCAGCATGGGGCCGGCGATCACGTCGCCGATGGCGTAGATGCCGGGCACGTTGGTGGCATAATGCGCGTCCACCTGCACCCGGCCGCGGTCGTCGAGTGCCACGCCCGCCTCCTCCAAGCCCAGCTCCCCCGTGTGGGCACGGCGGCCGATAGCGACCAGCACCACGTCCGCCTTGACCTGCTCGGCTTCCCCGCCCTTGGCCGGCTCGATCGTTAGCGTCACGCCGTCATTGCCGCGCACCGCGCCCGTTACCTTGGTGGACAAACGGAACTTGATGCCCTGCTTGCCCAACACGCGCTCGAACGTCTTGGCAATCTCCGCGTCCATGCCGGGTACTAGGCGGTCCAAGTACTCGACCACCGTGACCTCGGCGCCCAGCCGCTTCCACACGCTGCCAAGCTCCAGCCCGATGTAGCCGCCGCCGATCACCACTAGGCGCTCCGGCACTTGGTCCAATTCCAGCGCGCCGGTGCTGCTGACGATGGCCGACTCGTCCAGCTCGACGCCGGGCAGCGCAATGCTTTCGCTGCCCGTGGCGATGACGATGTGCTTGGCCGCGTAGCGCGTGCCGTCCACATCGACCTGGCCCGGCCCGGCGACGTGGCCGCTGCCCTTCAGCCAATCCACCTTGTTCTTCTTGAACAGGAACTCCACGCCCTTCACGTTGGCGCTGACCACCTCGTCCTTGCGGGCCATCATGCGGGCCAGGTCAAGCTTCACGCCCTCCACCATCACGCCGTGATCGGCAAAGGAATGGCTCGCTTCCTTGAAGTTCTCGCTGGATTGCAGCAGCGCCTTGCTGGGAATGCAGCCGATGTTGAGGCAGGTGCCGCCAAGCGTCGCGCGCTTTTCCACGCAGGCGGTACGCAGGCCGAGTTGGGCGGCGCGGATGGCGCAGACGTAACCGCCGGGTCCGCCGCCGATGACGATCACGTCGTAGGAGTCAGGCATTTGGGGTCCTTGGATGCACGCCGCTGATATGGCGCGTCGTTCTCATAGGTCCAGCAACAGGCGGCGCGGGTCCTCCACGCTTTCCTTCACGCGGACCAGGAATGACACCGCCTCCTTGCCGTCCACGATGCGGTGGTCGTAGGACAGCGCCAGATACATCATCGGGCGGATCTCGACCTTGCCGCCGACCGCCATCGGGCGCTCCTGGATCTTGTGCATGCCCAGGATGCCGGACTGCGGCGCGTTCAGGATGGGCGTGCTCATCAAACTGCCATACACCCCGCCGTTGGTGATGGTGAAGGTGCCGCCGGACAGTTCATCGACCTTGAGCCCGCCGTCCCGCGCCCGGTGGCCGAAGTCGCCGATGCCCTTCTCGATGTCCGCGAACCCGAGCCGGTCCGCGTTGCGCAGCACCGGCACCACCAACCCGTTCGGGCCGCCCACCGCGATGCCCATGTGGACGAAGTTCTTGTAAACGATCTCGTCGCCGTCGATCTCCGCGTTGACCGCCGGGAACTCCTTGAGCGCGGCCACGCAGGCGCGCACGAAGAACGACATGAAGCCGAGGCGCACGCCCTTGTGCCGCTTCTCAAAAGCGTCGCGGTACTCGGCGCGCATCGCCATCGCGGCCGTCATGTCCACCTCGTTGAAGGTGGTCAGCATGGCGGCGGTGTTCTGCGCGTCCTTGAGCCGCTGCGCGATGGTGCGGCGCAGCCGGGTCATCTTGACCCGCTCCTCCCCGGCTTCCGGGGCACGGGCCTGTTGCGGCACGGCGACGGGCGCGGGTGCAGCGGCCGGGCGCTGGAGGAACTGCAACACGTCGCCCTTGGTGATCCGGCCGTCCTTGCCGGTGCCGGCCATCTCGGCGGGGGCCAAGCCTTTTTCCTCGATCAGCTTGGCCGCGGACGGCATGGGGGCATGAGCGGACGCCTGCGGCGGCGCGGCGGGCCGAGCCACCGGGCCGAGCGGCCGCGGCGGCGGGTTCACCCCGGGGCTGGGGTTGGACGCGGTGGAGGACGCGGTCGCGGTCGGCGCTCCCGCCGTTGCCGGAGCCTTGGGCGCGGGCGACGCGGGGGCGCCCGCCGCGTCCAGGGTGCCGAGCACCGCGCCGACCTCCACCTCCGCCCCTTCTGCCGCGGCGATGTCGCCGAGGGTGCCGGCGCCGGGGGCGTTGACCTCCACCGTGACCTTGTCGGTTTCAAGCTCGACCAAAGGCTCGTCCGCCGCGACGCTCTCCCCCGCCTTCTTCAGCCAGCGCGCCACCGTCGCGGTGGTGACGCTCTCGCCCAGGGTGGGAACCTTGATCTCGGTGGCCATCTGCTTCCTGTCCTTACGGGTTCATGCCGAGCGCGTCGCGCACCAGCGCCATCTGCTCCGCGGCATGGACCTTGGCGAGGCCGGTGGCCGGGCTTGCGGCCTCTACCCGGCCGGCATAGCTGGGCCGCGTGGCCCGGCCGCCGTTGCCCGCCAGCACCCGTTCGATCCGGCGGTCCACAAAGCTCCAGGCACCCATGTTCGCCGGTTCCTCCTGGCACCATACCACGTCCGCGTTGATATACGGCTTCAAGGCGACAGCGAGGGTCTGCGCCGGGAACGGGAAAATCTGCTCCAGGCGGATGATCGCCACATCCTTCATGCCCTTTTCCCGGCGCTCCGCCAGCAGGTCGTAATAAACCTTGCCGGAGCAGACCACCACGCGCCGGACCTGATCGGCCGGCACCAGCGTGTCCAGCTCGTTTAAGACGAAGCTGAAATGGCTGCCCTCCGCCATGTCGGCGAGGTTGCTGACCGCGAGCTTATGCCGCAGCAGCGACTTCGGCGTCATGATGACCAGCGGCTTGCGGAAGTTGCGCTTCAACTGCCGACGCAGCGCGTGGAAGTAGTTGGCCGGCGTGGTCAGGTTGCACACCGTCATGTTGCGCTCGGCGCAAAGCTGCAGGTAACGCTCCAACCGCGCCGAGCTGTGCTCCGGCCCTTGCCCTTCGTAGCCGTGGGGCAGCAGCAGGGTGAGGCCGCTCATGCGCAGCCACTTGGTTTCACCGCTCGCCAGGAACTGGTCGATGATGACCTGGGCGCCGTTGGCGAAGTCGCCGAACTGCGCTTCCCACAGCACCAGCACCTTGGGATCGGCGAGGGTGTAGCCGTACTCGAAGCCCAGCACTCCCTGCTCCGACAACAGCGAGTTGTAGATCTCGATCTTCGCCTGGTCCGGCTGAATGTTGTTGAGCGGCACGTACTCGTTCTGGTTGCTCTGGTCGGTCAGCACCGCGTGGCGCTGGCTGAAAGTGCCGCGCTGGCAGTCCTCGCCTGAAAGGCGCACCCGGCTGCCCTCGATCAGCAGGCCGCCGAAGGCCAAGGCCTCCCCGGTCGCCCAGTCGATGCCCTTGCCGGTTTCGATCATGGCACGCTTGGCTTCAAGCTGCCGGGCGATCTTGGGGTTGAGCTCGAAGTTGTGCGGCGGGGTGTAAAGCGCGCGGCCGACTTGGCGGAGCTGCTCGGTGGACAGCTCCGTCGTGTCCTCGTGGCGCTCGTCCAATTGGTCGGAGCGCGACAGCCCGGCCCAGTGCCCTTCCAGCCAATCCGCCTTGTTCGGCTTGTAGGCCTGCGCCGCCTTGAAGGCGTCCTCCAGCGTGTCCTGGAAACCGTCCCACAGCGCCTGGGCGTCTTCCGTGGTCACGCTGCCCTCGGCGGCCAGGCGCTCGGCATATAGCGTGCGCGTGGTCGGCCGCTCCTTGATCGCACGGTACATGATCGGCTGGGTGAAGGCCGGCTCGTCCGTTTCGTTGTGGCCGTGGCGGCGGTAGCAGACGATGTCGAGCACGAAGTCGGTGCCGAACGTTTGCCGGAACTCGGCCGCGAGGCGGGCGCAGAAGATCACCGCCTCCGGCTCGTCGCCGTTGACGTGCAGGATGGGGCACTGCACCGACTTGGCAACGTCCGTGCAGTACAGGCCGGAATAGGCGTGGGCGGGAACCGTCGTGAAGCCGATCTGGTTGTTGACGATCAGGTGGATCGTGCCGCCGGTGCGGTAGCCGATCAGTTGGCTCATCGCCAGCGTTTCATACACCAGGCCCTGCCCGGCAAACGCCGCATCGCCGTGCATCAGGATGCCCATGACGCTGCGCCGGGTCTTGGTGTCGCCCGCCATGTCCTGCCGCGCCCGCACCTTGCCGACCACCACGGGATCGACGGCTTCCAGGTGCGACGGGTTCGGCTGCAGGGAAATGTGCACGTCGTGCCCGGCAATCTCCACGTCCGTGCTGGTGCCGAGGTGGTACTTCACGTCGCCCGACCCTTGCACATCTTCCGGCTGCGTGCTGTTGCCGCCGAACTCGCTGAACACGGCAGTGAAGGGCTTGCGGACGATGTTGACCAGGGTGTTGAGCCGCCCGCGGTGTGGCATGCCGATGGCGATCTCCTGCACCCCGGCGCGCGCCGCCGTGTCGATGATCGCGTGTAGCGCCGGGATGGTGACCTCGCCGCCTTCCAGGCCGAAGCGCTTGGTGCCGACGTATCGCTTTTGGCAGAACGTCTCGAAGCCTTCCGCCTCCGTCAGTTGCGCCAAAATGCCGCGCTTGGCGGCGGCGTCGAAGCTCCCCACCCAAGGCGCGCCCTCGATCCGGCGCTGGATCCAGTTTTTCTGCTCGGGGTCCTGGATGTGCATGAACTCGACGCCGATCGGCCCGCAGTAGCTGGCGCGGATGATGCGCACGATCTCCCGCACCGTGGCGCTTTCGCGGCCGAGCACGTTGTCGATGAAGATGGGGCGGTCCCGATCGCCCGGCCCAAAGCCGTAGCTGGCCGGATCAAGCTCAGGGTGCGACTTCGGCAATTGCAGGCCGAGCGGGTCGAGATTGGCCTCCAAATGGCCGCGCACGCGATAGGCGCGGATCAGCATCAAGGCGCGCAGGCTGTCGAGCGCCGCCGCGCGCACCTGCTCGGGGGCGGCACCTGGCGCCGGCGCGGCCTTGCCGTCCTTTGCCGCGGGTTTCACCGACTCCGGCTCGGCCACATCGAAGTGCCGGGGCGCCCAGGACGCGCCGCTCGCGTCCATCAGGATGCCGCGGGCCTCGTCGTTCAAGGCGCCGAACAGCTCGGCGAAGCTCGCATCGACGCTGGCCGGGTTGGCCGCCCACCGCGCATACAGGTCGGCCACAAAGGCGGCGTTGCCGCCGTTGAACACTTGGGCGAGCACATCTACGCCGGGCATAGGTAGTCCCTCATGGTGTCATCGGGCGCCGAAGCGCTATCGGAACATGGGCATGGCTGACCCGACCCGATGCGCTGCCAGGGTTGCCTATCTTGCATGGGAATGGCAGCGCATGGACCGGCGGCGGGATCAGCCGACCAGCTTGCGGCTCGCGTCGATCAGTTCCTGGACGGAAGCGCAGCTCTTGTCGAACGCCGCCTTTTCGGCCCCGTCCAGCTCGATTTCGACGATGCGCTCGACACCGCCCGCGCCGATCACCACGGGCACGCCGACATACAGGTCGTTCACGCCGTACTGCCCCGACAGGTGCGCCGCCGCCGGCAGCACGCGCTTCTTGTCATGCAGGAAACTCTCGGCCATGGCGATGGCGCTCGCCGCCGGGGCATAGAAGGCGCTGCCCTTTTCCAGCAGCTTCACGATCTCCCCGCCGCCGTTCGCGGTGCGGGCAACGATGGCGTCGATCTTCGCCTGCGTAGTCCAGCCCATCTTGACGAGGTCCGGCACCGGGATGCCGGCAACGGTGCTGTAGCGCACCAGCGGCACCATGGTGTCGCCGTGGCCGCCCAGCACAAAGGCGGTCACGTCCTCCACCGACACGTTGAACTCATGGGCGAGGAACAAGCGGAAGCGGCTGCTGTCAAGCACCCCGGCCATGCCGACCACCATGTTCGGCGGCAGGCCGGATTTCTGCTGCATCACCCACACCATGGCGTCGAGCGGGTTAGTGATGACGATCACGAAGGCGCCGGGGCAGTGGGTCTTGATGCCCTCGGCGACGGTCGCGATCACGCCGGCGTTCTTGGCCACCAGGTCGTCGCGGCTCATGCCGGGCTGGCGGGGGAACCCGGCCGTCACGATCACCACGTCGGAGCCTGCGATGGCCGCGTACTCGCTGCCGCCCTCCATGCGGCTATCGAAGCCGTCCACGGGGCCGGATTGCATGATGTCCAGCGCCTTGCCCGCCGCCACGCTGCCGAACACGTCGAACAGCGCCACGTCGCCCAGTTCCTTCAGCCCGATCAGGTGGGCGAGCGTGCCGCCGATGTTGCCGGCGCCGATCAGGGCGATCTTGTTGCGTGCCATGGGGGTATGATCCCGGGTTGGAGGTGCAAGAAAGGACCGGCAGGACAGCCCAACCCAAGCCGCCCGGCCACCTGAGGGTGGCGGTGCGATAAACCATCCCGTGCGGGGGGGCAAGGCGGCGCGGCATGCCCGGCGCGCTGGGCAGGAACGGTCAAGGCAAGCTCAGAACGCCAGTTGCGCCCGCGCGCCCACGGCGTTCACGCTACGCGGTGACCGCCCGCCCTCGACTCTGGCATTCTCATACAGCAGGCTCAAGCGGACGGGTTCCACCGGCCACCAGTTGGCAACCGCGGACACGACGCGCTGCGTGCCGCCGCCCACGTCCAGGCTGCGCAGATCGACCGTGGAATAGCCGGCGCCAAGCTCCACTGCGCCGAACTGCCCGGCGCCGGGGTTGAACCCGCCGGCGGGCGTGGGCGCTCCCCAGGCGCCGGTCTTGGAGTCCCAGGCCCGCGGGTTGCCCAGCACGGTGTAGGCGGCCTGCGTGTACCAGCCGTCGAAGCGGAGCGTGCCGCCGCCCGCCGCGTTTGAGCGGTTGGCGATCAGGCCGTAGTACTCGCCCTGCAGCCACAAGCGGCGCCAGGTCAGGCCGATTTCCGGCCCAAACGCGCCTGCGCTGCGCGCCCGTATGGACCCAGTGCTGAGCGATGGCGTCGTGTCGTCAATCTGCAGTTGCTCACGGTCCGAGAACGACACCTCGCGCAGGTTCGCCCCACCGCGGGGATCGAACACCCACTCGCCGGACACACCAAGGTGCAGCGCCACGTCGTCGGTCTTGAGCAGCAAGCCTGCGGCGCGGGCGACGACCGCCCGCTGCCCGCCGTCGTCCGGCGGTCCCGCCTGCCCCGCGGTGCCCGCGACCGAAACGTTCCATCGGTCCCCGCTTGCCTGCACCTGGACGGCTTCCCGCCGGATGCCAGCCGCCAGGTTGCGCGTGATCGTGCTGATGCTGTTGCGCTCAAGGAACAGGGTGTCGGCGGCACCCTGCATCGACTCCAGCCCGAAGTTGACCTTGAACACCCCGGCGGTGAACCGGAACGGCTTCAGCCCGACATAGGACGCCTGCGCTTCCCACAGCGTCGGGATGCTGCCCGGTATTCGGCCAAAGTCCCAAATGAGGCCCAACTCGACCTGCTCGGCGACTTCCAGGCGGCCGCCGACCCGGAAGCGCCGCAGGTTGGAGCCGGCCGCCTGGCCGCCGGACCGGCTTTGGGCGAAGCCGGCCCCGTCGAATTGACCCAGGAAATACGGCTTGAACGCCAAGCGATCGTTCAGGCGAATTGTTGTCGTGCCCTGCGCAGCGGCGCCCGTGGCCACCAACGAGCTGCCGAGCAGCAGCAGGGTGCCCCGGTATGTAAAGCCCGGCGCATGCAGAGCCGCCTTGGCCAAGCTTCCCTGCATCCGCCCTCCTTTGCCCATCGCCGCACACGTCCGCGCCGGTGATCGGCGCTGGCTATTGTCATAAAATTGCGCAAGACGCAGCGAGCGGACAAGTGAAGTCTATTGGCTTGAGATGACCGGCACCCCGTTGGTTCGCGGCGTCCGCAGCGCCGGCCGGGGCCGATCCACAATGCCGGATCAGGTCAGGTGCGGCAGGCCCAGGTACTCCTGGCTCTGCATCTCTTCCAGCCGGGACGCGGTGCGCTCAAAGGCGCGGGCGCCTTCCCCCTGCTGGTAAAGCTGGTCCGGCACCGCGTCGGCGCTGGCGACCAGCTTGACCCGGTGGTCATACAGCGCGTCGATCAGCACGATGAAGCGCCGGGCAAGGTCGTAGTTGTCCGGGGACAGCCGGGGCACGCCGTCCAGCACCAGCGCCTGGTAGTGCGTGGCCATCGCCAGGTAGTCCCCGGCGCCCAGCGGTTGCCCGCACAGCGCGTCGAAGTCGAAGCGCGCAACTCCCTGCGCCGCGAGCGGCACCGTGACGATGCGGCCCGTCACCATCAGCCGCTCGGGCCGGGCCTTGGCGCCGCCGCTCAACTCGCGGAAGGCCGCATCCAGCGCGCGGTCGGCGCGGTCGTCCACCGGCACGTGCCAGGTCGGCATGCCGCGCAGCCGCTGCCGCCGCCAGTCGCGGCTGCCCGCCATCACCAGCACGTCCAGGTGCTGCTTCAGCAGCGCGATGAACGGCAGCAAGGCGTCGCGCCCGGGCTGCCCGGCGAACAGGTCGTCCGGCCGGGTGTTGCTGGTGGCGACCACCACGACCCCGCGGGCGAACAGCGCCTTGAACAGCCGGCCCAGGATGGTGGCGTCGGCGATGTCGTTCACCTGGAATTCGTCGAAGCATAGCAGGGACGCTTCGGCGGAGATCGTGTCGGCGAGCGGCGGGATTGGGTCGTCGGAATGCGGATCGGCCAGGCGGTGCGGGGCGCGTCGCCAGGCGTAGATGCGGCGGTGCGCTTCCTGCATGAACGCATGGAAATGGATGCGCCGCTTGCGCGGCACGTCGGCCGATTCGTAGAACAGGTCCATCAGCATGCTTTTGCCGCGGCCGACGTCGCCCACCAGGTAAAGGCCGTGCGGGAAATCCTCGGGCATGTCGTCGCGCCGGCGGAACATGCGGCCAAAGAAGCCCGGCTCGGCCGGCGACCGCGCCTCGTAGCCGCGGAGTCGCATCCAAAGCGCCTGCAAGCGCTCGGCGACCAGGGCCTGCGACGGATCGGTGGACAGCTCGCCCGCGGCGAGCCGGGCACGGTAGGAGGCGAGCGGCCCGCCGGCGGCGGCATCGAAGGGCGGGGTCATGCGATGGCTCCGGGTTGAGCGCCGAGGCGGGCGCTGGGGCGTAGCTGCGGCATTAAAGCCACAGATCAAGAAATTGCGAGTTAGCAATCAATCTATGGATTAAGCGGGTCGTTTGTCCGAGAATTGCAACTCAAAGGAGAGACGGGCCATGCGGACGGTTGTGGCAGCATTCGCGATGGGCGTGTTCCTTGTCGGCTCTGCCTCGGCCGTCGAATACCGCACCCCGGCGGCAAAGCAACTCTTTACCTGCGCCGCGGAGGGCCGGCTGCGCGTGTCAACAGGGTTGCCGGAACCGTGCTGCGAAGGGCGGCTGCGGTGCGCGCAGTTCCTGGCGACCGGCGGCGTGCTCAAGGCGGCGCGCGATCCGCGCACCTGACTGAGGCCGGGCGGCGCGGCGGTTGAACGGCGGGGCGGGGCCGCCTAGCTCCGTTAAATGAACGCACTTGATTACGCGGCCCTTGCCGCGGCTCCCATCGGCTCCGACCCGTTCACCCACGTCGTCGTCCCGCACTTCGTTCCGGCGCCCATCCTGGGACAGGTGGTGCAGGGATTGCCGGCCTTGTCCAAAGGGGGATCGTTCCCGACCGGGGGCCTGCGCCTCGGCGATGCCGCCCGCGCCTTGATCGACGAGCTGGAGGGTGAGCAGTTCCGCGGTGCCGTTGACGAGAAGTTCGGCCTGGCGCTGGACGATGCGCCCGTGATGGTCACGCTACGCGGCCAGTCGCGCGAAAAGGACGGCCGCATCCATTGCGACAGCACGGCCAAGCGGGTCACGGTGCTGCTGTATCTCAATCCCGAAACCGAAGCCTGGGCCAAGCAGGAGGGCTGCCTGCGCCTGTTGCGCGGCCCCGACGACATCGAGGATTATGCCGTCGAGGTGCCCCCGGTGAATGGCACCCTGCTGGTGTTCCCGAACGGCCCGACCACTTGGCACGGCCACAAGCAGTTCGTCGGCCGCCGCTATGTCATCCAACTGAACTGGATGACCACGGACGACAAGGCGCGGTACGAACTGCGGCGGCACAGGGTTTCGGCATTCATGAAGCGGCTGACCCGCGCGGCCTGACCCTACTCGCGGCGCAGCACGCGGTCGGTGATGAAGCTGCTCAGCCCGCCCGCCATGAAGTCGCGCTTCAGCGCGGCCTCGTCATACTCAGTGCGGACCCAGTCCATGAACGGCAGGCGCCCCTCCGCCTCGGCGGCGTAGCGAAGGAAGAAAGCATCAAGCACGCCGGTGCGTGCCCGGCGCCAATGGCCGAAGCGCCAGGACAACTGCTTGAGCGCTTCCGCCGCCGTGCCGCCCTCGAACATGACGGCAAGGCCGGACGCCAGGCCGGCCCGGTCGGCGCCGGACTTGCAATGCATCAGCGCCGGGGTTTGCAGCGTCCGGTAGATGTCAGCGAACCGCAGGATGCGGTCCCGGTGCGGAGCGCCGCGGCTTTCAAACGCCATATCGACGTGTACCAGGCCGAGCCGGGACGCGGCGGCGCGCGACAAGGCATCCGACCCGCATTTCCGCTGTCCACGCAGGTTGATCAGGGTGCGCAGGCCGAGCCGCCGGGCCGCTGCCGCCAGGTGGCCCGGCGTTGGATGGTTCGAGCGGTAAAGCCGCCCGGGGATCACCTCGGCGAAGTTGGTCCAGACCATGCGGAACACGGCGTGATCCACCAGAAGGCTGTCACGCCACGCATCGGTGCGGCCAAGCCGCGTGTCCAGCGACCCATTGAATGCCAATTCAGGGTATCCGTGGAGCGGTCAACCCTTCCGATCGACCAGAAGCTGCTTGATTTCCCCAATGGCCTTGGCGGGGTTGAGGCCCTTGGGGCAGGTCTTGGTGCAGTTCATGATCGTGTGGCAGCGATACAGCTTGTAGGGATCCTCCAGCGCATCCAGCCGGTCGCCGGTGTACTCGTCCCGGCTGTCGGCGATCCAGCGGTAAGCCTGCAGCAGCACGGCCGGGCCGAGGTAGCGGTCACCGTTCCACCAATAGCTGGGGCAGGAGGTGGTGCAGCAGAAGCACAGGATGCACTCCCACATGCCATCGAGCGCGGCGCGCTCCTCCTTGCTCTGCAGCCGCTCGGCGTCCGGCGGCGGCGGCGTGTCGGACTTCAGCCACGGCTCGATGGAGCGGAGCTGGGCGTAGGCTTGGGACAGGTCGGGCACCAGGTCCTTCACCACGGCCATGTGCGGCAGCGGGTAGATGCGGACCGCGCCGTTCACCTCGTCATGCGCCTTAAGGCAGGCCAAGGTGTTGGCGCCGTCGATGTTCATCGAGCAACTGCCGCAGATCCCTTCCCGGCATGACCGGCGAAAGGTGAGCGTCGGATCGACCTCGTTCTTGATGAAGATCAGGGCGTCCAGCACCATCGGCCCCACCTTGTCGAGGTCAAGCTCGTAGGTGTCGATGCGCGGGTTGGCGCCGTCGTCCGGGTTCCAGCGGTAAACCTTGAACTCCTTGGTTCGGATCGCGCCGGGCGCAGCTTTGAAACTCTGCCCTTGCCCGATCTTACTGTTCTTGGGCAGCGTAAAGGTGGCCATCGATTTTGCTTCTCTCGCCTAATACACGCGCTTCTTCGGGGGGAACACGGAGACCTCGTTGGTCAGCGTCTGCATCTTCACCTCGCGGTAGCCCAGGTCCACCTTGCCCTGGGGATCGCACCACGCGAGGGTGTGCTTCATCCATTCGTTGTCGTCGCGCTCCGGATAATCGTCGTGGGCGTGGGCGCCGCGGCTTTCATGCCGGTTCTCCGCGCTGACCATGGTAGTCATGGCGTTGCCCATCAGGTTGTCGAACTCCAGCGCCTCAACCAGGTCGCTGTTCCAGATCAGCGAGCGGTCGCTCACCTGCATGTCATCCATGCCGGACCACAGCTTGCGCATCTTCGACACGCCTTCCTTCAGGCTCTCGCTGTTGCGATACACGGCCGCGTGCGACTGCATGACCTTCTGCAGCTCGAAACGCATGGCCGCGACCTTGGTGCCGCCGCTTGCGTTGCGGGTGTGGTCGAACCGGTCCAGCGTCGCCTCCCCGGCACGGGCCGGCAACGGCGCTTGGCTGGCGCCGGGCTTGATGATTTCGGCCGCCCGGTGCGCGGCGGCGCGGCCGAACACCACCAGATCCAGCAGCGAGTTGGTGCCGAGCCGGTTCGCGCCGTGCACAGACACGCAGGCGGCTTCGCCCACCGCCATCAGGCCGGGCACAACGGCGTCCGGGTCCTTCGCGGTCGGGCGCAGCACCTCCGTGCGGTAGTTCGTCGGCACGCCGCCCATGTTGTAGTGCACGGTTGGGAGCACCGGGATCGGCTCCTTGGTCACATCGACGCCGGCGAACACCTTGGCGGTCTCGCTGATGCCGGGCAGGCGCTCATGCAGCAGGTCGGCGCCCAGGTGCTCCAGGTGCAGGTGGATATGGTCCTTGTTCGCGCCGACGCCGCGCCCGGCGTTGATCTCCAACGTCATGGAGCGGGACACCACGTCGCGGCTGGCCAGGTCCTTGGCGGTCGGCGCGTAGCGCTCCATGAACCGCTCGCCCTCGGAGTTGGTGAGATAGCCCCCTTCCCCGCGCGACCCTTCGGTGATCAGGCAGCCGGAGCCGTAGATGCCGGTCGGGTGGAACTGCACGAACTCCATGTCCTGCATGGGAATGCCGGCGCGGATCGCCATGCCGTTGCCGTCGCCGGTGCAGGTGTGCGCGCTGGTGCAACTGAAGTAGGCTCGGCCGTAGCCGCCCGTGGCGAGCACGACGGTCTGCGCGCGGAACCGATGCATGGAGCCGTCTTCCAGGCACCAAGCCATAACGCCGCGGCAAGCGCCCTCCTCGTCCATCAGGAGATCGAGCGCGATATACTCGACGAAGAACTCGACCTCGTGCTTCAGGCTTTGCTGATACAGCGTGTGCAGGATCGCGTGGCCGGTGCGGTCGGCGGCGGCGCAGGCGCGCATCGCCGGGGTCTTGCCGTAATCCTTCATGTGCCCGCCGAACGGGCGCTGGTAGATGCGGCCATCCTCCGTCCGGCTGAACGGCACGCCGTAGTGCTCCAGCTCATACACCGCGGGAATCGCCTCGCGGCACATGTATTCGATGGCGTCCTGGTCGCCTAGCCAGTCCGACCCCTTCACGGTGTCGTACATGTGCCAACGCCAGTCGTCCTCCCCCATGTTGCCCAGCGCCGCGCCGATGCCGCCCTGCGCCGCGACGGTGTGGCTGCGGGTCGGGAACACCTTGGTCAGGCACGCGGTCCGCAGCCCGGCGGCGCCCATCCCGAGCGTCGCGCGCAGCCCGGCACCGCCCGCGCCCACCACCACGACGTCATAGGTGTGGTCGATGACATTGTAGGCCCGTGCCGATGGCATGGTGATCGCGTTCATGGAACTCGCCCCAGTAGAGATAACAGCAATATGGCGTCGAACGCGGGTTCAGCCAGACGCAGCCTAGGTCAACGCCAGCTTCAAAACCGCAACGCTGGCCAGCAATCCAAGCACGAGCGAAACCGCCTTGGCGCCCAGGATCATCAGGGTCATCTGCCATTTGTTGGACACGTAATCCTCGCAGATGACCTGGAATCCCAGGTGCATGTGCTGAAACGTCACGAAGATCAGCACCAGGAGCAAGGTCGCGTTGATGGGGTTGCTGACCCAGGCCGCGACGGCGGGCTGCGGCGCCCCCACCAAATGCAGCATCGCATAGATGAACCACAACGTCAGCGGCACCAGCGCGATGCTGGTGATCCGCTCGCTGCGCCAATGCCCGACCCCCGAGTGCCCGGCGCCGACGCCGCGCGCCCGGCCGAGCTGGCTGCGGCGCACGTTGATGGAAATGCTTTCCCGCATGGTCTCAGCCCCTCACAGCAGCCAAAGGCCAACGGCCCAAACCAGCACGGTGCTGACCGCGGTCGCGATCACCACGGCCCAACCGCTCGTGTATGTCTGCGGCAGGTCGAAGCCGAAGCCGGCGTCCCAGGCCAGGTGCCGGATGCCGTTGAAGAAGTGGAACAGCAGCGACGTCGTCCAGCCGAACAGCACGAACAGCCCAACCGGCGAGGCGACGAAGCCCTGCACGGCCGCGAACGCGCCTGGCCCGCTAGCGGCGGCGACCAGCCACCACACCAGCAGCAGGGTGCCCACGGACAGCGCGATCCCGGTCACGCGGTTCATGATCGACAGGATCGACGTTATCTGCGGCGCGTAGATCTGCAGATGTGGCGAAAGCGGGCGGCGCACGGTCTTGCCGTCGCTGGTGTACGCCACCATCAGCGCGTCCCGGACATCCTTCATAGTGCGGCCATGGGGTGGTCAGCTCCGAGCAAGGGTATCGTGTGTTCCTATGGCTTGAGATGGGCGGGGTCAACGGACCGTCAACCGAGAGCCGCCTTTGCCGTGGGCGGGGCCGAACACCACGACGCGCGGGGGATCTTCGTCCAGCGCGTCTGGATCGAGGCTGACCCGATCTGCGGCGCTCCCCGGGCGGAAGCGCAGGTAGTTGAACGGGTCCGTGTCGGCTTCGTCGGGCAGAAGCACGGCGCAGCCCAGGCGGTCGGCCAAGGCTTGCATCACGGCCCCGTCGTTCACCCGTTCCACTGCCGCAGGGTCGCGGAACAGGAACAGCGTCACCAGCATTCGTGCCTCGCCACGTGCGGGTCGAGTCTCGGCCACTACCTCATACCCCTCCACCCATTCGGGCCACCCATCGGGCATGTCTGCCACGACTGCGACCCGCGCCACGTCCGCATTCAAAGCGCCCGCGAGGCCAAAGGCCAGGGCTGCGATGTCCACCTCTGCTTCAACGAACATGCTGCGCCAGATCATCTTTGGCCCTCCACTACGCGCGGCGCGCCGTTGGTCTTGGATGATGCCCTTGCAGTCCAGCCGCTGGTGTATTGCCAAGCCGTTGTGAATACCCAAAGCTTAAAAGGTGCCGCGGTCGAGTCATACAAAGCCGGAACCCTGCACCGGGTGATACCAGCCGTCATCTGCTTGGCCTATTCTGGCGGCTGCGGCCTTTTTAGGGCGGAGCGTCAGCGCCTTTCGCCGCCGTGCAGTGCGTCGGCGTGTGGCGCTTCGCTTGTACGCTCTACGAGCGGCTGGTGAAAGCGGGGCCGGCAGACGCGGGAGCGCCGCTGCCCCTTTTTCCCCATGCCCGTCGCCACCAGCGTACTACGCGAATTTGGACTTTCGAAAGAGCGAGCGGGCGGAGGAGGCACGACATGGCATGCTGCGCTTCAACGTGGCTTAGGCTTCTGCGTAGTCCTTGAAGTCCCTTTT
>CALMVT010000264.1 GCA_937873175.1 uncultured Acetobacteraceae bacterium | reverse complement strand
CCAGATGCCGGCGGCGAGGCCGTACTCGGTGGCGTTGGCGACGCGCAGCGCCTCCTCCTCGTCCTTGACGCGGATGGCGACCAGCACGGGGCCGAAAATCTCCTCCTGCGCCAGCCGATGGCCGGGCGGCACGTTGCCGATCAGGGTCGGGCGGACGTAGAAGCCTTCGCCGGGCAGGTTGGAGCCAAGCTGGCCCTCCGCCAGGATCGGCAGCCCCTCGCTTTTGGCGAGGTCGATGTAGGACTGCACCCGCTCGCACTGCTTGCGGTTCACCACCGGGCCGAGGTCGAGATCCTGCAAGGCGGAGCCGACGCGCAAGGCGCCGAACCGCTGTGCTAAGTCGGCCACGAAGCGGTCGTATACCGCGTCCTCGACCAGCACGCGGGAGCCGGCGGAGCAGGTCTGACCGGCATTCTGCGTGATCGCCTTGGTGATGACGCTGCCCGCCTCCGCCAGGTCCGCGTCGGCGAACACGATCTGCGGGGACTTGCCGCCGAGTTCCAGCGTCACGGGGATGGTGTTGCGCGCCGCCGCGGCCTGGATCAAGGAGCCGACCTCGCGCGAGCCGGTAAAGGAGATGTGGTGGATGCCGGGATGCCCGGCCAACGCGGCGCCCGCTTCCTCGCCCAGGCCGGTCACCACGTTGAGGGCGCCCTCCGGGAAGCCGGCCTCCTCGGCCAAGTGCGCCAAGGCCTGCGCGGTCAAGGAGGTGTCCTCCGCCGGCTTCAGCACCACCGCGTTGCCCATGGCAAGCGCCGGCGCCACGGAGCGCCCAGTCATCTGCATCGGGTAGTTCCAGGGCACGATCACGCCGACCACGCCGTGCGGCTCGTATACGGTCATCACCGTGTAGCCGTTCTGGAACGGGATAGTGTCGCCGTGCACCTTGTCGGCCGCCCCGCCGTAATACTCGAAGTAGCGGGCGCACACCGCGGCGTCGCTGCGGGCGAGCGACATCGGCTTGCCGACATCCTCGCTTTCCATACGGGCCAGCATTTCCGCGTCGCGCTTGATCAGCTCGGACAGCTTGATCAGCAGCCGCCCGCGGGCCGTGGCGTCGAGCCGGCCCCATTCGCCGCCCATCGCCCGTTCGGCGGCCTGCACCGCGTGGTCGATCTCGCCGCCGCCGCCGCGGGCGATCTCGCCCATCACCTGGCCGTCCGAAGGGTTGATCACCGGGATGGTGGCGTCGGCCGGCGTCCAGGCGCCGCCGATGAAGTTCTGGTGGACGTTCATGCTCGTCTCCTTGCCCCAGGCGCGTTTCGGTTCATTTGGGAGTCTTCCGCCCCCGTCCAATACAATCTTCATGCGCCGCCCATGGGCCGCACGTATGCCTGGGCCCGGCTGGGCGGCCGTGCCTATGGCTTGCGCGCCGTGCGGTCCGGGAAGGGGGCACGGCGGTCACGCGGGCCAGGTCCGGAAGCGGGACAGCGCATGGAGGTCCGGCGCTGCCCCAAGCCCCGGCCCGTCCGGCACCGGCACGCGCCCGTCCTGCACCGGAAGCAGCGAACTCACCACGAGCGCGCGCGCCGCGTTGGGATGGCAGTCGAACTCCAGCGTGCCATCCCCGCCGGCCGCCGCGAGGAGGTGGAGCGAGGCCAGCAGGGCGACGCCGCCGCCGAAAACGTGCGGGCAGAAGGACTTGCCGCGCTTCACCGTTTCGGCCGCCACGGGGGCGTTGCCGGTGATGCCGCCCCATTTGGTGATGTTGGGCTGGATCACCCGCAGCACCTCGCCGCCCGCCGCTGCGAGGAGATCGGCGCCGCGCAGGTTCTCGCCGCCGGCGAGCATGGTGCGCGAGGCCCTGGCCAGGCGCTCCCATTCCGCCGCCGGGCGATCGACGCGCAGCGGCTCCTCAAGCCAGCGCAGGCCAAAGGGGGCGAGCAGCTCGGAAACCCGTAGCGCTTCCTCCAAGTCGAGCGCCTGGTTCGCGTCCACCATCAGCTCCGCCTCCCCGCCCAACGCCTGGCGGAGCGCGCGGACATTGCAAAGGTCGAGCGCCTGGCCGAAGCCGATCTTCAGCTTGAAGGCGCGGTGCCCTTCAGCCTGCCGGGCCAGCGCGAAGCGCTCCGGCCCGTCCGGGTTGATGCCGGTGGCATAGACCGGAACGCTGCCCGCCGCCTCGCCGCGCAGCAGGCGGCAAAGCGGGACGCCCTGCTTCCTGGCGAACAGGTCCCAGACCGCGATGTCGATCCCGGCCAGGGCTTGGGCGATCGGGCCCACCTCGGCGGTTTGCAGCACCAGCACGTCCAGCTCGGCGCCGAGCGCGCGGAACACGTAGCCAGGCTCGGCGATGTCCCGCCCGACGATCCGCTCGCCGAAATCGGCCGCGAGCCGCGCCCGGTGCTCGGCGCCCACCGAAGGCCAGTTGCACCAGGCTTCGCCCCAGCCTTCCACCCCGTCTGCGTCGGTGACGCGGATGTAAACGGCGGGGCGGTCGCGGAAGGTGCCGAAGGCGACCTTGATCGGAGCCGCGATCGGCACGCGGAAGGCGAAAGCCTCGACGCGGGCGATGCGGATCATGCGCTTGGCCTCCAGACAGGCTCGGGCAGGCCGGGAACGCCGGGTTCAAAGGCCAGCAGCGCGCCGGCCAGGGGATTGTTCCGCAGGTCGGCCTCGCTCATCGCCTGGCTGGTGGTGGTGACAAAAAGGGTCTCAAGGTTCCGCCCGCCGAATGCGCAGCTCGTGGGCCGGTCAACCGGGGTGGGCACCACGCGATCCACCCGCCCGTCCGGGGCGTAGCGGACCAGGCGGGCGGCGTTGAACTCGGCATTCCACAGGAAGCCCTCGGCGTCGGTCGTCGAGCCGTCCGGGAAACCAGGCTCCGCCGTCTGCACGATGTCGCGGCCCGCGCCCGGCAGGCCCGTGGCCGGGTCGTAGGCATGGGCCGCGATGGCGTGGCGCAGCGAATCAGCGAAGTACATGGTGCGCCCGTCCGGGCTCCAGGCCAGACTGTTCGGAATGCTGATGCCGTTCCAGATCGGCAACAGGCTGGCCCCGTTGAGCCGGAACAGCGTACCGTCCGGCGCCCTTGAGTGGTTGTGCATGGTGCCGACCCAGAAGCGGCCCTGCCGGTCGCAGCGCCCGTCGTTGAAGCGATGGCCCGGAGGCCGGTCCGGCAGCGTCTCGAACCGTGCTGAGGCCCAGTCGAAGAGCGCGACCTCGCCCCCGAAGGCGACGAGCAACCGGCCCTTGCCCGCGAGCGCCACCGAGCCGACCAGGTCCGGCATCGCCCGCGTTTCGACGGTGCCGCTCGCCTCGTCGAGCCGGCGCAGCGCCGGGCGGCGGATGTCCACCCAGAACAGCGCCTGCTCCTCTGCGTCCCAGACCGGAGATTCGCCGAGGATGTCCCGCTGGGTCCCGACCCGGCGCAGGATCATGCCGGCCAACCCGGCGCACGGAAACCAGCGGGGCGGCTCGCCGGTGTCAAACCGTCCGCCCCCCATCCACGGGGAAATCCACCCCGGTGATGAACTCGGCCTCGTCTGAGGCCAGGAACAGCGCCGCGTTGGCGATGTCGGACGGGCGCGACATGCGGCCGAGCGGGATGGTGGTGATGAACTTCGCCCGGTTCTCCGGCGTGTCCGGCACCCCCATGAAGTCTTCGAGCAGCCCGGTCTCGCCCATCACCGGCGAGATGCAGTTCACCCGGATTTTCCACGGCGCCAACTCGACGCCGAGCGACTTCGACACCAGGTTCACCGCCCCCTTGGTGGCGTTGTACCAGGTGAGGCCGGGCCGCGGCCGGATGCCGGCGGTGGAACCGACGTTCAAGATCACCCCGCCGCCATTCTCGCGCATCACCGGCGCGACCTCGCGCACGAACAGGTAGATCGACTTCACGTTTACCCGGAACATGCGGTCGAACTCGTCCTCGCCCACGTCCAGCAGCGGCTTGTTCTTGTGCGTGGTGCCGGCGTTGTTCACCAGGATGCCGGGCGTGCCCAGCCTGGCCGTCGTTTCTTTCACCACGCGCGCGACATCCGCGGCGGCGCCCACGTCGGCCTGCAGGGCGATTGCCTCGCCCCCCAGGCCCCCCGCCACGCGCTCCGCCGCGTCGCCGCGGAGGTCAACCACGGCGACCTTGGCGCCTTCCTCGATGAAGCGCTTGGCGATGCCTTCGCCGAAGCCGCCCCCGCCGCCAGTCACGATTGCGGTCTTGCCTGCAAGCCTCATTCCATTCCCTCCCATGAACTGTTCCGGTTCCGCATCAAAACCGAAGCATCTGCTTTTCGCCCGAGATGATCGGATCGACCTGCGCGGTGACGGTCGGCAGGTCGGCGAGCAGATCCTCCTCGGAGTCGCACAGCTCGGAAAAGCCGTCATGGCCGAAGGCGCTGAAGCGCTCTCGGTTCACCAGGTTCACCGGGTAGCGGCGCAGGCCTGGCAGCTTCTTGCACGGTGTCGCGTGCGTGCCCATCCAGTGCTGGACGAACTGCTCGTGCACCGCGTCCTCGCGCTTCTTCAGGATGCCGAGGCGCTCGGTGCAGGGCCGGGTCATGGGTTGGTTTCCGCTGCGGCCGGCGGGGGCGCCGCGCCCTCGACGACGATGATGTTGGAGCGGGAAGCGCGTTGGCGGACCTGCTTGGCCGGCGCGTATTCCGCCGAGTTAGCCCATGCCTCTGCCCGCGCCCGATCGGGGAACTCAAGGATCACCAGCCGCTTCGGGCGCCACGCCCCTTCCAGCACGCCGAGCGCGCCCCCGCGCACGAGGAACCGGCCGCCGAACTGCTCCACCGTCGCCGGGGCAAGTTTCTTGTACTCCTCCAGCAGTTCGGGGTCGGTGACCTCCATGTCGTTGATGACGTAGGCGGGCATGGCGTTGTCCTTCCTTGCCAGGCTGAATGTCTTGCTAGGCTGAATGCGCGAGCGCGGGTTGCGCCTCGATCATCCGGAGCCGGGCATGCTCCAGGTGCGCGCGCATGGCCCGGCGCGCTTCCTCGGGCCGCCGATGCCGGATCGCGAGAAGGATGCGCGTGTGGTCGGCCAGCACGCTGCGGCTGCGCTCCAGGTGGGCGAAGCGCGACAGGAAGCGCGACAGGTTCACGCCGTGCGAGATGTCCTGCTCGACGGCGCGGATCGCGTCCACGAAGCGCCCGTTGCGCGAGGCGCCGGCCACCGCGAGGTGGAAGCGGAAGTCGAGATGCGCCGCCGGGCTGCCCTCAAGGGCCGCGCGGGCGTAGCGGCCGATCACCTCCTGGATGGCGTCCAGGTCGGAGTCGAGCCGGCGCTCGGCTGCCAGCGCCGCGGCCTGCGGCTCGATGGCGCTGCGGAACTCCAGGTTGTCCAGCATTTCGCGCTGCTTGCGGACCACCTGCGCGGACGAGATTTCCTCCAGTTGGCTGTTCTGCACAAAGGAGCCGGCGCCGCGGCGGGACACGATCACGCCCTGCGCCCGCAGCCGCTTCAGCGCCTCGCGCACCACCGGGCGGGATACCGCGAACAGGGCGCAAAGCTCATTCTCGGACGGCAGCGGGTCGCCCTGGCTGAACTCGCCGGTGACGATCTTGTGCAGCAGGACGTTGTAGGCGTGGTCCGCCAGCCGGCCGCGCGCCGCGGCGGGGAAGTCGCCGCCGTTCATGGTGCCGCCCTCGCCCGGGCGCTTCGCAGGTTGTGGACGTGGACGTGCCGTCCTGGGCCGACCGCCGCCCGCACTTCGCCGATGCTCTGCCCGTACTTGATGACCATATGGCCCTCCTTGATCGGCAACAGGCTGATCTTGTGGCACATCGGAATGGCGTCGGCGGCGGCCAGGGTGGTCACCTCCACGCCGCAGCGCACCTGGATGTCTTCCCCGGCGGAAACGGGGCGCAGCACGGTGGCGACGTTGTCCTCCGGCGACAAGCGGATCGCGTCCGCGCCGCCGCTCACAGTGCTTGGCCGAAGCGGCTGAGCACCTCGTCCCCTTCCCTGGTGATCTCCCCCCAAGTCGCTTCCCCCGAGGCAACGGCGACCACGCGGCGGCACAGTGCCTCCCCCGCTTCGGCCAGGCTCTCACGCCCGGAAAAGACGCTGCTTGCGTCGAAATCGAGCTGGTCGGCGAGGGTCCTGCAGGTGTCCGGGTTGGCGCTCAGCTTGATCGTGGGCGACAGCGCGCTGACGTAGGGGTTGCCGACCCCCGTGGTGAAAAGCAGCAACTGCGCTCCCGACACCACGAAGCCGGTCAGGGACTCCGGCGCGTAGGCCGAGGCGTCCATGGTCCAAAGCCCGGGATGCCGCGGCGTCTCGCCATACTCAAGCAGGCCCTCGATCGGCCGCGACCCGCTTTTTGCGATGCTGCCAAGCGACTTCTCCTCGATGGTGGACAGCCCGGCGGCGATGTTGGTCGGCCCCGGGTTGCTGCCCAGGAGGTCAAGCCCCGCCGCCACCGCGATCCGCTCGCGTTCCAGCACGGCGCCCTCGATCGCCGCGGCCGCCTCGGGCGTGCGCGCCCGCCCGGCCAGCAAGTGTTCGGCCCCCAGCCATTCCAGCGTCTCGCCCAGCACCGCCCAGCCGCCTTCGTCGATCAGCCAGTCGGCGGCAAGGCCGAGCAGCGGGTTGGCCACCAGGCCCGAGCTTGGGTCGGACCGCCCGCATTCTAGCCCGATGCCCAGCGCCGACACCGGCTCCGCGCTGCGCCGCTCGCGCGAGATCTGCCGGAGCAGCCGCGCGCCGGCCCGCACTGCGCGGTCGGTCAGCGCCAGCCCGTCATGGCCGCAATCGTCCAGCGTGAGGCATTCGTACGGCCGCCGCCCTGGCGCGATGTCCGCGGCCGCCTGCGCCATCACCGCCGGATTGTCGCCCAGCAGCACGCAGGCGCCCACGTTGGGATGGGTCGCAAGCCCGGCGATGGCTCGGCGCTGGACGGCCAGGTCCCGCCCGACCAGCCCGGAACCGTGCGGCAGCACCACCACGACGGCGCCGGCCAGCGCCGCGCCGACGCGACGCGCCGTTTGCCCGGTCAGCCCGCCGGCGGACAGGACGAGCAGGTGGTTGCGGACCCCCACCTGCCCGTCTGCCCGGCGGAAACCGAGAAACGTCGCCATGCCGCCGCCGCCGGGCAAGGGGTCAGGCCACCTGCTTCAGCGCGGGATCGGCCTGGCGCACCTGGATGCCGAGCTGGTCCTCGCGGACCCGCATCAGGGCCGCGGTGTCGCGGGCGGCGAAGCCCTTGTCCATCGCCTCCTCCAATGTCCGCTGGCAGCCGGCGCCGACATGGGCCTCGAAGCCCTGGGCGCGCGCCAGGTCCACGGCCTGGCGCACGTCCTTGCAGGCGAGCTTGACGGTGAAGCCCGGCGCGTCGTCGCCCTTGAACGCCTTTTTCGGCATCGCAACGGTGAACTGGGCGTTGTTCGCCATGGTGGTTTTCATGACCTCCATCATCAGCTCAAGCGTCAGCCCGCATTTCGTGCCGATCGCCAGCGCCTCGGTGTTGGCCGCCATGATGGTGGTGGCGAGCAGGTTGTTCACCGTTTTCATGGCGTGGCCGGCGCCGACGCCGCCGCACAGAAAGGTTTCGCTGCCCATGCAGTCGAGCACCGGCTTCACCCGCTCGATCACGCCCGGCTCGCCGCCGACCATCAGCGTCAGGGTTCCGGTGGCCGCGTGCTCGGAGGTCTTGCCCACCGGGCTGTCCACCATGTCGATGCCGCGCGCCTTGAGGTCCGCGGCGATGGCCCGGGAGGAAAGAGGGTCGATCGTGCTCATGTCGATCACGACGCTGCCGGGCTTGAGGCCCTCGGCGGCGCCGTCCGGGCCGAGCAGCGCCTCGCGCACGTGCCTCGGTTCCGGCAGCATGGTGACCACCACCTCGCTGGCAGCCCCTAGTTCCCTGGCCGAGGGTGCCGCGGTGGCGCCGGCATCCGCCATCCGTTGCACCGCCGCCTTGTCGATGTCGAACACGGTAAGCGCGTGCCCGCCTTTGAGCACGTTCAGCGCCATGGGCCCGCCCATCACGCCGACCCCGATGAATCCCACTTTCATGTCGTTTCTGCTCCCGTTTCCGTGGTCAGGTTATGTCGGCTCAGCGTTCGATTTCCCAAACCGGCCGCCCGCGCAGGTCGCCGGCATCCTTGCGCGTGAACTCGCCTTCCGCGGGCGTGCCGCCCAGCCGGTCGAAGGCTTCCTTTACCAGGGGGGCGGTGCGCCGGAACGAGTCCTTCACCTGCGCCCAGCCCAGGGGCGCGGGAATCATCTTGGCATCGACCAGGTATTTCGAGGTTTCCAGCACGGCGCGGGCATCGGCCTCCGTGGGCCAGATCCAGCCGCGCTTCCCGACCACGTCGTCGTTGACCACCTTGGCGCCCTGGACCGGATCGAGCTTCCAATACTCTTTCACCAATTGGGAAACCGCCCCGGCATCCTTGGCCGCCAGCGCCGAAACCGCGTCCTGCTGCGCCATCAGGAAGGCCAGAACCAGCTTCGGGTTGCGGTCGAGCAGGCCGTTGTTCACCAGCCAGAAGGAGCGGTGGAGGTAGTAGCCGTCCGGGAAGAAGGGCGACTTCTTCACCGAGGGCAGCATGTGGCCGCCGCCCTCACCGGCCGGACCCTTGTAATAGTCTTCCGTGTAGCCGAAGGAGTTCATGATCCCGACGGTGCCGGTGCTTTCCGCGGCAAGAAACGCCGGGTAGACGGCGATGGCGGCGTCCATCCCGTTGGGCACCTGCGCCGCCTGGGCCAGCGTGGGCGTGTTGACGATCTTGATGCCGTGGTCGCGCGGGTTGGCGCTGCCCAGCTCCCAGCGCATCATCTGCGACAGGGCATTGAACGGGTCGCCGCCCAGCAGCGCACCCACCGTTTTGCCCTTGATGTCCTCCATGGTGCGGATCGGCGAGCCCTTGCGCGTCGCCAGCACCAGGCGAAGGTGCCCCTCGCCCACCACCATGAGGCTGATCGGCAGCTTGTTTGAAAGGGCGCGTATGATGGGCGTGTTGCCCCACATGCCCATGTCGAGGTTGTTGCCGACGACCGCCTCCACCATCGGCAGCGCCGTTGGGTAGTCGCGCCAATCGACGGCCAGGTCGAAGCCCAGCTCGGCTGCGCGCTTCTCGTAAAGCTTGTTCTCGATCATGTATTGGGTCATCGGCGAGTTGTAGGCCGACCACGGGATGCGCCCGACCGAGACCTTCGCTGCATCGCGCCCACCCTGCGCCCGCGCCACCCAGGGGGACGCCAGCGTGGCGCCGCCCGCGCCGAGGAGCAGCGAGCGCCGCCCGATCCCGAAATGGAGCATGAACGTCCTTCCTTCTTGGTCTTGTTCGCTCACGCGATCGCCTCGTAGGCTTCCGCGCGGATCAGCCCCCAGATTTCTTCTGAAAGCTGGCCGAAGCGCGGCGTCGCCCGGATGTGCTCGTCGCGCGGCCGCGCCAGGTCCACCGGGATCACGGCGCGCACCCGGCCCGGGTGGCGGCTCATCACCACCACGCGGTCGGCGAGGAACACCGCTTCCTCGATGTCGTGCGTGATGAACACCGCGGTCTTGCGCGCGGCCTGCGGCGCCGTTTCGCCCCAGATGCGCAGCAGCTCCGTTTGCAGGATCAGCCGGGTTTGCGCGTCGAGCGCGCCCAGCGGCTCGTCCATCAGCAGCACGTCCGGTCCGTTGGCGAGCAGGCGCGCCAGCGCCACGCGCTGCCGCATCCCGCCCGAAAGCTGGTGGGGGTACTTGGTCTCCGAGCCGGCAAGCTGCACCAGCTCGACGTGCTCGCGCACCCGCGCCTCGACCTCCCCGCGGCTCAAGCCGTTCCCCGGCGTGCCGTTGCGCAGGCCGAAGCCGATGTTCTCCTCGACCGTGAGCCAGGGGAACAGCGCGTAGTCCTGGAACATCACGCCGCGGTCCGCGCCCGGCCCGGCGACCGGGACGCCGTTGATCTCGATCGTGCCCGAGCTCGGCATGTCAAGCCCGGCGATCATGTTCATCACCGTGGACTTGCCGCAGCCGGACGGGCCGACGATGCAGATGAACTCCCCGGCCTCGACCGCGAGGTCCACGCCCGTCACGGCCAGCGTGCGCTTCAGCGTGCGGGGCGCCGTGAACGCCTTGGCGACCCCCTTTAAGCGCAGCTTGGGGTCGGTGGTGCCAGGTGCTTCCACGGATCAATGCCTCCATGGGGTGAGGCGGCGCTCAAGGCCGCGGAACAGCCGGTCGATGGCCAGGGCCACCAAGCCGATCACGATCATGCAGGCCACGATGCCGTTGAGGTCGATGCTGTAGGCGTAGAAGACGAACATCATCGCCCCGATCCCGCCCGAGCCGCCGCCGCCGGACTTGGCGCCCACCGCAAGCTCGGCGGCGATGATCGCGGTCCAGGCGACGCCAAGCGCGAGGCGGGCGCCGAGCAGGATGCTGGGGAGGGACGCCGGCAGCACCACCTTGCGCAGGATGCGCAGGCGCGGCACCCCCATGGTGCGCGCCGCCTGCAGCAGCGTGCGGTCCACCTGCGAAACGCCGTGCACGGTGTTGAGCAGCAGCGGGAAGAAGGCGGCGTAGCCCACGATGGACAAGGCCGCGGGCGTCCCCGTGCCGAACCACAGGATGGCGATGGGCAGGACCGCCATCGGCGCCACGGGGCGGAAGCTCTCGACGATTGGCTCGACCGCCGCGCGCACCGTCCGGCTGGTGCCCATGGCGATCCCCAGCACGATGCCGAGCACCAGCGCCGCCGCGAACCCGCCCAGGACGCGGCCGAGGCTTTGCAGGAGGGATACCGGCAGGTCGCCGCTCGCGGTGAGCCGCACGAAGGTCGCCGCCACCTGGACCGGCGAGGGTGCCCGCGTGATGTCCGGCTGCGTCGTCGCCCATGCCTGCCAAGCAGCAAGCAGCAGCAAAGGGAGCGCGGCGCCGCGGGCGGGTGTGGCCCAGCGCGGCTCCGGCCGCGGTGCCAGTGCGCCTGCCAGGCCATCGCTCATGCCAGCTCCGCTCCGCTGGCCCAGGGCGTCAGCCGGCGCCGGAGCAGTTGCAGCAGCAGGTCGCAGGTGTAGCCGACGGCAGAGACCACGATGATGTAGGCGAAAACGTTGGGGCTCATCAGCAGCTCCCGATACCACTCGATCGCAAAGCCTAGCCCGGAGGGCGAGCCTATCAGCTCGGCGGCGATGATGGCGGCCCAGGCGCCGGCAAAGGCGATGCGCACGCCCACGATGATGGTCGGCAGCGCGCCGGGCAGCACGACCAGGCGGACGATCCGCAAGGGGCTGACGCCCATGGTGCGCGCGGCCGCCACGAGCTTGCGGTCGCTCCCGCGCACGCCCGCGACCGTGTTCAGCAGCATGGGGAAGAAGGCGACATAGGCCATGATGAACACGGGCAGCGTTCCGCCGATGCCGAAGATGAAAAGGCCGAGCGGGATCCAAGCAATGCCGGAGATTGGGCGCAGCATTTCCAGCAGCGGGTCGACGTAGCTGTTCACCCGCTCGCTGAGACCCATGGAGAAGCCGAGCGGCAAGGCTAGCAGGGCGGCGGCAGCCATGCTGATCAGCAGGCGGACAAAGCTGACCGACACGTTGTCGAACAGCTCCCCGTCCTGCGCCAGATCGATGAGGGCCGAAGCAACGGCGGGAGGGGACGGGAGCTGGATCGGGCTTGCGGTCCAGACGGCAACCGCCCACCAGGCAAGGATGAAGCAGGCGAAGGAGAGGGCGGAGGTGACGGCCGGGTGACGGAACACTCGCCGCGCTGTTGTTGGCCCCAGCACGGGCAACGTCCCGACCAGCGACACCGGGGCGACCGCGTGCACGGCTTCTCCGGTCTCGGCAGTACCCGCCAGCCGCGCGGCCGACGTTTCCGCGACGCTTTGCGTCATTGCCGCTTCCTCCCCAGGAAGTCTTCTGAATTTTTAGGTTGTCGGTCTGTTGCCTGTCAATCTGACTGACAGGTTTTCATCGCGTCACAGCCAGGAAGCCGCCGTCAACGTAGATCACCTGGCCATTGATGTACGCCCCGGCATCCGAGGCAAGCAGCAGGGCGGCGCCGCACAGGTCCTCGGGCGTCCCCCATCGGCGTGCCGGGGTCCAGTCGCGAACGAAGTCGTGGAACTCCGCCACGTTGGCTTGGCTGAACTCCGTCGCCGTGTAGCCCGGCGCCAGGGCGTTCACCGTCACCCCCGTGCCGCCCAGATCGGCGGCCATGGCGCGGGTGAGGCCGTGAATGGCGTTCTTCGCCGTCACGTAGGGCGCGAGCAGCGGCCGCGACACCTGGCCCATGATCGAGCCAAGGTTGATGATGCGCCCGCTCCCTTGTTCCACCATCACCCGGGCCGCCTGCTGCGCCACGCTGAAGCAGGCGGCCACGTCGATGTCGAGCACGCGCCTCCATTCCGCCAGCGAAAGCTCCAGCATGTGCTTGCGCACGATCACGGCGGCGTTGTTCACCACCACGTCGAGCCGACCGAGGTCGCGCTTCGTGCGCCCGATGGCTTCGGCCACCGCCGCTTCCTCCGTGATGTCGAAAACCTGCGCCGCAACCACGGCGCCGGCGGCGCGGAGCTGTTCGGCCCGCGCCTCCACGGCTTCGTTGCGATCCACCAGCACCAGTCTGGCCCCCGCAGCCGCGAAGCCCTGCGCCAGCCCGGCGGCGATCCCGCCGGCGCCGCCCGTCATGAACACGACCCGGCCTTGGAGGGAGAACAAGGTGCCGGGTGCGAGGTGCTGGAACATGGCGGGCAGGCTCCGGACGGTCAGGCGAGCCGGTTGGCGACGGTTTCGCCGGCGCGGACGCGGGCGACGCTGTCCAGCAGCAGCGTGCCCATCGGCAGGCGCGTCTCGATAGTCGAGCTGCCCTGGTGGGGCTGCAGGAACAGGTTGGGCAGGCCGAGATAGCCCTCGTGGATGGCCGGCTCGCCGTTGAACACGTCGAGGCCCGCCGCCATCACCCGGCCGCTGCCGAGCGCGGCGATCAGCGCCTCGTCGTCCACCAGGTCGCCGCGCGACACGTTGGCGACCACCGCGCCGTTCGGGAGCTTGTCGATGGAGCGGGCATTCAGGAGCCCGCGCGTGTCCGGCGTCGCCGGCGCGGCGAGCATCAGGAAGTCGCTGAGCGGCAGCAGGTCGTCGAGCCGCGCGTGGAAGGTGGCCCCGTCCTCCAGCCCGGCGGCAAGGCGGGTGCGGTTGTGGTAGTGCATCTCCATCCCGAAGCCGTGCCGGGCGCGGCGGGCGATTGCCCGGCCGATCCGCCCCATGCCGACGATGCCGAGCCGCCCTCCCGACACGTCCCGCCCGATCATCTGCGTCGGCGACCAGCCGGTCCAGGTGCGGCCGTAGATCAGGCGCATCGCCTCAAAGGCGCGCCGGGCCGCGCCAAGCAGGAGCAGCATGCCCAGGTCCGCCACTGCGTCGCTGAGCACGTCGGGCGTGGACAGCACGGCGATGCCGCGCGCCCGCGCTGCCGCAAAGTCGATGTGGTCGTGGCCTACGGAAAAGGTCGCGATCACCCGAACCGTGTCGGGCAGCGCTTCGATCAGCCCGGCGTCGATCCGGTCCATCGCCATCACGAGCAGCGCATCCGCCGCGTGCTCACGAACCTGGCGCAGGATCTCCTCGCGGCCCCACGTCCGTTCGTCCGGGTTGACCAAGCACGAGCAGGAGTTGTGGAACAGTTCGATCACTGGACCGGGCAACGTCCGCGTGAGGACGATGCGGCATTCCTTGCCGGCGTTCATGTCAGCCCCCTCCGCCGCACCGGTTCGTTGCCTGCCTGGGTCATCACAGAGTCAGGCCAAGAACTTGTCAACCTATGCTACATGTCCGGTTGTCAGGCTGACGGGTGGGGATGAGTGGTCGGCCTGGATTGACCGGCCCTCATGAAAGTGGAGCGCGGAGTCTGACGGATTGGCGGCACATGGCTTGCCTTCGTTTCCGGTTCGGGCGCAATACAGTCTTCCGGGCTCGTTCAGCTTGGTTGGCCAACGCCCTTGGGGTCAAGTTGGAGCATGACGGGACGCCTCACGGACGCGTCCGCTCAGGCGTGAGGCCGGGTCTGCTCGACCGACGGCCGCGTCCGCATCCGTTGCTGCAAGCGTTCGAGCCGCGGCACAGGCGGTATCCAGCCAGCCTGCGGGAAGCGGAACTGCACGTAGTCGAGCGCCACGGCGGCGGTGATCGCGGCGAGGGTTGGCGTGCCGTCGCCGGGTTCGGACAGGTCGGCGTCGAGCCGCTTCAGGCCCTCGATCATGCTCCGCTGCCGCCGCAGGCCGACGGGCGACCCATCAAAGGAAAGGCCCGCGATCTTGCGACCGATCAGCGTGTGGACCGCGGCGTCGATCACTCCCATGGCGGTGCCCGCCCGCGCCACGCCGCGCGCCGCGTCGCCGCCGAGAAGCGTCGGCTCGGGCCTGACCGCTTCAAGCCAAAGGACGATCAGCAGGCTTTCGGCGAGCGCCTGCCCGTCGTCGGTGACCAGGGTCGGGACGCGGGCCGCGGGGTTGACCGCCAGCAGGTCCGCGTCGTCGCCCCAGGGATCGACGATCCGCGTCTCGATGTCGCGGAACCCTTTTTCCCACAACGCAATGCGCGCGATGCGGGCATAGGGCGACGTCGTGTTGATGAAGAGCTTCACGGGATGTCCCTCCCTGCTAGTTGGCTTTGTCGGAACCTTCGGACCCGCGGTCCAAGCAGGAAGTGGGCATTGATCGGATCATGTCCCAAGGCGGGCCGTTGAGGTGATGCCGGGCGGCTCCGGCCCTTTCTAAGCAGCAATTCGTTGATTGTGCCACATTCGGCGGCGCCTTTTGCAGCTGAGTTCGATGGTCGCGTGCTTGATGGCAAGTTCGAGGTGCTCGACGGATGGAACGGTGCGGTGGACGAGGACGTGGCGCTTGAGATCGCGCCGGGATCGCCCGATGTTGTCGAGCTCGGGCGCGTATCTCGGCAACCGCTCGATGGTCAGCCAGGGTCATTTGGCAATCGCTGCGCGGGTGAGCCCGCCGGCGTGGATCGGGCCGTGGTCAAGCGCCAAGGCGAAACCGACGGTTTGCGCCGACATGACCGGCGCCGCGGCTCGCCCATGCTTCGGTCCGTGGCGCAAGTCGGGCGTTTCCAGCAGCGCGATGAAGTCGGCGCGGCGTTTGCTGGCGCTGACATGCGCGATCAGTTCGCCGCTGCCATGGTCAAGCATGCCAAGCAGCTCCCGCCTGCGCGTCCTGCCGCCCGTGCAGGCCATGGCGGGGCGGCGCAATCTGCCCCCGTCTTTGCCTTGCTGAGCTGCGCTTTGGAGATCAGGCGCCCGCTGCGCGCCACCAGCTCGGCTTGCAACCGCGGCAAGGTCCGGTTCGGCCGATCCGCCACCCGGCCTGACAGAACCCCGCGCGCAAGCGTCCAAGCCGCCTCGCTCTTGATCGGCGCCGGCCCAGCCTGCGGGTGCGCGCGCCACTCATCCGCCGCCGCATGCTGTCCGGCGGCAGGCCAAAGGCACGCGCGATCTGCCCGCTGGTCTAGCCAGGCACCGACAACAAAACGGCGCGTCCCCGTTCCGCAACACCGTCCACCGTCGCCACCGCCCGAGGCCGACCAACCATGCCCCCCATCCATTCTCAGCCACGCCCATCTAAACACCTTCCAGATGCGGCGCAGCCAAGAGAACCCTGCTAGCGCTTCGTGCTCCGCAGCCACGCGAGCATTGTTTCGGCATCCGACACGGAAAGCCCGACGCCATCGGGATTGTCGCGGACATCCGGCTCGG
>CALMVT010000263.1 GCA_937873175.1 uncultured Acetobacteraceae bacterium | reverse complement strand
GTGCGGGCGCGTGGGGGCCTGAGGTGTAGATCAGCGGACCGGGCGTGCCCGGCTTTGGCGGGCCGCCAATGATGCCGGCATCCACGAAACAAGCCCCTGTGGCGTCCACCTCAGCCGCGATCGCCGCGACCGTCTGCGGGCTCACGGCGTTGCAGTCGGCGTAGACAGGCTTGCGCGCCGCCTCGCGCAGCACCGGCGAAACGGACCGGGCCTGTGCCAGCGCTTCCCCAGGCGGCACGATCGACAGCACGATGTCCGCCGCGCCGACCTGCCGCGTATCGACATCCATCATCCCGGCCGCCCTGGCCCGCGCCGCGCTCGCCGGGCTGCGGCCCGTCAACACGGTCCACACTTCCGCCCCGTGCTCGACGAGGCGCCCACCCACGGCAGCCCCCATGGCACCTGGCGCGATCACGACGATGACGGGCATACTGGCACTTCCGGTTTGGCTGCCATGATGATGGCCTCCGGGTCGCAAACGGCGCAAGGCCATCGGTGCAGCGGCGACAGCCCGAGCAGGAGGAGAAGCAACAATGCCCGTCGAGACACGTCCCTTCGGCCCGGACGCCATGCCCGTTTCGCTGCTCGGCTTCGGCTGTGGGGCGGTGGGCGGGCTGATGGTGCGTGGTGCGGCCGCAGACCAGGAGCGCGCCGTTGCCCGCGCGCTGGAGGCGGGCATCAACTACTTCGACACCGCCGTCCAGTATGGCGATGGCGCTTCGGAACAGCACCTGGGCGGCATCCTGCGACGGCTCGGAGCGAAGGACGCCCTGGTCGGCACCAAGGTGCGCCTGCGCCCGGCCGAGTTCGGACGCATCGCGGCGGCGGTGGCGGCGTCGCTCGACGCCAGCCTGCGCCGCCTGCAGCGGGACCAGGTGGACATCTTCCACCTGCACAACGCCGTCACCACGGCCGGAGGCGGCGAGAGCCTGAGCGTGCGCCAGGTGCTGGAGGAGGTGGTCCCCACCTTCCAGGCGCTCCGCGCCGCCGGCAAGCTGCGGCTGCTTGGGCTGACCGCTATCGGCGAGACTGCGGCCCTGCAGCAGGTCATCGACGCCGGCGCGTTCGGCAGCGCCCAGGTCACCTACAACATGCTGAACCCTTCGGCCGGCAGCGCCTTGCCTCCTGACTACCCGGCGCAGGACTACGGCCAGCTACTTGAGCGCACGCGCCGGGCGCGCGTCGGCGTGGTCGGCATCCGCGTGCTGGCGGGAGGCGCCCTGAGCGGTGTGGCCCACCGCCACCCCGTCGCCAGTCCGGAACCGGAGCCGATCGGCTCGGCGCTGTCCTACAAGGCCGACCTGAGCCGGGCGGCCCGCCTGATGCCGCTGGTGACGGAGGGGTTCGCCGCCTCGCTGCCGGAGGCTGCCATCGGCTTCGCCATTGCCCATCCCGCGATGGGCACGATCCTGGTCGGCATGGCGAGCGTGGACGAGTTCGAGGCGGCGCTGGCAGCCGTGCTGAAAGGTCCGCTGCCGGCAGCGGCGCTGCAACGCGTCGCCGAACTCAGCGCCGGCTTCTCGGGCGAGAGCCGCTGAGCCGCTGATCGAACCCACCGCCTCGCACATCAAAGTCCGACAATGGCCTCGTATGGCGCGTGCGGAGTAGGCGGCCCTCCTCGAACCGGCTCGTCTTGTCCGGACCGTGCTGCCACCCTCGGCGTGGCGGCCAGCGGCGCCCTCATGTAGATGTGTCAGCCCCAGCCGAGCCGCAGGTAGCCTGAACCGCCCCATGACCGCCATCCGCAAACTCCCGTCCGAAGCCGATCTTTGGCACCGCTACGCACGCCTGCCGACCGGCTCCAAGCAGGTTCTACGCCTCAAGAGCCTGGTGTTCCTGCCCACGAACAAAACAGCGTTCCTGGACTGCCTGACCCAGTCCGGGCTGCGCGCACCCGACGGCAAGGCGTGGTCGTCGCGTTCCGTCAATCTTGCCCTGGAGGAGCTACTGGGCCAGGGCCTGCTGGCTGAGGACCTGGCCTGTCCCCCGGCGCTGCTGCATCCCGTGGCGGTCGACGCTGCCGCTTCCGCGGATGGCGAACTGCTGGTCGCTGCGGCTCTCCGGGCGTTCCCGGCGCGGCGCAGCACGTCCTACTACTCGTCTGGCGAGCAGCTCGACTGCGACGCGGTGCGGCGCCTGATCCGCCTGGCGATCTATGCGAACGATGCGGACGCCTTCAGCACGAACTGGGACCTGCACGACAAGAAATGCGGCGCGGCGCGTGCGGCCGACCTGCTGGGCCTGTTGTTTGCCGCGCTGCCGCTCGCGCCCGGCTGGCTGGCCAGCCGGCACCCGGTGATCCAGCTTGCCTTGTTCGACGCCAAGCTGTCCGCCTTCCTGCGCACCGGCGTGCCCGGCCCCGACCTGCCGACGCTGCTCGACCATTACCGGGCGCAACAGCACGAGGGGAGCTTCGCCGCCGTCCGGCCGGCGCTGCTGCTGTTCGACCTGCTCGCCGGCAAGCTGGACGACGTGCACCGCGGGATCGCGGCGGTCGACGACCCTGTCGGTGTGGTCCGGCAAGTGTTTGAAGGCACGGTCGCGTTCCTCCAGGGCCGCAACGAGGAGGCGCTGCAGCACTACCGGGACGCCCTGAAGCTGCACCGGAAGCAGGTCGGCAAGCGCAAGGTGTTCCTGGACGGGGTGCACGGCCTGTGCTTCCTGATGGCCCTGCTGCGCGCCAACGATGCGGCGTTGCAGGCGGAGGCGCAGGCCGGGCTTGATGCGGAACTGTCCAACCCGTCCGCCTATGCCGGCGGGTTCCGGGCGTTGCAGGCGCTGCTCTGGCTGGCCCAAGGTCTCGAGCCGAAGGCACGGGAGCTTTTGGGGCAGTTGCGTGCGGCGATGCCGGCCGAGCCGCTGTCCGCCGCCTGCGTGGCGCTGGCGGAGCACGCCGTGGACCCCGACCTCACGCACGCCCACCAGGCCGACCTCCATGCCCGCTTCGAGCAACTGAAAGCCCAGCTGCCGCTGGTCGCCCGCATCTACGCCGAAATCCTGGCCAGCGTGGCGGCGTCGCCCGGGCCGTATAAGGCCTACCTGTCCGAAGCCGGCCAGAACGTGGGGATCGCGTTCACGCAGATCATCCAGGTGCGCCAGCCTTGGGAGCGCGCGCTGGAAAGCCTGGACGCCTTTCTCGGCGCCGGCACGTCGAAGGCGGCGTCGGGGCCGGGGCCGCACAAGGCCAAGCGCCTGGCATGGTTCCTGGACCCGAACACGCGGGCGGTCGAGGTGGCCGAGCAGTCGGCCAGGGGCAGGGACGGCTGGACTGACGGCCGCCCGGTCGCGATGAAGCGGCTGCATGAGCGGGACCCGCGGCTCGACT
>CALMVT010000262.1 GCA_937873175.1 uncultured Acetobacteraceae bacterium | reverse complement strand
GCAATCGGCGCCGCAGCCAGCAGGTCATCCGGCGTCGGCCGCACCGGGACTAGCACCGCATCTGCGCCGGCCAACAGAGCGCCCAGGTATGGCGGCTGGCCCGGAGGCGTGTCGATCACCAGCAACTCGACCCCGGCGTCCGCGAGGTGTTGCATGGGCTTGGTGGGATCGACCGTCACCAAAGCAGGGGCCTTAGCGTCTCGGCGCTGATACCACCCAGATGTGGTGCCCTGCGGATCGAGGTCGGCCAAGGCAACTTGCATCGTGCCGCTGGCCGCAACCGCCAGCTCACGGGCGACCGTCGATTTTCCAGAACCACCCTTCGGCGTATGTAGGACTAAAACGCGCATGGGGCATGGTCACCTGATTCTGTGCGGCCTGGCAAGCGTGGATAGATGCACGCAGTAAAGGATGCGGCAATGTGCTTGTGCACATCAACGCATCAGCGCATCGATGCGGTTTCGCTTCGGTGCAGTGAAGCTTCGATGCACCCCTCCTGGTCACAAGAACGTCGTGCCAGCATGGCCCCGAAACAGGCTGCCGCGTCGCACGTAGCATGCCAGAGTCTCAACTCGATGATGGCGCAATACCTCCATCTTGCGGAGCGCATCGGCGCCGGCCTTGGCTGCGCTGGACAGGGACCCGACGCGGAGCGAGTGCCCGGCGAACTCGCTAGGGTCAGCCCCAACCGCGGCGATGTATCGTTTAATCGTCAGAGCCACCATCTGCAGGACAAAGGTGCTTTGATCCTCAGCCCTATCCAGCAAACAAAGATTGCATTGCGATATAATATCAATTTGCAAAAACAGGGGCCAAGATGTTGCCGCCACTTGATCAGAGTTGGACATGGAAAGCATGGGCAGCAGCTCAAGTTGCCGCCGATCCGTTGAAGTCGCCGAACACAATGGATGAGGTCACAATGATCGTGCACCGAGCAGAGGCTGCGGGCATCCGACCGTATGAGATGGAACAGGCGTTGCAAGTGCCTCACTTGGAGATCAAGCGGATGCTCCGCGCGGCTCCACCGCCAGACCCATGGCGGACGGAGATGAAAGAACTGATCCATACACTCCGGGTAGAGGCGTTGATGGCAAGAATACAAGGCTCGCCGTTCCCGGGACCTCACACGGACAAGCACAAGCGCCTGCGCGTAATGGTCAGTATGACAGAGTCTCAACTCAATGGTGTGATCGAACTGGCCCCTCCCGAAGCCATCGCGCGAAGGCTGCAGACAATTGAAGCCAGACGAAGCGATGAGGCTGTAGTCCAAGCATATTTCGACCTGCTGCGGCATCCGCCGGATGGCGTGTTACCCTTTCTGTCGCCGAACCATGAGGGCGCGACAAGAACAAAGCGGATGCCGGCGGGCTTTCGGGCGGTCAGCCGAGCTCTCAAGGACCTCGGTCTGATTTGGCTCGACGGCCATGCGCCCACCGTTCAGCGAGCACGCCTTGATGTGGAGGCGCTCGTTGCAGCCGAACTGTCCGCCGACCCTGATTTGGCAGCGCGACTTGAACCTCTGCCCGATCCTGAGATACCGTTCCTGCCTGCGGTTGACCGGACGTTCATTGAGGCCCCGCCTCGCTCCAGGCGCAGCGAAACTTCGTCATTACGGGAGTCTAGACCTGCGCAGCGGTGGGTCCGTTCAGCTTCTGACCAGGCAAACACGGAACTCGGACGACGCGGCGAGGAGTTCGTCATAGAGGTCGAGCACCGCCGCTTGGTCAACGAGGGGCGTCCTGATCTTGCGAAGTGTGTCGAATGGACCGCGCAGGACAAAGGCGACGGTGCGGGCTACGACGTGGCATCCTTCAACGCCGATGGCTCGCCCCGGCTGATTGAAGTGAAAACCACGAACGGTGCCGCAGACACGCCGTTCTTTGTCGCGGCCAACGAGATACGTGTGTCGTCGGCGCGACCCGGCGACTACTGGCTTTATCGCGTCTACAACTTTGCCCAGGCGACACGGGCCATCTACACGTTAAGAGGCGCGCTGGATGGTGAGGATCTGATCCTGACCCCGACAGTCTACCGCGCGACCCGGTGACTGCCGCCACAGAGGCACAGGCGGACGGTTTGACCCGCTCCGCCTGGAACTTACTCGACACTAGGGTCATTCAGTTCTGCCGTAGCAGCCTGGGCATAAGCGGCACGGGGTGACGTAACGGCCGTCACTTTGCGGTTTACAGCACGAGTGCTGGACCACTCCCTTGCAGGACCCGGCTCATTCTTTGACTTCGATCCGACGGTCGAACACGACTTTGCCGTTCTCGTTCCGCACCACGTTGTAGCCACGCAAGCCGTCGCCCTTGTCATTGAAGTTGTATTCGCCCTCTGCCCCGGCAAAGCCGCGTATGGCCGCCAGCGCCGTGCGGATTTTCTCAGGTTCCGTGCTGCCAGCGTCGTTGATGGCCTTTGCGAGCAGGTTCACCGCATCAAACGTCCAGGAAGACTGGCCGTCCGCGTTCGCCTTGTAGAGCGCCTGATAGCGGTCGGCGAAAGCTTTGGACGCCGGGGTCGCATCGGCTGTGTAGTCCGCGACGCCGTAGGTGCCATACAACGCGCGCCCGGCCAGGTTCAGCGCCGTGGTGTTCACGATGGACGGCGAACCGACCCAGGGGACCGTCACGCCGAGTTGCCGAAGCTGGCGGGCGAAGATGCCGAGATCATTCTCGAAAGTGAAGTAGCTGCCGATGACATCCGCACCCGACTGCCGCACCGCCAGCACGACGGCGGTGTAGTCCGACGCCTGGTTGGTGTAGCCCTGCATCAGCACCGGGGTGACTCCTCTTTCCTTCAGCGCCGCCTCCAGCGCTTTGGACCCGTTGGTGCCGAAGGCGTCGGTCGAATACACCACCGCCCATTTCTGCTTTTTCAGATCGGCCACGCCGAACTCGGCGATCACCTTGGCGGAGTAGCTGTCATTCGGGCGGCAGCGGAACAGCCACTTGTTGCCCTGCTGCGTGAGCGTCGGGTCGGTGCCGCCGAACAGCATGGGTTTGCCGACCTTGAGCACGTCCGGTGCCATGGCGTGCACCTGAGTGGAGCGGATCGAGCCGATGAACGCCGCGATCTCCGGCCGGCCGGCCAGGCGGCTGAACGCCAGCACCGCACCGGGATTGGTGGTCTGGTCGTCCTCGACGATCAGTTCCAGCTTGCGGCCCAGCACACCCTTCTCGTTGACCGTTTCCAGCGCTTGGCGCGCGCCGTTCATCTGCAGCTTGCCGGCCTCCGCCGCAGGGCCGGTGGAGGGGAACACGGCGCCGATCTTGATCGTGTCCTCGGCGTGGACAAAACGCGGAAAGGCCGTGGCAGCCGCGGCGGCGGACGCGAACGCCCGGCGGGTAAGATGGGGCACCCCCATGGTCTCAACTCCCTATGCGTCCATGACGGCCGGATTGTCCGCGATACGAGCACATGTTCGAGCTACCTTTATCGGGTAAGCGCCGGGCCGCCAATGCTCCTGCGTCCTAGGACACCAGCACACCGGCCTTCCGGTGTCCTACTATCCTTTCTTCGGCCGCGGTTCGCTGTAGCGGATGATCGGCGGCTCCTCTTGCTCCGCAAGTAGCTTGTCCAGTCCCAGCAGCAGCAACTCGTGGACCGTGGGCGACTTTGTTGCATGAACCCGTCCAGTGGCGTCCGGGACCGGCGCAGCGTAGGAGGCTCCGCCCTGACCTCGGATGCCTGTCTTGCCGTTCAAGCTGAACCAGGACCGCCGCCGCCACATTCCCAAGCAGAAGCGCCGGATCACGAACTGGCGCGAGTATGACGCCATCTTGCGCCAGCGCGGGAGTTTGACGGTGGACTTCCCCCCTGAGCGTGGAGGGTTTGCTAAAGAACCCGAACACCTCAG
>CALMVT010000261.1 GCA_937873175.1 uncultured Acetobacteraceae bacterium | reverse complement strand
AGGTATCGGCAAACTGCTCAGAATGCTCGTCATGTCACAGCGTTGAACAGCCCTGCTCCGCCTACCCCCGTCGCAGTGGAAGTCGGCGCGGACCACGAACGCGATTGAGCGCCTGCACGAGGAGTTCAAGCGCCGCATCAAGACGCAAACCGTGCTGCCCTCGGCCGAGACCGCCGCCATGTTGTTCTGGGCGCTGTTGGCCTCGGGACAGATCACCATGCGCAAGGTGGACGGGTGGCAGACGCTAGGCGAAAAGCTCGCCGCCGCTGCCCCCGTTGACCTCGCTGCCTGATCCAATCAACTATCATCGTGCTGGAGACACGCCGCTCAGCCAATTTCCACACAAGTCGCGACGGCACCACTGCCGATTGTCGGACTTTAGTGTTGCAGGCCAAAGCTCGCAGTGGGCTGGATAGACACAAGGGCGGTCATGACGGGGCAGCCTTTCGACCGTCGATGATCCGCATCAGGTGATTGGCTATCATGATGATCTCGATCGCCTCGCCAGGGTCGCTAAGTCCCACGTCGCGATGGGAGTGCGGGTTCTTGAAAGAACCGATGGCGCCGGCAAACAGGGTAGAGAGCGCGTCGCGCTCGCCCTCGTCGGCCTCCATGTCGGCAAGCGGCCCACCCTTGGGATCGAACGCCTTCCGCATCAGCCGCACTCCCAACTCGGGAATGCCAGCTGCCTCCCGCACCGCCACCTCGACCGCCTTCATTGCTTGGAAAACCGCGACATCGTACTCGCCGCGCATGAAGGCCGCCCAAACCGTGTTGGCGAACACTGGATGGAGGACCTCTTTGGGAAGCCGGCGGATGAAGGCATAGGGCTTGACGTCGGTCTCACTCTCGAATTTTGCCGCTCGGCGGCTGAGACGCCGCCAGCCATTCATTCCATTTATGCCTTCTGCCGGCACGATAAGACCTTGCGCCTCAAGCCATGCCCACGCTTCCGCGAACGCCAGGCTGACTTCGGCCCACCGGGCGCGGTAGATCTCAAGGCGGTTAAGCTCACCCTCCATATTGCCGAAGTGAAGCATGCCCGAATTTTCAGTACGTCGTATACGCTGGCGGGCGAGGAACAGCAGCTTCGCTCCGAGTTCTTCGGGCTCCAGCGCGAGCAGCGCCTCGACGTCGGGGATGGCTTGCGCGAGTTCCTGCATCCAATCCTTCTGCGTGCGTGGTGGCGTTCTCTATCACTGCCACATGCGAGCAGCGATACTGCGCTCCTCCTCGCCGATCGCCTCGGCGTAGATCGCGGTCGTGGTGAGCTGGGCGTGGCCCATCCAGCGCTGCACCAGGTTGAGCGGGATGCCCTGGCCCACGGCCGCGACCCCCATAGCGTGGCGCAGCCCCTTGGGGCTGGCCTGGGCGCCCTCGATCCCGGCCGCGGCCAGCACCTCCTTGACCCGGCGCCAAGCGGTGGCGCGCGACCAGCTCCAGAGCGGAGCCTTGGCGGCCGGCCCGCGCAGGCCACGCAGCCCGAACACCAGGTCGAGCATGGTGGCGAGCTCGGGCGGGACCGGCACGGCGCGGAACAGCCCGCGCTGGCGCTTCTTCAGGGTCTCGAAGGTGATCGTGCCCGTCGCGACGTCGATCCGTTCGGCCGTCAGCGCCAGGGCCTCGCTGATCCGGCAGCCCGACCAGCCCAGCGTGTGGCAGAACGCGCGCACGTCGCGCGGCGCCTGGTCGGCGGCAAGGAGGAAGCGCGCGTGCTCCTCGCGGGTGAGGTACTTGCGCCCGCCCGCCTGGTCGTGCAGCGACATCATGGCGCGACCAACGCGATCAGGCCGGCAAAGCGCTGGAAGTCGGCGGCGTTGAAGGTGAGCAGCCGCGTGATGCCGTGCGTCAGCATGGTGGCCACGATGTTGGCGTCGTGCACCTGCTTGCCGCCCATGGGCACCGTGCGAACCAGGTCCAGCAGACGGGCCGTCGTGTGCGGGCCATCCTCGGCAATCCGGTAGGCGCCAACGAAGCCCTCGACCGCGGCGGCCGCAGCCGCTCGTGTCATCGCCGGCACGCCGCCGGGGCCAGGGCGCGTGACGGTGGCCAGATACTCGCGCAGCACCTGCCGGCTGATCCAGAGCTCGGCGCCCTCCTGCTCCAGCCGGCCCAGCGCTGCCCGGGCCGGCTGGTGGAAAGCGGAGTGGGCTTGGTCGGCGTAGACGAGTGCGTTGGTGTCGATGAAGGCGGAGGTCACCGTCCGTCGTCGCCGTACATCTCCTCGCGGCGCAGCGGGATGCTGTCGTCCCAAGGGCCGTCGTGCACGGGGAGGTCCAACACGCTGCGACGAGGCTTGGATGTTGTTGCCGGTGCCGTGATGGCGGCCTCGTATTCGCCGGCGGGCAAGGGCGGGGTGGTAGAGATGGTGCCGTCCGGGCTGACGATGATGCGAGTGGTGATGACGGTCATGGCGGCCTTTCCTGCAGCTGGATCGAACGATGCCACGACCTTTGTTTCACGGATGGCGCTTGCCCGTCCAGCGCCACGTGCGGCGGGTCGGCGGAGAGTGGGCCACCGGCTAGGGTTTCCGGAATGGCGCCGGCGTTCGCCTGTCACCTCCAACGCTATTTAATCGCGTTCTTTGATCGCTGAATGATCGCCTGTGTTCATTGTAGGGGGGAGCACATGGCTTCGGCATGGTGTTTCCTCCAGCAAGTCAGGGTCACGCCATGGAAGGGGCCGGGTCGCAAGACTGACGACACGGGACAGCACTAAAAATTGGGTGTTCCTGAACCTGAGAGCTTTCGTCCCGTGCTGATAAGAAAGGCGATGGGTATCTCCAGTCCCTGGGGACTGCGGTAGGCCTCTGCTCGCCGCGCAAGCGCGTCGCGTGCTTGGGCCTGAGTGACCGCATCCTGGGCCGCCACCGCGCTGGCAGTGACCACCATGCCGCCCATGCCCGCATGCCACAGCGCTTCTGCATCGGGCATGAGGTGAACGGTGCGATGCTGTGCCACCGCCACCTCACCGAGGCCTGCACCGCGGAGGAGCCTGGCAAACGCCGTGGCATCCGAGAACCGGAGCGTGTCATGGCCCTGCGGCACGCCTGGACCTGGAGGCAGCGCCAACTCAGCAATCACCTCACGGAACAATCCTTGGACGCGTTGGTGCTCCGGCTGGTCCCATCAGCTGAAAGCGAGGATGCCGCCTGGAGCCAGGACACGCACGCACTCGGCCAACGCGGCGTCCGGCTTCGGGAAATGGCCAAGTGCGAAGTTGCAGATCACGGTCTCGAACGCCGCGTCCGGGAAGGGCAGTTCCGTCACCTCGGCCACCTGGAAATCGATGCCGGGATGCTCCGCGCGCGCGAGCGCGACCATGCGCGGAGAAACGTCCACGCCGGTGACCGCTGCCCCTCGCGCATGCGCGGCCGCGGCAGCCACGCCGGGTCCTGTACCCACGTCGAGCAGCCGCTGCCCCGCTGCAACCCGTGCGGCATCGAGCAGCGGTGCCAACGCGAGGCTGGTCAACGGGGTGAAAACCTTCACATAGCGGTCTGCGATGCTGTCGTGCGCCGTTCGTTCGAATGCTGTGAAGGCTTCCGCATCTAGTGCCATCTCGCTCCCCTACCGCTGTGCGGTGAGCGTCCACCGCTGGCCTCTCGTCGTGCGACGCCGCCGAGAAGTCGACTTCGGCCTAGCGCCCCGGCCGCCGCGCATCGTCTCCAAGAGGGTCGCACAACGGCAGAAACCGATTCAAGATCACTGCCTGCCCAGCTTGCTCCATAACTTTCGAAGGCAGACGTTCGCTGACGTTGATTACGAAACTGGCTATGGAGCTGTTTTCGGGTATGATCCTGCACAGGGCGTGAGTGTCGCATAACCGGCCGTCTATGGAGCAGAGAACCCCCGTGCTGATCGGCTACATGCGCGTGAGCAAGGCAGACGGCAGCCAGGTGCTCGACCTGCAGCGCGACGCCCTGCTCGCCGCGGGCGTGGGCGCCGAGCACCTTTACGAGGACCTCGCTTCCGGCCGGCGGGATGTCGTGCCGCGACTGGGCAGACAACGCTGCCCCTGGCGTGCCCACTCCACACCTCTTCAGGGTCTCCAGGGCGTTGGTGCAGGGATGCCCGGGTAGCCTGCCCCTGATCGAGCAGGTATGTTCCTGTCATGCCGTTCAAGCACAACGCCGCGCGCCGCCACCATATTCCGCGGGCGCGCTACCGGATCACGAACTGGCCGGCCTACGAAGCGGGACTGCGCCGGCGCGGTGACCTGACATTCTGGGTGGACGAGGCGGCGCTGGCGGGATGGCAAGCGCCGCGCCGGAGCACCCCAGGCGGGCAGCCGCGCTACTCCGAGCTGGCGATCGAGATGGTGCTGACCCTGCGACTGGTGGTCCACCTGGCCCTGCGGCAAGCGGAAGGGTTCGCCCGCAGCGTGCTGCAGCTGCTTGGCATGGTGCTGCCGGTGCCGGACCACAGCACCCTGAGCCGGCGTGGTCGGGCCTTTGCCGGACGCCAGGCGCGTGTAAAGGCCAGCACCGGGCCGGTCCTTCTCGTTCTGGACAGCACGGGACTTGAGCTGTTCGGCCAGGGCGAGTGGTGCGCGGCCAAGCACAGGCGGCTGCGCCGGCGCTGGCTGAACAGCCCGTTGACGAAATCGGTTTGGCTTGATTCCTTGTCTCCCTGACAAGGATGGCTGGTAGCGGATGGCGCTGGG
>CALMVT010000260.1 GCA_937873175.1 uncultured Acetobacteraceae bacterium | reverse complement strand
GCGTTGGCGACCATTCTTCCGCCAGGCGGCAGGGTGGCCCAGGCGGCGTCGATCACCCCCGGCTCGTGCGCGCCGCCGCCGATGAACGCGGCATCGGGCGGCGGCAAGCCCACCAGCGCGCCGGGCGCTGGGGCGCCCGCGACGTGCAGATGCGGCACGCCCAGCGACGCGGCGTTGCGGGCGGCACGGGCGGCGCGCTCGGGATGACGCTCAACCGCGACGGCCCGGTTCGCCGGGTGACGCAGCAGCCACTCGATGGCGACGGCGCCCGATCCCGCGCCGATGTCCCACAGCCGCTCGCCCCGGCGTGGCGCGAGCGCCGACAGCGTCACCGCCCGAATCTCGCGCTTGGTGATCTGCCCGTCATGCTCGAATAGCGCGTCCGGCAGGCCGGTGCTGAGCGGGATGCACTGCGCACCCGGCACCGCCGCAACCTCGATGGCCAGCAGGTTGAGCGGGTGGATATCGGTGAGGCGGAACCACGCGGCCGTGGTGCTGCGAATGCGCTCCTGCGGGCTGGACAGCGCCTCCATCACGTGCAGGACGGAAGGGCCGAAGCCGCGCGCCTGCAGCAGGGTCGCGACCAACCCCGGCGTGCCCGCGTCGGCCGAAAGCGCCAGGATGCGCGCGCCGGGCTGCAGCAGCGGCGCGAGCGGCGCGAGCGGCCGGCCGCAGAAGGAGATGGTGGCGCAATCCTGCACCGCCCAGCCGAGCCGGGCGCAGGCCAGCGCCAAGGAGGACGGCGCGGGGATACACAGCCGCTCGGCGGCCGGGACCAGGGAAGCCAGCGTGCTGCCGACGCCGTAGCAGAACGGGTCTCCGGACGCGAGCACCACAACCGGCTGTGGGCGCCGTGCCATGATGGCGTCGAAGGAGGCCGCGAGCGGGCTGGACCAGGTCATCTGCTCGCCGGCGATCAGCGCCTCCGCCAGCGCCAGGTGCCGCGCGCCGCCCACCACCAGCGCCGCGTCGCCGATCAGCCGTCGTGCCTCGGGGGACAGCACGCCGTCCTCGTTCACGCCGAGGATGGCCAGCCAAGGCGGGTTCGTGGTTGTGTCACTCATGAATGTGCTCATCCTTGGCGGCACGACGGAGGCCTCGGCCATCGCCGCGGCGCTGGCAGATCACCCACGGGTGCGGCCGGTGCTGTCGCTGGCCGGGCGCACCCGGGCGCCGGTGCTGCCAGCCGTGCCGGCGCGGCGCGGCGGGTTTGGCGGCGTGGACGGGCTGGCGGGTTTTCTGCAGGCGCATGACGTGGCGGCGCTGATCGACGCGACCCACCCGTTCGCCGCCCGGATCAGCCAGAATGCCCAAGCCGCCGCCCGAATCACCGGCGTGCCGGTGATCGCCGTGTCGCGCCCGCCGTGGATTGCGGGACCCAGCGACCGCTGGACCGAAGTTCCTGATATGCCGGCCGCCGCGCAGGCGCTGGGCGCCGCGCCGCGCCGGGTGTTCCTGACGGTGGGGCAGCAGGAGTTGGCGCCGTTCCGCCTGGCCCCTTGGCACCATTACCTGATCCGCAGCGTCGAGCCGCCGGACTCGGCCCTGCTGCCGTCGGCGGCACGCTGCATCGCGGCGCGCGGGCCGTTCCGGGAGGACGCGGAACGCAGCCTGTTGGAGCAGGAGACCATCGAAGTGGTCGTTAGCAAGAATTCCGGCGGTGCTGCGACAGCACCCAAGCTGGCGGCGGCGCGCACGCTGGGCATCCCGGTGGTCATGGTCGCGCGGCCCGCCGCAGCGCCCGGCGATACGGTGCCGGATGCCGCGGGTGCGCTGGCCTGGCTGGATCATGTCGTCGCCCCATGGGAACGGGGTGTGTAAAGCCAAGGCGCCCGCCCGTCACGCTCGATCCGTCGCGTGGCGGCGGAGCCGATCAGCACCAAGGTGCGCATGTCGGCCCGCGCCGGGTCAACGTTGGACAGCGTTGCAACCTCGACCCGTTCGTCCGCCCGGCTGATCGCGGTGGCGAGCGCCACGGGGGTCGCGCCGGGCAGGACCGGCCGCAGCTCGTCCAGCGCCGCGCCGAACTGCCAAGGCCGGGCGCGGGACGCGGCATTGTACAACGCGATCACGAACCCGGCGGAGGCGGCCGCGACAAGCCGGGCCAGCACGACCTCGAACGGCTTGAGGTTGTCGGACAGCGACAGCACGCAGAAGTCGTGGCCGAGCGGCGCGCCGAGCCGGGCGGCGGCGGCGAGCACGGCGGAGACGCCGGGCACCACGGTGATGTCAAGCGCGCGCCAGGCTGGCTCCCCGTGCTCCACAGCCTCGAACACCGCGCTCGCCATCGCGAACACGCCGGGGTCGCCGGACGACACCACGGCCACCTCTCGCCCGGTGGCAGCGAGCGTCAGCGCGTGCCTCGCACGGTCCAGTTCCACCCGGTTGTCGCTGGCATGGCGCACCTGCCCGGGGCGCAGCGGCACGCGGTCCAGGTAGGTCGCGTAGCCCACGAGGTCCATTGCCGCCGCCAGGGCCGCCGTCGCCTGCGGCGTCTGCATGGAAGCGGCGCCGGGGCCGAGGCCGACGATGGAAAGTCGCCCACTCACCGCGGCCGCTGCCGCCCGGGCACGAGGACGAGAGAGAAGTAAGGTGCCCGGTCCTCGACCATGTGCGCGAAAGGGATCATGCGGCCGTCGGGCATGGTGCCGCGCTCGGCATACAGCGCGCGGTCGGCCAGGCCGGCGATTCGCAGCGCCGCCCGGATTTTCGGCAGGTTGCGGCCGACCTTCATGATCACCGCGGCGTCGGTGCCGGCGAGCCGCGCGGCCAGCGTCTCGGCATCGAGCGTGCCGGGCAGCACGGTCAGAACGTCGTCGCCGTGGGTCATCGGCAGCCGCGCCTGCGCCCAGCAGCCGCTCATGCTGGTGATGCCCGGCGTGATGGCCGTGGGATACGCGGCGCGCAGCCGGTCAAACACGTACATGGCGGAGCCGTAGAAGAACGGATCGCCCTCGCACAGCAGCGCCACGTCCCGCCCAGCGTCGAGCCGCGCCGCGACAACCGCGGCGGCGGCCTCGTAGAAGGCGCGGATGCCCGGCTCGTAGCGCGGGTCGTCCACATCGATCTCGGTGGTGTAAGGGTACTCGAAACGGAGTTCCTCGGCGGCGGGGTTCAAATGGGTGCCCGCGATGGTTCGGGCATGGCCGGGCCGCCCGCGCTTGGCGAAGAACGCGACAATGGCGGCGGTGGCCAGCAGCCGCGCGGCGCGCAGGGTCAGCAGTTCCGGGTCGCCCGGCCCCATGCCGACGACCTGCAGCGTTCCCGTCATTCGCGCTCGCTGGCCAGGGCGTTGACGGTGGCGACCGCCATGGCGCTGCCGCCGCGCCGGCCGTGCACGGTGACGAACGGCACCCGCCCGTCCGCGGCCATCGCCTGCTTCGACTCAACGGCGCCGACAAAGCCGACCGGCATGCCGATGATGGCCGCCGGGCGCGGCGCACCGGCGTCCAGCAGGTCGAGCAAGTGGAACAGCGCGGTCGGCGCGTTGCCGATCGCCACCAGCGCACCGTCCAGATACGGGCGCCACAGCTCCAGCGCCGCGGCGGAGCGGGTGTTGCAGATTCTGGCGGCAATGCCCGGCGTTTCCGGCGCGTCCAAGGTACAGAGTATCGCGTTGCCGGCCGGCAGGCGAGCGCGGGTGATGCCGTGGGCGACCATCTTGCTGTCGCATAGAATGGGCCGGCCTGCCAGCAGCGCCGCGCGGGCAGCGACGGCGAAGTCCGGGCTGAACTCCAAATCTTCAGTAATACCAACGATGCCGCAGGCGTGGATCACCCGAACGGCGACCCGTGCCTGCTCCGGCGTGAAGCGGGACAGGTCGGCCTCCGCACGGATGGCGGCGAAGGACTGCGCATAGATCGCGGCGCCGTCGCGGATGTAATGCCGTCCGCTCATGCCGCCGCCGCCGCGTCCAAAGTGAGGCCCTGAGGAGGCGGCGCAGTGCCCGCACGCCATTTCTCCACCCGGCTGTAGCGTCCGGCCTCGGCGACCAGCACGGGGCCGCCGGGGTAGGCGCAGCCCTTGGCGCAGCCGGAGATGTGCAGCGGCCCCCCTGCCCCGCGCGCCGCGAGCCGGGCCGCGTCCATCCGGGCAGGCACGCTGGCC
>CALMVT010000259.1:1434-12453 GCA_937873175.1 uncultured Acetobacteraceae bacterium | reverse complement strand
GATGAACAGCGCGCCGCCGGGCTGCACCAGCAGGCGCCCGGCCTGCAGCGCGTCGAGCACCGGGCCGGCGCGCGGGTCGCCGGACGCCGCCAGCGCCTCCACCCCGCGCCGGATTTCTTCAAACGGCTGACTGCCGAGCGGCGCCAGCAACGGCGATTGCGCCCATGCTGGCCCGCTCAGCAGAAGGGCGACCAGAAGCCGCCTCAGCAGCCGCCCCAACAACGTCAGCTTCCGCTACCGCCGCACTTGCCGGTCTTCACGTTGAAGTTGCCGCACGCCATCGGCGGGCGCCAATCGGCGATCAGGTCGCGCGAGCCTTCCAGGTAGGGCGACCATTCCTGCGCCACGATGGTGCCCGGCGTGGTGGACACCACGTTGAACTGCCCATCCGCCTGGATCTCGCCGATCAGCACCGGCTTGGTGATGTGGTGGTTCGGCATCATGGCCGACAGCCCGCCCGTCAAGTTCGGCACCGACACGCCGACCATGGCGTCGATCACGCGGGCCGGCTCGAAGCTGCCGGCCTTTTCCACCGCCTTGACCCACATGGCGAAGCCGATGACGTGCGCCTCCATGGGGTCGTTGGTCACGCGCTTGGGGTTCTTGGTGTAGGCCTTCCAGCGCGAGATGAACGCTTTGTTCTCGGCGTTGTCCACGCTCATGAAGTAGTTCCACGCGGCCAAGTGCCCGAGCAGCGGCTTGGTGTCGATGCCGGCCAGCTCTTCCTCGCCGACGCTGAACGCCACCACCGGGATGTCCGTCGCCTTGATGCCCTGGTTGCCCAGTTCCTTGTAGAACGGCACGTTGGCGTCGCCGTTGATGGTGCTGACCACGGCGGTCTTCTTGCCGGCGGAGCCGAATTTCTTGATGTCGGCCACGATGGTCTGCCAATCGCTGTGGCCGAACGGCGTGTAGTTGATCAGGATGTCTTCCTGCTTCACGCCTTTGGACTTCAGGTAGGCTTCAAGGATCTTGTTGGTCGTGCGCGGATACACGTAGTCGGTGCCGGCCAGCACCCAGCGCTGCACGTTCTCCTCCGCTATCAGGTAGTCCACCGCGGGGACCGCCTGCTGGTTCGGCGCGGCGCCGGTGTAGAACACGTTCTTGCTGCTTTCCTCGCCCTCGTACTGGACGGGGTAGAACAGGATGTTGCCGGTTTCCTCGAACACCGGCAGCACCGACTTGCGCGACACGGAGGTCCAGCAGCCGAACACGGCGGCCACTTTCTGCACGGTGATCAGTTCACGCGCCTTTTCCGCGAACAGCGGCCAGTTGGAAGCGGGATCGACCACCACGGCTTCCAGCTTGCGGCCGAGCACGCCGCCCTTCTTGTTCTGCTCGTCGATCAGCATCAGCATGACATCCTTCAGCGTCGTTTCGCTGATGGCCATGGTGCCGGACAGGCTGTGCAGGATGCCGATCTTCACGGGACCCGTGGATTGCGCCTGCGCCGTGGGCGCCAGCAGGACACCCCCAGCCATCAGGGCCGCGCAGCCCGCGCCGCGCAGCCAATTTCGTACAAATGCCATGCCCAACCTTCTCCCTTTCCAAGACGTGCGGTTGGGACGATGTATGCAGGTTGCGTGCCATGCCGCCGTGTCGGACGCGCGGGCGCCGCCGTCTCAAATTTGGCGTTATTTTGGGCAAGGGTCAGCGTCGGGTCAGGCGTTTCGCCCCGGCCAGCAACACGGCGGGATGCCGCCGCGGCGCGAGCGAAAGCCAATGCAGCGCCCGCTCGGCATTGCAAAGGCTACGCTTGTAGCGGTCCGCGCCGCCCAGAAAATCGTAGCTGGTGCCGCCGCGCGCCCGGTGCATCTCGATGGCCAGATGGTGGCAGGTCAGCCCCGGCTTCCCATGCGGCCCGGCGCCGGGATAATCAAAGCCGCTTTGATACGCGCACGCCCAGCCGCCGCGTACGAGGTTGTAAAGGTAGCCGATCACCCGGCCGCCCGCGGAGATCCGCAGCAGCTCGGACTCCTCCGGCGCCCCGCGCCCGATCAGGCGCCGGTGGAACCGCCGCACCGGCCCGGTCGCGAAGGCGCCGGGCTTGCCGCGGGCCGCCCAGGTGGCGGCATGCAGCGCGATCAGAGCGTCGAGGAACGCCAGGGCCTGTTCGGCATTCGCCGCCCGCTCGATCCGGAGCGCGCCGCCAGCGGCGGCATAGGCTCGGTCGGACCTGCGCAGTTGCTGGCGCGTGTTGCGGCTGAGCTGCTCGATGTAGGCCGTGCTCGGCGGGACCCGGGCAAAGTCCACGTAGGGCGCCGGGCGGTCAGGGCCGGGCAGCGCTACGGCGCCGGCCGCCAGGGCCGCGTTTCGCGTCGCCGCGCCGACGCCGGACAGCACGAGGCGCGGTGCCCGGCCGTCCCGCGGCCGCAGCGCCGCCCGCAGCATCGCGGCCAGCAGGTCCTCCGGCGCGCGCCGGGCCAGCAGGGGGTCGTTGTGCTCCGTGAACACCGCATCAAGCGCCGGGTCGCCGCTTTCGTGCAGCCACAGGCTGTCGCCCGCAAGCCAGGAGCGCCGCCGGTTCCACAAGGCGAGGGCGAGGAGGCCGTCCCCGTCATGCGCCTCGATCAGCAGCGGGTCGGCGAACCGCTCGGCGGCGCAGCCGATCCAGGTCCAGGTTTGGAAGGGGGCCGGGTCGGCCACGGTTTCCAGGGTGCGCCAGCGCGCGCCCAACGCGAGGAGGCCGGGGCCGTCAAGCTTGGGACGGGACAGGACGATCCGGGGCTGGCAGACTGACATGGGACGGAAAGGCATAGGCGGATGCCGCGGCAGCGCACAACCTAAAGTAGTCCTCGCCTCATAGTTTATAACTTTCGCGATGCGGCAAAATCCGGCAGACAGGGCGCCCGCCTCTGGGAGTCGCTTTGACGGTCAACACGGTTTTTTCGGCTCTGGCGCTGCCGCCGGCGAGCCTGGCGCTTGCGGCGTTGCTGGCGCTGCTGCTGCTTCGGGGCCGGGTCGGGCGTGTTTTGGCGCTGCTCGCTCTTTCGGCGCTGGTGCTGCTGTCCTTGCCGGTCGTGTCCGGGGCGCTGCTCGCATCGCTCAACGTGCCGGCTGCGGCGTCCGCCGAGCCGCCGCCCCAGGCCGTTGTCGTGCTGGGCGGCGATGTGGACCGCCTGGTCGATCCGCCCGGCGCCACCCTAGGCAGCCTCAGCCTGGAGCGGGTGCGCGCGGGGGCTGCCCTGCACCGGCGAACGGACCTGCCGGTCCTGGTGACGGGCGGCATCGTCGATGACCTGCCGCTGACGGTCGGCGCGCTGATGGCCGAAAGCATGACGACCGATTTCAACGTTCCCGTCCGCTGGACGGAGGCGGCGTCGCCCACGACCTGGGAGAACGCCGAGTACAGCGCGTCCATGCTCAACGCCGCAGGCGTCAGCCGGGTTTACCTGGTGACGCACGCTTGGCACATGCGGCGCTCGCTGCTGGCGTTCCGGCGGGTCGGCATCGATGCGGTGCCGGCGCCGGTCCGCCCGGACCCCTGGCCAAAGTTCCGGGCAAGCGAGTTCCTGCCGAGGCCGTCTGCCTGGATCGGCAGCTTCTTTGCCGTGCACGAATGGGTGGGTCTGGCCTACTACGCGGCCCGGCGATGACGCTGGACGTGACCGCGGCCGAGCTGCACCGCGTGTCCGAGGAATGGGACGTGCTGTTCGCCGCGGGGCCGGGCTTCCAGTCGAGCCGCGCGTGGTTCGAAGCGACGGTGCAGGCCGCGCTGCCGCCAGGCTGCCGCGCCGAGTTCCTGTTGTGCCGCGACAACGGCCGGCCGACGGCGATGTTGCCGTTGCTGCACGGGCCGGGCCGCCAGGTGCGCGGATTGTCGACGGTCTATACCTGCCTGTTCCAGCCGCTGTTGGCCCCGGGCCTTGCCGACCCGGATGTGCGGCGGGCCGGGGCGGCGTTGGGCGCGTATTGCCGGCGCTGGCCGACGCTGGTGCTCGACGCGCTTGACCCGTCGTGGCCCGGTCTGGCGCCGCTGCTTGCCGGCCTGCGGGACGGCGGCCTCCATGCCCGTCGGTTCGAGCATTTCGGCAACTGGCACCAGCCGGTTGCGGGCTGCGGCTGGCCCGACTACCTGGCCGCCCGTCCGGGCCGGCTGCGCGAAACGGTCCGCCGCAAGACCCGCGCCTGCGCGCGCGACCGCCGGGTGCGGATCGAGCTTGTGCGGTCGGGGGACGGCCTCCACCGCGCGATGGCGGCGTATGAGGACGTGTATCGGCGAAGCTGGAAGCCGCAGGAGGCCGCGCCCGGCTTCACCGCCGCGCTGCTGCCGCGGGCCGCGGCGGCGGGCGTGCTGCGGCTGGGCGTCCTGTGGTCCGGCGCGCAGGCGGTGGCGGCGCAGTACTGGACCGTGGACTGGACGGCGGCGGGCGGCGCGGCCACCGTGCTGAAGCTGGCCCATGACGACGCTTGGCGCCCGCTGTCGCCGGGCACCGTGCTGACCGGCCACATGATCCAGGGCTTGCTGGGGGAGGGCGTTGCGGAGCTCGACTTCGGCCGGGGCGACGACCCCTACAAGGCCGCGTGGTCCAGCCTGCGGCGGCGCCGCATCGGGGTGCTGCTGGCCAACCCTCGTGACCCCCGGGGTTTGCTGGCCTTGGCGCGGCAATCGGCCGGCGCGGCGCTGCGGGAAACGCTCAATCGCCTTCCATGAACCACGTCTTTGTCGAAAATATTATATTATGCTGGTGAAATGAGTGGGGAATGTGGTAGGGTGCGTCTCGTTATCCTGGGTTGCGGAAACGGTTTGCCTTTTTGCTGTCCGGGATGTCGTATTTTTCGGCACGGTGGCCGCGTGAAGCCCAGAGTTTTGGGCGGACCCGGCCGCATTGATCGGAGTGGGACCTGATGTGCGGCATCGTTGGCGTGATCGGCATTGAACCGGCGGCTCCCCTGTTGCTGGAAGCGCTGCGGCGGCTGGAGTATCGCGGCTATGACAGCGCGGGCATCGCCACGCTGCTGGACGGCGGGATCGCACGGCGGCGCGCGCCGGGCAAGCTCGCCAACCTCGCTGCGGAGCTGGAGCGGGACCCCCTGCCGGGCGTGGTGGGCATCGGCCACACGCGCTGGGCCACCCACGGCGCGCCGACCCAGCGCAACGCCCACCCGCACGGCACCCCCCGCGTCAGCGTGGTGCACAACGGCATCATCGAGAACCACGCGGAGCTGCGCGCGGAGCTGGAAGCCCAGGGCCAGGTGTTTGAAACGGAAACCGACACGGAAACGGTGGCGCAGCTTGTTGACCTGCACCTGCAGAACGGCCTGGACCCGGTGGAAGCGGCGCGGCGGGCGTTCAGCCGGCTGGAAGGGGCCTACGCGCTCGCCATGGTGTTCGCCGGCCACCCGGAGCTGATGGTCGGCGCGCAGCACGGCGCGCCGCTGGCGGTGGGCTTTGGCGAAACGGCGATGTACCTCGGCAGCGACAGCCTGGCGCTGGCGCCGATGACCCGGCGCATCGCCTACATGCAGGATGGCGACTGGACTGTGGTGACGCGGGAAGGCGCCGCGTTCTTCGGGCCGTCCGGGCACGCCGTGAACCGCGAAGTCCGCCTGACCGTGCAGACCGGCGCCGTGGTCGGCAAGGACGGCTACCGCCATTTCATGGAAAAGGAGCTGCACGAGCACCCCGCCGCCATCGGCCAAACGCTGGCGCGCATGCTGGACCCGGCGACCCGCACCGTGCTGCTGCCCTCCCTGCCATTCGATTGGGCGAAGGTGCCGCGGATGACCATTGCCGCGTGCGGCGGGGCGTATTTCGCCGGGCTGGCCGGCCGCCATTGGATGGAGGAGTTGGCGCGACTGCCGGCCGACATCGACTTCGCGAGCGAGTTGCGCTACCGTACGCCGCCCATGCCGAAAGGGGGGCTGGGCCTGTTGGTGAGCCAGAGCGGCGAAACGGCGGACACGCTGGCGGCGCTGCGATTCCTGCGCGGCGCCGGGCAGCACGTGATGTCCGTGCTGAACGTGCCGGAAAGCACCATGGCGCGGGAAAGCGACGTAGTGCTGGAAACCGTGGCCGGCCCGGAGATCGGCGTGGCCAGCACCAAGGCGTTCACCGCGCAGTTGACGGTGATGGCGTGCCTGGCGGTCGGCGCCGCCCGGGCGCGCGGCGCCATCAGCGCGGAGCGGGAAGCGGCCCTGGTCGCGGCGTTGCTGGAATTGCCGTCCAAGGCCGGGGAGGTGCTGGCGAACGCCGCCCCGATCCACCGCCTGGCGGAGCGGATGGCGGAAGCGCGAGACGTGCTGTGCCTGGGCCGCGGCGCTTGCCACGCCATCGCGCTGGAAGCGGCGCTGAAGCTCAAGGAAATCTGCTACATCCATGCGGAGGGCTATGCCGCTGGCGAGATGAAGCACGGCCCCATCGCGCTGATCGACCGGCAAGTGCCGATCCTGGCCATCGTGCCGTCCGGCCCGCTGTTCGAGAAAACGGCGTCGAACGTGCAGGAAGCCGGGGCGCGCGGCGGCCAGGTGGTGGTGCTCAGCGACGCCGCCGGCTGCGCCAAGCTGCAGTCGATCTCGGCGGAGGTGATCGAGCTGCCAACGGTGGACCCGTTCGTTGCCCCGGTGCTGCACGCCATTGCGGCGCAGATGCTGGCCTACCATACCGCCGTGCTGCGCGGCACGGACGTGGACCAGCCACGCAACCTGGCGAAAAGCGTCACGGTGGAATGAACGGCCGGCCAGCCGGCGGCCACGGGCCGGCTTCTGGATTTCGGCACGCCGCAACGGAGGCGGGATTGACGACCTACACGATCACCGGCGGCGCCGGCTTCATCGGATCGCACCTGGCGGATGCATTGCTCGCCCTCGGGTGCCATGTGCGCGTGCTGGACGATTTCTCGACCGGGCGGATCGAGAACTTGGACCCGCGCTGCGAGGTGATACGCGGCGACGTATGCGACCCCGCCGCGGTCCGGCTTGCGCTGCGGGGCGCCGCCGGCTGCTTCCACTTGGCGGCGGTGGCGTCCGTGGTGCGGGCGAACGAGGACTGGCTCGGCACGCACCGAGTCAACCTGGGCGGCACGATCACGGTGTATGACGCGGCCCGGGCACTGGGCGGCCTGCCGGTGGTGTATGCCTCCTCGGCGGCGGTGTATGGCAACGTGACGGGGCTGGCGCGGGAGGACGCCGTGCCGGCGCCGCGCACGGCCTACGGCGCCGACAAGCTGGGGAGCGAGCAGCACGCCGGAGTGGGCATGCTGGTGCATGGCGTGCCGTCGGTCGGGTTCCGCTTCTTCAACGTGTACGGGCCGCGCCAGGACCCGTCCTCGCCCTACAGCGGCGTCATCTCGATCTTTGCCAAGGCGATCGGCGGCGGCCAGCCGGTGACGATGCACGGGGACGGCTCGCAAACCCGCGATTTCGTGTTCGTGGGCGATGTCGTGAAGCACCTGATCGCCGGGATGCAGCACCTCGCTGACCAGCCCGGCGCCTACCTGTTGAACGTGTGCACGGGGCAGGAAACCTCGGTGGCGGAGCTGGCGCACGCCATCGGCGTCGCGACCCGGCGCACGCCGGTCATCGGCCGCGGTCCCTCGCGTCCCGGCGACATCGCGCAGTCCGTGGGTTCGCCGCGGCTCGCGGCGCTGACGCTTGGCATCAAGGCGCGGACATCGTTGGCCGAGGGCCTGGCGGCCACGCTGGCGGCGCTGCCCGTGCCGGCGCCGCCCGAGCACGCGACGCCGGGTTAGGAATCGTCAAGCGCCCCCTGCGCGCACGATTTCATATCAGTTGGCGGCGATGCTGTGGCATAAGTTCGTTGTCGTAGCGATCCAGGCGTGTAGCTCAGTGGCAGAGCGCTGCCATCACATGGCAGAGGCCGGGGGTTCAACTCCTTCCGCGCCTACCATCGCACGGCATGGGCGGGCTTAAGCCGGCGGTTGGATGGGATCGGGGCGAAAACGGGGCGATGATGGTGGCCAAGGAATGGAGGCGAAGGTGGCGCTGGACCGCGGCGCTGGTGATGGCCGTGCCGGCGCTGGCAGGCTGCCATCGGGGGGGCGTCTCGGAAGCGTCGGCCGTCCGGCCGGCGATCGGTCTGGCGGAGAGCGCGCCCTACTTGATCGGACCGGGCGACCAACTGAGCGTGTTCGTTTACCAATCCCCGCAACTGAGTGTGCCGAACCTTTCCGTGCGCCCCGATGGGCGGATCTCGCTGCCGCTGATCCCCGACATCGCCGCGGCCGGCAAGACGCCGACGGCGCTGTCCAAGGACATCGAGGAAAAGCTCAAGGAATACGTGAAGGAGCCGAACGTTTCGGTGATCGTCAGCGGCTTCTTCGGGCCGTTGGACCGGCAGATCCGGGTCATCGGCGAAGCGACGGAGCCGCTGGCCATCCCATACCGCGACAAGATGACGGTGCTGGACGTGATGATCCAGACCAAGGGCCTGACCCGCTACGCCGCGGGCAACAGCTCGGTGATCGTGCGCGACGTGGACGGGGCGCGGCAAACCCTGAAGGTGCGGCTGAGCGACCTGCTGCGCGACGGGGACATCGACCAGAACGTCGCGATGCTGCCGGGCGACACGCTGATCATTCCGCAAAGCTGGTTCTAATCGGCTCAGTAACGAATTCAGCCGCAAACGGCTGAAGCTTCGGAGTTCACGCATCGATGCACGCATTGCAGGTCCTGCTGCGCAAGCAGATCACGGCGGCTTGGCGCTACCGCTGGCCGGCGGTGTTCTTTTCCTGGCTGGTCTGCGTGGTCGGCTGGGCCGTGACGTTCACCATCCCGAACACCTACGAGGCGAGCGCCCGGCTTTATGTCGATGCCGATGTCGTCCTGACGCCGCTGTTGCGCGGCATCGCGGTTGATAGCTCCTCGGCCGCGCAGCTCGACGTGCTGCAGCGCACGCTGCTGAGTCGGCCGAACTTGGAAAAGCTGATTTCCAAGACCGATCTTGAGTTGGACCTGAGAGGCGCGGCCGATCGCGAGTCGCTGGTGGCCCAGTTGGCGGCGGACATCCGGATCACGCCGCAAACGCGCAACCTGTTCACCATTGCCTACCGCAGCACGTCGCCCAAGCTGGCGTTTGACGTGGTGCGGACCATGTTGACCACGTTTGTCGAGAGCAAAACCGGCAACAACCGCAATGACCTGGAAAACGCCGGCAAGTTCTTGGGTGCGCAGATCGCGCTGTATGAGCGTCAGTTGCAGGAGGCGGAACGCAAGCGGGCCGAGTTCCGCGCCAAGTACATCGACATCCTGCCGGCCGGGGACGGCGGCGCGTCGCGGCTTGAAGCGCAGAAGGGCAACGTGCGTGCGCTGCAAGGGCAGTTGCTGGATGCCATCGCCCGGCGTGAGGCGCTCGGCCACGAGCTGACAACCACCCCGCAGCTCATCACGACCGAGTTTGATGGCCCGGGCGGCGCCGGCGGCCCGTCGCGCTTGTATGAGGCCGAGCGCACGCTTCAGGAGTTGCGGCTGCGCTACACCGAGCAAAGCCCGGACGTGGTAGCGCAGCGCAACCTGGTCGCGGCCCTCCGCGCGGGCGGGGCGGGCAGCAGCGACTCCGCCCCGGCGCCGCGCACAGGGCCACGCAACCGCTCGGTGCCCAACCCCGTGTTCGAGCAGCTCAAGGTGCGCAACATCGAGAATGACGCGGTGATCGCGTCCCTGCAACGGCAGATCCAGGACGCGACCCGCGAGCGCGACCGCTTGGAGGAGATCGCGCGGGGCGCGCCGCAACTGCAGGCGGACTTCGCCAACGTGAACCGGGATTACGAGGTGCTGCGCCGGAACTATGACGACCTGCTGGCCCGCCGCGAGTCGATGCGGATTTCAAGCGCCGCGGAGGCGGACGGGGACAAGGTGAAGGTGCAGGTCATCGACCCGCCACAGGTTCCGCAGAACCCCGTCGCGCCCAAGCGGGTGCTGCTGGTGTCCGGCGTGCTGGCAGCGGGCTTCGCCGCCGGGATCGGCTTGGCGCTGCTGCTCGTCCAGATGGACCAGTCGTTCCACACGGTTGAGGACCTGCGCGCGTTGGGCTTCCTGGTCGTGGGCGGCGTGTCGTTCCTGGGGGAAACCGTGTCGTTCAGCCGGCGCGCTTTGGCGATCGGCGTGTTCGTGCTGGCCGTATCGGTGCCGATGATCCTCTACACGGGCCTGCTGATGCGGCTGGTCAAAACGGCTGTGGTGGTTTGAGCGGGCGTCCCCGTGTCGAGCGCCGTTAGGTTTTGGTGAACAAATGGCGGTAGGATGGCGCACCCGAGCTGAAGGTGCCCCATGCCGTCCACGTTTGATCGAGCGCCGTTCCACCCAGCCTTGCTCAAACCGGCCGCAGACGGCGGGGCTGACCGAGGTTCGTTGCGCGCCGCAGCCGACGCACCGCCGCCCTGGCCGTGGAGGATTGCCGTGCCGCTGATCGCCGGGCTGTCCTGGGCGCTTTGGGCCGGGCTTGCGGGCATGTTCAGGATGCTCGGCGGCGGGTGATGGCGCAGGGAGGCCGCCATGGCGGGATTGAAGCCATATCCGGTATAGGCGCCCCGTGCTTCACGGGAACAGGACGGGTGCCCGCATCGAGTCCGGCACAGCATCCTGGTCCCATCCAGCAGGCGCGTCCTTGGTGATCCGGCAGTGCGCGGTCCTGGTGGGCGGCCTGGGCACCCGCCTCGGCCCGGTCACGGCGACCACCCCGAAGCCGCTGCTGACCGTCGGCGATCGGCCCTTTCTGGCGTGGCTGCTGCGGGAGGTGGTGCGCTACGGCATCACCGACGTGCTGCTGCTGACCGGCCACCTGTCGGAGGTCCTGCAAGCGGGGCTGCAGAACCTGCGCGAGCGGCTGCCGCGCACGGTGACGCTTGCAACCAGCGAGGAGCCGGTCCGCGCCGGCACCGGGGGCGCGCTGTATCACGCCCGGGAGCATCTGCATGACAACTTCCTGCTGCTGAACGGGGATTCGCTGTTCGACTGCGACCTGGCCCCGCTGCTTGTCCCCGAGCCGGGGGTGATGGGCCGCCTGGCGCTGCGCCGCCTCCCGGACGCGTCGCGCTACGGCGTGGTCGAGTTGGACGGCGA
>CALMVT010000259.1:0-1334 GCA_937873175.1 uncultured Acetobacteraceae bacterium | reverse complement strand
GGTCGTGGACCGCACGACGGCCGTGTGCTCGCTGGAACGGGACGTGCTGCCGGGCCTGGCCCGCGACGGCCTGCTGCGCGGGACGGAAAGCGCGGGCTGGTTCATCGACATCGGCATCCCGCCTGACCTGGAACGCGCCCAGTCCGAGCTGCCCCGGCGGCTGGCCCGGCCGGCGCTGTTCCTTGATCGGGACGGCGTGTGCAACATCGATCATGGCTGGGTCGGCACGCGGGACCGCTTCGAGTGGATGCCCGGCGCCAAAACGGCGATCCGCCTGGCCCATGCCCGCGGCTGGCACGTCTTCGTCGTCACCAACCAGTCCGGCGTGGCGCGCGGCCTGTATGACGAGGCGGCGGTGCAGGACCTGCACCGCTGGATGCTGGAGGAGGCGCTGCGCGCCGGCGGCACGGTCGACGACGTGCGCTACTGCCCGTTCCACCCTGAGGCCGCCGTGCCGGCCTACCGGCGCAGCAGTTCCTGGCGCAAGCCGCAGCCCGGCATGATCCTGGACCTGCTGCGCGCCTGGGACCTCGATCCCGGGCGGTGCGTGCTGGTCGGCGACCAAGCCACCGACATGGCCGCCGCCGCCGCGGCCGGCGTGGCCGGTCACCTGTTCCCAGGCGGCGACCTGGCGGAGTTCGTGCGGCCCGTTCTCGACTCGCATGGGGCAGGGCTGCCCGCCTGACGCCGCGTTACCTTTACGGCTGCGCGCTTTCTGCCGCCGCCGCGACCCGTGCGGTCAGGTCGGTCTGCGCGTTCACGAAGCCGCGCAGCAGGGCGTCGGCCCGTTGCTGCTCGGCGAGGCTGAGCCGTTTGGGCGCCTCGATGACGGCGGCGATCAGGACCGGCGCGTAGGCGGTGCCGAACAGGCTGTCGCGGGCCTGGCGGATGCGGCCTACCATGCCGTCCGGGGCCGGCACGCCGTCGGTCCAGCTTGCGACCGCAACGGAGCGGGCCGGGCCGACCGTATGGATCAGCGACCATCCGCCCGCCGCCTGCGGCGCCGGCATTGCGGCGACAATCGCTTCCTCCGCGGAAAGTTCGCCGGTGATGCGCCGACGCTCCCGTAACAGGCTGTTCGCGGTGGATCGGCGCGGGAACGCCTCGGCCGTCACGACCAACTGCTGCCCCGCGCAGGACAGGGTGGTCGTGACACGCTGCGCCGGCATGGCGGGCGCCGGCGCGGGGTCAACCGTGCAGCCCGGCGGCGGCGCGAACGCCAGGGCCTCGGTGAACAAGGCCGGCGTGACTTGGCGCGCGAGCAGCATCGCGGCGGCCGGGCCGACTGCCAAGGGGAAAATGACCGCGGCGGCGGCCCAGACCGGCCGGGTTTC
>CALMVT010000258.1 GCA_937873175.1 uncultured Acetobacteraceae bacterium | reverse complement strand
CGTGATGACGGCGGAATGGCCCGCGGCCATGACCGTTATCCGGTGGGAGGTGGTGTCCGCGATGCAGCCGGACGTGCAATTCGCCTCCGTGCGGGGCGCGGTCGCCCACGGCCTTGCCCAAGCCCGGCGCCGCGGGTTCCGCAACGTGGTGGCGAACCGCATCGTCGTCCCTTGCGCGATGCCGCCGGGCGATCTTTACCCGGCGCTGCCGGCGGAAGACTCGGCCCGGCTTTCGGCGTTGTATCCCGACACGGCGCGCGCCGCGGCGGAGAACGACAGGCTGGCGCAACGCCGGCTGGAGCCGCTGCTGAGCGCCGCCTTTCCCGCGCCCGGCATACGCCGCCGCTTGCTGCTCAACTGCCGCGGCCTGACCACCCTGCACAACGGCACCTCGAAATCCATGCTGGGCTTGCTGGACGGCTTCGCGGCGCTGGACGCCCCGTGGCAGATCGACGTCGCCGCCAACCCGGCGGCCATCGAGTTCCACGGCATGGCAGCGCGCTATCCCCAGTTCAACCGGCTGGACGGCGACTTGCCCGGCGGCTACGCCGCCGCCGTGATGCTCAACCAGCCCTGGGCTGTCGAAACGGCGGCCGAGATGCATCGCGCCGCCTTCCTGATCGGGTTCAACATCCTCGACACCATCGGCTGGGACATCCTGTATCCCGCGCCGGAACGCCTGGAATGGGCATGGCGCTTCGTCGCCCGGCACTCGGACATGCTGATGTTCATCTCCGGCTTCTCGCAGGACCGGTTCCGGGCGCGCTTCCCGGTGGCGCCGGGCGTCATGGAGCAAATCGTGCACCTGAGCCTCCGCACAAACGAGCACACCCTGCGGCGCTTCCGGGACGTGCCGCCCGCCGAGCATGTCCTGTTGTTCGGCAACAGCTACGAACACAAGGGCATTGCGCCGACCCTGCGGCTGCTCGCCGAGGCGTTTCCGCTGCAGGACTTCGCCGTGCTTGGCGGGCAAGGGCCGGCCGTGCCGGGCGTGCACGTGATCCCGAGCGGGGGGATGGCGGAGGACGAGGTGCACCGCCTGGTTGCCACCTCCCGCGCCGTGGTATTCCCGTCGTTCTACGAGGGCTTTGGGCTGCCGGTGGTGGAAAGCCTGGCCTATGGCCGCCCGGTGCTGGTGCGGCGCTGCCCGCTGTGGACAGAGGTCGCGGCGCATTCCCGCCTGCCAGGCCGCTTGATCGAGTTCGACGATGCGGCCTCGTTAATCGAGGGGTTGGGCCGGGTGCTGTCAGGACCACCGCCGCCCGGCCTGCCTTTCGGCGCGGCGCTGGCGGAAGGGCAGGCGCCTACGGGCTGGCGCGACGCGGCGGCGGCGGTGCTGCACGGCATCGAGCGCCGGCTGACGCAGGGCGGCATCGGACATTGGCAGGATCGGGACGAGGCATTGCGGACGGCCAACCTGTGAGCGCGGCGGGCGCGCGCGTCGTCACCCTGCTGGCCCGGCACGGTACGGCGAAGTACCGCGACGCCGTGCCGGACATCCGGGCGCTGTTCGCGCAGCAGATGCCGGAGTTCGGGCACGAAACCGTGGTGATCGACAACGCGCTCGACCGGGACCATGTGGAGCAGTTCGGGCCGGGCGTCACGCTGATCGGCGGCGACAATGCGGCTTGGGAGTTCTCCGCCTGGGATTGCGGCATCGCGCACCTCGGGCCGCGCTTCGACGAGTATGATTGGGTCCACCTTGCCACCTCGGCGTTCCGGCAGCTTTACACGCGCTACATCGATCGGTTCGATGCGGACATGCTAGGCCTCCTGGCCGGGCGGGCCGCCGCCGTGGGGCACATCGATTATTTCAACGAACCCGTCGCGTTTGCCGGGCGCAGCCTGCAATCCTGGCTGCGCAGTTCCTTTGTGCTACTGCCGCCGACGGAGCTTCGGCTGCTCGGTTCCCTGAACAGCGTGACCGACCGGAGCCGGCTGTTCAGCGGCGACCCCGCCGCGCCGTTCCGGGCGGCTGCCCCGCTTTCGGCCGCGTATCAGGGGAACATCCTGGGTTGGCTGACCGGCGAGGGAACCGGCCAGGGCACGGAATGGCATTCGCGCTTCGCGCTGTCGGAGCAGACGCTGCGGTTCTTCGAGGACAAAACCGTGGCGGTGCTGAACGAGCAGATGCTGACCAGCCGCCTCCGCGTCCAGGGGTGCAATATCGTCGATGCGACGTGGCTCGCGACCCGCGCCGGGCAATCCTTTCCAGCGGTCCGGCCGCTGGGGGTGATTCCCGACTGGCGCGTCCAGGTCACGTCGCGCGACGTGGACGCCGCCGGCGCCGCCATCCTGCCCTGAGCGTGTGCCGCCCTGGATCCGGGCGGCACACGCCGCTTGCCCAGCGGCTTCACCTTGCAATATCGTATCGAATGTCCAGCCGCCTCCTGAAAGTTCAGCCCCCGACGCGCATGCTGCCGAACGCTCCGCGCAGGTCGGGGACCGGGCTTGGGGGGAACTGCGGCGGCGCGGCATCCTGCCGACGCCCGCGAACTTCGAGCTTTGGTACACCCACCTCGGCGGCGGCAACCCGGCCCTTTCGCGGCGGCTTACCGCCCTGCTCGACGCCGGCGCGGCGCTCTCTACAGAGCAAATGCGGGAGCTGCACGCCGGCTGCATGGGCCAGGAGGTTGATGTCGAAGCCATCGCTGACAGCTCGGACCAGATCGAGCAGGCGGCCTGCGCCGTGATCGACCAGGTTGCCGGCAACCAGGCGTCGCTGCGCAGTTATGGCGAAGCCTTGTCCGGCGTCGTGGGACGGCTGGACCAGGACCGGACGCTGAGCGGCCTCGTTCAGGCCATCGCGGTGCTCACGGCGGAAACGGCGCGGGCAAGCGAGCGCAACCGCGCCTTGGAGCAGCAGCTTTCGGCCTCCGCGACGCGGATTTCCAAGCTGCGGCAAACCTTGTCGGAAGCGAAGCAGAACGCGACCACTGACGGCCTGACCGGGCTGTGCAACCGCAAGGGGTTCGACTCCCGGTTGCGCCGGGCCGTGGCGCGCCCGGGCCGACGGGCAGGCTTTGAGCGTGGCGCTGCTCGACATCGACCATTTCAAGCGGATCAACGACACCTATGGCCATCCCACGGGGGACCTGGTGCTCCGGCTGGTCGGGCGGGTGATCGCTGACAACGTGAAAGGGCGGGACGCCGCGGCCCGTTACGGCGGGGAGGAGTTCGCCGTTCTCCTGAGCGGCGCGGAGCTGCGGCCCGCGGCGATCGTCGCCGGGCAGATCCGCACCGTGCTGGACGGCAAGCGCCTGATGGTCAAGGGCATGCAACAGGACGGGAGCCGCGTCACGATCTCAGCCGGCGTCGCGCAGTTCCGTGCCCGCGACAACGCCGCATCGCTGATCGAGCGGGCGGACGCGGCGCTTTACGAGGCGAAGCGCCTTGGCCGGAACCGGGTGTGCATCGAGAGCCTGGCGCCTGATGACACCTGGCGCTGACCGCGCGCCCGTCGTCTAAGAGCAGGTGCACGGTCTCGGTAGAACGCCGGGCATGCTTTTCCGCGATGGACACCTGGAAAGCAACTCTGCAAGCTCCGGAAGGAACAGCAAGTTCCGGCGCGGCCGGCACGGGCGGCGCAAAGAAGCCATGGAAACGTTCTCGAGGTTGAAATGAGGACTCTATTGATCGCCGGCTTGGTGTGCCTCGGCGTGGCCGCCGGCACGGGCGCCGCGCGTGCACAGAGCGACTGCTCGAAGATCGTCCCCGCGTCGCCGTTCGGCGCAGACGACCAGACCGGCGCCACCAACCGGGTGACGCCCGCCGTGATCAAGGCAGCAGCGGCCGAGATCCAGGAAGGCAAGGTCGTCAGCCTGACGCATCCGCTGGTGGACGGCGTGCCGTTGTTCGGGACGCGCTTCACCAAGACGGTCCTCACCGCAGGCGCGCTGGCGCCCGGCGGCGCGCTCGGCAAGAACGGCGCAACCTTCATGGAGGACACCTGGCTCAGCCAAAGCCACGTCGGCACCCACCTCGACGGCCTCGGCCATTTCGGGCGCTACGACTGCTACTACAACCAGAACGCCATGGGGAAGTATATCAACCAGAACTACATGACGCGGCTCGGCCTCGACCATCTGAAGTCGTTCGCCACCTGCGGCGTCGTGATCGACCTCGTGCGCGTGTATCAGCAGGTCAACAAGCTCAAGACCAACGCCCGGGCAGCCAGGGTTCAAACTCCGGGTTGAGGCCGTTCATCACAAGCAGGTCGGCGTCGGCCACGGCGCGCGCATCGGCGGCGGTGGCCTCGTACGCTTCGGTGTCGCCGTCCGGGCCGACCAGGACGGTAAGCGCCACGCGGTCGCCCGCGACCTGCTTCACCATGTCGCCGAGCACGCTGAATGTCGCGACCACCCGGGGCGGCGACGCCGCGGCGGCGGTGCGGGCGAGAAGCGGCAAGCTGAGGGCTGTCAGAACGAAGGCGCGGCGGTTCATGGCACGGCTCCCTGATCGGCACGCTGCCAGGCGGGCGCGCGGCTGGCTCGCGCAAGCGGCGCCGCGATCAGCGAAACACTATACAGCGCGCCCCCGGCCAGCACGACCGCCGGGCCGGACGGCAGGTCGAGATGGAAGGAGGCCAGCAGCCCGGCGGCACCTGCCAGCACGCCGAACAGGGCCGCAAGCAGAACCTGCCCGTGCAGCGCCCGCGTCCAGCAGCGCGCGGCGATTGCCGGCAGCAGCACCGGGCCGACCGCCAGCAGCGTGCCGAACGCCTGGAACCCGGCTACGAGGCACAGCACGACGAGCAGCAGGAACACGCCGCGGAACACCGCGCCCCCCGCGCCGACCGCAGGAACAGCGGGTCGAAGCCCTCCACCGCAAGCGGACGCCAGATCGCGGCGAGAACCAGCAGCGTGATGGTGGCGACCAGCGCGATGAACGCGAGCGCCCGGGCATCCACCGCTAGCACGGTGCCGAACAGCACGTGCATGAGGTCGAGGTTGCTGCCGCGCAGGGACATCAGCAGCACGCCGGCGGCAAGGGACATCAGATACATGACGGCCAGCGGTGCCTCGCTGCCCTCCGCATGGAGGCGGGCGGCGGCGGACGCGAGCAGCGCCACCAGCACTCCGGCAGCAACGCCCCTCAGGCTGAGCGCCAACACCGAGTAGCCGGCGACGAGAAAGCCGAGCGCCGCCCCCGGCATCACCGCATGGGACAGTACCCCGGCCGTAAGGCTCATGCGCCGTTGCAGCAGCAGCACGCCCACGGGCGCGTTCGCCAGCGCGAGGCCCAGGCAGGCGACCAGCGCGGTGCGCATGAAGCTGTAAGACCAGAACGGCTCCAGCAGCAACGCGCGCATCAGCCGGGCACCAGGCGGAGCTGGCCGGCCCGCGGGTCCTGCCGGGCGCCCCCCCATCCCGGCGGCAGCGAGGCTGTCGGGCGTCAGCGCGGCGGCCGTCGCGTCCCACGCGACCACCCGGCGGTTCAGCAGCAGCGCGTTGGGCAACGTGTCCCGGACCTGGCCGATGTCGTGCAGCACCGCGACCACCGTGCACCCCGCCGCGTGCCACCCGCGCAGCACGGCCAACAGGTCGTCCGTCGTCTGCGCGTCGATGGCGGCGAACGGCTCGTCAAGCAGCACCAGCCGCGCCTGCTGGACGATCAGCCGGGCGAACAGCAGGCGGCGGAACTGGCCGACCGACAGCTCGGCGATGGGAGCCGTCGCCTTGTCCTGCAGGCCCACAGTTTGCAGCGCCGCCATGACCTCGGGCAGCAAACCGTAGGATGGCGTGCCGAACGCGCCGAACTCCCGCCAGCGACCAAGCGCCGCGAACTCCAGGGCCGAGACGGGGTAGTCGCACTCGATGGCCGTCGCTTGGGGCAAGTAGCTGATGGCGCCGGGCGTTACGCCCTCGGTGCGAACCATGCCCGATTGCGGGCGCGCAAGGCCGGCCAGCATGGCCATCAGCGTGCTCTTGCCGGCCCCGTTCGGACCGACAACGGCAGTGAGCGCTCCCGGGGCGAAGTGCCCGCTGACTCCCTCGACTGCCCATCGACCTCCGTAGCCCGCCGTAGCCCGCCGAAACGCCATCCAACGTCACGGCTGGCGCGGCCGGGCCGTTGGCTGCAGGGTGCGGCTGCAACCCGCTATCGAACACCCGGCGCAACAGGCGACTCGCGCCCCCCGCCGCGCCCGCGCCCGTGCCGGAGCGCAGCGTCCGCACGGCGGCCCCCATCGTGAAGCGTGTCACCCGACTGGCGCGAGCAACGGGCTGCAAATCGCCATCTGCCGTCTCTCCCCAGCCTGTTGGCAGTCGCCTTTTGTTGGCGGCTACCATAGGCAGGACCGGGGAAGCCTTGCTACCCCTCAATCCCGGCATCCGAGCCGGGCCGGTTAGGGTGGGCTATGACGGCCTTGGTTCAGGTGGTTACTCGTCTTCCTCGAACGTCACCGCGACGTCGGCATTGGCCGACAGGCGCACGGTGCCGTCCTCGATGTCGGCGACCAGGCCGGTGGAAATGTAGTGGTGTTTCTGATCGCTCGAATCCTTCTTCGTCAGCTTGATACGGTCGCCTTGAAGGTGGTCAACGGTGCCGACGTGCACGCCGTCGGCGCCGATGACGTCCGCATGCTCTTTGATTTGGCTGAGATCGACCATGATGCCTCCTGTTGAACACAGGCACCAACGCCGCAAAACAACGGAGGTCGCATGTCGTCCGCAGCAAACCGGCCGGAATTGACCGAGCGTCCCCGGGAGCAGCGCATCCCAGACTCCGTGCAACCGGTTCAAGCGGCGGCATCGGGCAGCGTGGCCGGCCAGGCGCGGCCCGGCGCTTCGCCGCCGCTGGCGGTCGCGGCCCTGCTTACGGCGCTGGCGGGCGGCGTGGACGCTATCGGCTACCTTCTGCTCGGTCGGCTGTTCGTGTCCTACATGAGCGGCAACAGCACGGTGCTGGGCATCGCGCTCGCGCGCGGGAATTGGTCGGAAGCGTTGCGCGCCGGCGCCATCATCGCGCTGTTCGTGTCCGGGAGCGCCCTGGGCGCGGTGGTCGCGCGGCTGGCGCGGCGGTGGCGCATGCCGGTTGTCCTGCTTGTCGTGGCGCTGCTGCTTGCCGTGGCCGCCGGGTGGTGGGGGAACGGGCTGCCCACGGGCGCCATGGCCGCAACCGTGCTGGCCATGGGCATCCTGAACGCCGCGCTCGACCGCGCGGGCGGCGTCCCGGTAGGCTTGACCTACGTGACCGGCGCGCTGGCCCGCTTCGGTCATGGCCTCGGCAACGCGCTGGCGGGCCATCCCGGCGATGCAAGCTGGCGCAAGCAGGCGGTGCCCTGGATCGGCCTGGCAGCCGGCGCGGTGGCCGGGGCGGCGGCGGAGGCCGCCTATGGACGGGACGCGCTGTGGGCCGCCGCCGGCGTCGCGCTGGTTTTGGCATGCTGCACCGGGGCGGTGCCGCGCTTACGGGGGGTGGGCGGGCAGGCTGGATGCTGAGAGGAGGTGTCCCGTCACGGATGCCATGCAATCCGCGCCATCCCGTTCGGCGGAGAGCACGGAACCCACCCGGAGCAAGGAAACCATGATGGCCAAGGTTCTCGTCCTTGTATTAACTCAGCCAGAGCCAGACCGAGATGGTCACAGGCGTGGCCGCCGGGATCGCGGCCAAGCTGGCCGGCTGAAGGGAAGGGCATCATGACCCAGCTTACAGGCATCCACCACCTGACCGCCGTGACGGCGGACGCGGCGGGGAACCACGGCTTCTATACGCGGGTCCTAGGCATGCGGTTGGTGAAGAAAACGGTCAACCAGGATGACACCAGTGCTTACCATCTGTTCTACGCCGATGGGCAGGCGACGCCGGGCACGGACCTGACCTTCTTCGACTGGCCGGTCGGCCGGGAGCGGCGCGGCACCCATAGCATCGTCTGCACGTCCCTGCGGGTGGGCAGCCCGGCTGCGCTGGATTACTGGCAGGCGCGGCTTGCGGACCTGGGCATCCCGCACGGCCCGGTGCACGAGGCCGATGGGCGTCGGCAGATCGCATTTGAGGACCCGGAAGGGCAGCGCCTCGCGCTGATCGACGACGGGGGCACCGGGCCAGCGCATCCCTGGGCCAAGTCCCCGGTGCCGCCGGAGCACCAGATCCGTGGCCTGGGGCCGATCACGGTCAGCGTGCCGATTCTGGCGCCCACCGACCGTTTCTTGACCGAAGTGTTGGCGATGCGCCCCGCGCGGACCTACGGAGCGCCGGACGGCGGCGCCGAGGTGCACGTTTATGCCATGGGCGAAGGTGGCCCGGCTGCCGAGCTGCACGTCCGCATCGACCCGCAGCTTCCGGCGGCGCAGCCCGGCGCCGGCGGCGTCCACCATGTTGCTTTCCGCATCCCGGACGCTGACTACGATGCCTGGGTGGAGCGGTATCAGCGCTTGGGCGTCCGTTCCAGCGGCCCGGTGGAGCGCTTCTATTTCCGCAGCCTGTATGCCCGCGAACCCGGCGGCATCCTGTGCGAGATCGCCACCGACGGGCCGGGCTTCGCGACCGACGAGCCGATGGAGGCGCTGGGCGAGCGCCTGTCCCTGCCGCCGTTCCTGGAAGCGCAGCGCGCCGCCATCGAAGGCAAGCTGAAGCCGCTGCTTTAAGGCAGCGCCGCGGCGGGCACCCGCACCGCCGCGTCCCCGCCCGGCGTCAGCGCGGCCTGCACGGCGTCGTCCACCGTGTCCAGCCACACGAAGCGCAGCTTGTCCCGGGCGCTGGGCGGGATGTCGTCCCAGTCGCGGCGGTTGCGCGCCGGCAGCATCACGGTGGTGATCCCGGCCCGCGCCGCCGCCACGACCTTTTCCCGGATGCCGCCCACCGGCAGCACCAGGCCGCGCAGGCTGATCTCCCCCGTCATCGCCACCGCCGGGTCCACCGCCCGGCGCAGCATCAAGGATGCCAGCGACATGAACATCGCGACGCCGGCCGAGGGGCCGTCCTTGGGAATGGCGCCGGCGGGAACGTGGACGTGGATGTCCGCCTCGAACAGGCTGGCCTCGATGCCAAGCTGCTCGGCGCGGGACTTCACGAGGCTCAGCGCCGCCTGCGCGCTTTCCTTCATCACGTCGCCGAGCTGGCCGGTCAGGATCAGCCGGCCGCCGCCGGGCATGCGGCTACTTTCAATGAACAGGATGTCGCCGCCCACCGGGGTCCAGGCCAGGCCCGTCGCCACGCCCGGCACGGCGGCGCGGCCCGCGACCTCCGGATCGAAGCGACTCGGCCCCAGAATCGGCGGCAGGTTCTCCGGGCCGATGCGGATCGGGCGCTCGGCTTCCCCCTCCGCCACGCGCACGGCAGCGGAGCGGAACACCGCGCCGACCTCGCGCTCCAGGCTGCGCACGCCGGCTTCCCGCGTGTAGTCGCTGATGATGCTTGCCAGCGCCCCGTCGTCCACTTCAAGGTCGCCGTCTGCCAACCCGTTCTGTGCCTGCTGCCGCGGCACCAGATAGCGCCGGGCGATGGCCAGCTTCTCTTCCGCCGTGTAGCCGGACAACTGCACCACCTCCATGCGGTCGCGCAGCGGGCCGGGAATGGTGTCGAGCTGGTTGGCGGTCGCGATGAACAGCACGCGGCTCAAGTCGAACGGCACGGCGAGGTAGGCGTCGCGGAACATGCTGTTCTGCTCGGGGTCAAGCACTTCCAGCATGGCGGAGGCCGGGTCGCCCTGGAACCCCCCGCTGCCGAGCTTGTCGATCTCGTCCAGCATCATCACGCACTCGCGCGAGCCGGCCCGGCGGATCGCCTGGATGATGTTGCCCGGCAACGCGCCGATGTAGGTGCGCCGGTGTCCCCGGATTTCCGACTCATCATGCACGCCGCCCAGGCTGACCCGCACGAAAGGCTGGCCGGTGGCATGGGCGATGCTCTGGCCGAGGCTCGTCTTGCCGACGCCGGGCGGGCCGACGAAGCATAGGATCGGCCCCTTGCCCCCGGGGTTCAGCTTACGGACCGCAAGGAACTCCACGATGCGGCGCTTAATCTTCTCCAGGCCGAAGTGCTCCTCGTCCAGCACCCGGCGCGCGGCGGCCACGTCGATGGGCTTCGTGTCGCCCAGCTTCCACGGCAGTTCGGACAGCCATTCGAGGTAGGTCCGCACCATGCCGACCTCGGGGCTTTGCTCCGGCATCTGCTTGAGCCGGCGCAGCTCGCGCTTGGCCGAGCGCTCCGCCTCCTCCGGCAGCCCGGCCTCATTCAGCGCGCGCTCCAGGTCCTGCAGCTCCGGGGCGCCGTCATCCTCGCCCAGCTCCTTCTGGATTGCCTTGAGCTGCTCGCGTAGCATGAACTCGCGCTGCCGCCCGGCCATGGTTTCCTGCGTGCGCTTGCCGATGTCAGCGGACAAGCGCAGCACTTCCAGCCGGTAGGCCAGCCGCCACAGCACGCGGTCGAGGCGCGCGGGCAGGTCGATGATCTCCAGGATCTCCTGCTTTTCCGGCGGCCCCAGGTCCAAGAGGCCCGCCACCAGGTCGGCCAGCAGCCCCGGCGGCTCCACGTTCTGGATCGTCGCGACCAGGTCCGGCGGCGCTTGCTCAATCAATCGCAGGGTTTCCAGCGCGCGTTCCCGGAGCTGATGGGTGCGCGCCGCGATCTCCGCGCCGTCCGCCTCGGGTTCCGGGATGCGCTCGATGCGTGCGGCCAGGACGGGCGCACCGTCCACGGCGCCGGCCAGCCGTACTCGCCCGATCCCCTGCAGGATCGCGTGGTGGGTGCCGTCCGGCGCGGTGAGATATCGTAGCAGCCGGGCTTCCGTGCCGACCGGGTGCAGGTCGGCGAGCGCCGGGCTGTCCACGGACGGGTCGCGCTGCAGCACGACGGCGACGTGCCGGCTTTCCCGCGCCGCCGCCTGCAAGGCTTCGGTGGTAGTCGGGCGCGTCGCGGCGAGCGGGATCACGGCGCCGGGAAACAGCACCGCTTCCCGGGTCGCGACGACGATCAGCGCGTCCTCCGGTAACGGGGAGGGCGTCAGGGTTGGGGCCGGGGCGTCCATCATGGCACCTTCCGTAAAACAATGGTGAGGCAGCCGTCGGCCAGATCGTGGCGTGCCAAGTCGTAACTGCCCGGCGGCAGCGCGATGCGGCGCTCGAACCGTCCATGAGGAATTTCCATGCGATGGACCCGCGTGGAGCCGGGCAGCGCCGGGAGGCGGCGCGTGCCAATGATGGCAAGCTCGCGGTGGGACACGACTAGCTCCATGTCCGCCGCGTGCACGCCGGGCAGGGCGGCGAAGAGGATCAGCTCGTTCGGCGTTTCCAGCAGGTCCACCGGCGGCTCCCACCCTGTTGCGGCAGGGCGAAAGAACTCGCGGTGCATGCGGTCGGCGCGCGCCACGATGGCGAGGGCGTCGGCCCACATCAGGTTGGCTGGGGTCCGGGGCACGTCGGCCTCTCCTTCAAAGGTGTGCGGCGCAGGAAGCGCCCGGCCGGCGCGGGGCCGCAGTGGCCAGCCTATTTGCTTCACATGGCACGAGATGGCCATGACCGGCTAAATGAGACCGCGGCGCTGCCCGATCAACCCGTCGGCATCGGCTCGCGGTAATCCGGCCGCAGCCAATCCGCAAGGTCAAGGCCGGTGAGCGCGGCCGTGCGCCGGATGTCGGCGGCGAACTCTTGGTCGAGCATCAACCGTGACCCGGCCGGGATGGGGCCGAGATCGCTTGAGTCGAGCGGCACGACGTAGCGGCGCGGCGCGGCTAGGCGGCGCTCCACCCCGATGAAGTCCTGCACGGCCTCCAAGACCTGGCCTGGCTCCAGCCAAAGCCGGTCGGTCCTGAAAAACAGGACCTGAGGGCGGGAGAACAGCGTCAGCAGACGTTCGACCTGGCCGGCATACAGGCCGCGCTCGACATAGGAGAACACGCGATGCACGCCGCCGGGCGCGTCCTGGACGCGTTGGCGGCCCTCCGTTTCGACCGCCTGCGGGAAGGGCAGGGTGTCCCAGCCGCGCTTGGTTTCCATGCGCCAGTGCGAGAAGGCCCGGAACGTCGGGTGGCGCAGGCCGATAATCAGCTTTGCAGAAGGATGGTAGCGGCGCAGGCGTTCGAGGGCGTTCGGCCAGTAGATCGTGACCGGGGTCGCCTCGCCCCGCACGACGCTCGCGGCATCCCAATCAAACGCCGCATGCAGCCGGCTGTGGTCCGGCGCCGACCAGTCGATGGCCTCGTCGTCGAAATGGTGGACTTCCTTGACCCGCGCCATCTGCACGGACGGATGGTCCCGCAAGATGCTGTCAAGGGCTGTCGTGCCGCCCTTCTGCACGCCTGCGATGAAGAATTGGACCCGCTCCGCTTCGCCCGGCATCGCGTGCGGGGCTTTAGAATCGGCGGGGGGCAGCAGGGCTGATGCCGAGTCGCCGGGCCGCAGCAACCGCCTCGCGGCCGCAATTGTGCCATCCACCTTAGAGGCCATGCGGCAAAAGCTCCTTTGCTCTCCAGTTCCATCGCTTTTAAGTCTGGCGCTGTTATACGGGCAACGCAGGAACGGCCGCGGTTCAGGACCGACCGCGTGGAGAGGAGGCTACTCGGAGGCGATGCTTGCGCGATTGTCACAGTTCCTGGAAGCGCGGACTTCCGGCTCACGCTGCACGATTGACGGCCAGCCGTTCAGCCTCCCGACGGCAGCCGCGAAGCTGCGGCGCTACGGCGTGCTGAAGATCAGGCAGTTGCTTGATCCCGGCCTGATCTCCGCCGTGGGCGCGGCAGCCCGCGACCAGTATGAGGAGCGGGACGCCCGCGTCGCCGCGGGGGAGTGCCTTTCGCCGCCGCAGCGCCAAAGCCACCTGCGCCGCACCCTGGCCCTCCATGGCATCACGACCGGCGGCCGGCCGGCGACCGAAGCCCTGGACTGCCAAGCGATCCGCGCCCTCGCGGGGTCGCACCTGGGCGGGCTGCCCCGGCTGGACCCGAACACCTACGTGCGGGCGCTGGTGCCCGGCCCGCAGATCCAGGCGCTGCCGTTCCACCAGGACCAATCCATCCTGCAAACCCCGTTGCTGAACGTGTGGATTCCCTTGGCCGAGTGCGGCGTCGATGCGCCCGGCCTGGAGGTCGTCGTCACGGACAAGCGCGACCTGCTCGCCATGGCCGGGCCGCCGGACCACGAAGTGCCGGTGGAGCGTGTCCGGATCGACGAGCGTCTTGTGGTCGAGACGTTCGGCCCCGCGGCGCTTTGGCGCCCGAGCCTGCGCCCGGGGGACGCGCTGGTGTTCGCCGGCACGACCGTGCACCGGTCGCACGTCACGCCGGCCATGACCAAACCCCGGCTGAGCGTCGAGATGCGGCTGGTTCCCTCTTAAACGCCGGCGGCCCGCCGCTCCCGCAAGCTGTCCAGCGGCACGGGCGCGGCGTGGGGCCGGGTTTGCAGCATGGCGTCGATCAGCGCCAGCGCCTCCGCCCGGCCACTGTTTGCCGCCTGCTCGAACGGGGTCCATGTTTGCACGAAGTCGAGCGCCGCGAACACGTCCCGGTAGCGGCGCAGCTCGCCCGGCGTGAGCGGGATGCCGCGCACGAACGCCTTGTGCGCGGAAATGGTCAGCGCCCGGCGCGCGTCGGCCGGGTCCAGCTCGAACTTCAGCGCGTCGCCGCAGAACAGGATGCGCCGGGCACGGTCATGCAGAACCGTGTGCCCGGCGAAGTGCCCGGCCGTCAGGTGCAATGACAGCCCCGGCAGCGGCTCCAGGATGTTGTCGAACGGCCAGCTCACCTGCAACGCGCCGGACCATTCGAGGTCGCCGGGGTGCAGCGCAAGTTCCGGGTCGAAGCGGTCCTGCAATTGCCACAGCGCGCCGTAGGCGTGGGGGTGGGATGCGGCCAGGACCTGCATCCCGCCCAAATCCGCGATGTGGCGGAGCGCCGCCTCGCTGAACACCGGGCAACCCTCGAAGCCCATGTTGCCCTTCGGCGTCTGGATCAGGTAGGCGCTGGGGCCGATGCCGCTCACCGGCTCGTTCCAGAAGCGCCACACGCCGGGTTCAAGCTCGGCCCAATGGCAAGGGAAGCGGGCCTGCGCTTCGTCCCGCGTCCAGAACTGCCAGCCGTGCTGCGGCACCACGTGGCGGGCGTCCAGGCACATGGGGCAGGACGGGGGCGCCGCGAAGTGCCGCTGCCAATAGCCGCAGTTGTCGCAAACAAAGGCCGGCAAGCGCAGCGCGCCGGCGAAGGGGAGATAGCCCGGACTCATGGCACCGTTCTCATGACGCCGTTGTCCCCCCGGCGGGGCCGGGGCGCAAGGACCGCCGGCGCCGGCGTCCGGCAAGCTGGTTCAGCAATTCCACCATGATGGAGAACCCGATCGCGGCGTAGATGTAGCCCTTTGGCACATGAAAGCCGGAGCCGTCCGCGATCAACACCATGCCGATCAGCAGCAGGAAGCTGAGGGCCAGCATCTTCACCGTGGGGTGGCGGTTGACGAAGCCGGACACCGGCCCGGACGCGAGCAGCATCACGGCCATCGCGATCACCACCGCCGTGACCATGATTGAAAGCTGATTCGCCATGCCGACCGCCGTGATGACGCTGTCGAGCGAGAACACGATGTCGAGCAGGCCGATCTGCACGATGGTGCCCACGAAGCTGGCATGCACGGGGACGGCGGCGTCGTGCTCGCCTTCGCCCTCGATCCGCGCGTGGATTTCCTGGGTTCCCTTATAAACCAGGAACAGCCCGCCGCCGATCAGCACCAGGTCGCGCCAAGACACGTCATGCCCGGCCACCGCGAACACCGGCGCGGTAAGCCGCGTGATCCAGGAGATCGCCGCCAGCAGCGCGAGGCGCATCACCAGCGCCAGCGTTAAGCCAATCCGCCGCGCCCGTCCCTGCTGCGCCGGCGGCAGCCGGCCCGCAAGGATCGACACAAAGATCAGGTTGTCGATGCCGAGCACCACCTCCAGCAGCGTCAGCGTCAGCAGGCTCACCCACGCCTGCGGGTCCGCGAGCCATCCCATCGTCTCGGCCAACAGCCCATCCATCTCACGCCCCCCCGGCGCGCCCGCGGCGGCGGTCCCACCAGTCCTGCACCGCGCCGAGCGCGCGCAGCGTAGGGCGCTTCAGGAAGGGAAGATCCTCCGCGAGCAGCAGGATGCCGAGCGGGAGCATCCAGAAGCCGAGAATAGGGAGAAAGCCGACAAAGCCGCCCAGGATCAGCACCACGCCCAAGGGAACCCGCGCCCACCCGGCGCCGGGGCGGCGGAGCCATTCCGCTCCCCGACGCACCGGCCCGGGCAACGCGGCCAGCAGGCGGCGCAGCGGGCGTTCATCAACCAGGTCGGGTTCAGCCATCCATCGGACTCCTACGCGGTGGGCGCCGTGCCGGACCGGACGCAAAAACCATTGCGGGTGGAGCCAACGATCCATGCCCCGCAACGGCCATGCGCGAAACGTTTAAGCATGGCACAAGGTCATCCGACATCGCAGGGTTGGCCGGCACGCCGGCGTCCCAGCCAGAGGGGCCCGGATCAGTTGCGCGACAACGTTGGAACGAAGGCGGCCAAGATCAAGTCATCATATGTCGGGGGGCGGAGCGCGACCGGTTGAGCCTGCGCCGCAAGAGTTCTGCTGCGCCGGCGCCGCCGGGGCGGACCGGCGGACGGTGGTGGCGCCGGGTCGTGCTGGGCCTGCTGCTCGGCGTGATGTTGCTGCCAACCGTGCTGATACTGGCGTTCCGGTTCGTGCCCGTCCCCGCGACTCCGCTCATGGCGATCCGCGCGGCGCAGGGCTACGGGTGGCAGCACAACTGGGTTCCCCTGGGCCAGATGTCTCCCGTCCTGGCGCGGGCCGTTGTCGCGTCGGAGGACAATCTTTTCTGCGCGGAGCGCCTGGGCTTCGACGAGGCGGCGCTGCTGGGCCAAGTCGCCGCCTGGTGGCGCGGCGGCCGCCCGCGGGGAGCCAGCACCATCACCATGCAGGTGGCGAAAAACGTATTCCTGTGGCCGGGGCGCGACATCCTGCGCAAGCTGGCCGAAGCGGCGCTGACGCCGCAGATCGCATTGGCTTGGCCGAAGCAGCGGGTGATGGAGGTTTACCTCAACAGCGTCGAGTTCGGCCCGGGCATCTACGGGGTGGAGGCTGCGTCGCAGCACTTCTTCCACCGCCCGGCATCCCGGCTCACGCCGCAGCAGGCCGCCCGGCTTGCCGTCGTGCTGCCCAACCCGCGGCATTGGTCCGCGGCGGACCCCGGCTCCACCATTGCGGCACGGGCTGCCACCATCCTGCGCCGGACGGAGGAGCTAGGGTCGCGGCTCGCCTGCCTGGGTCCCGCGGGCGAGGGGCGGTAGGGCGTCCTGAGCAGGCCCGGACAGCCCGAATAGGAACAGGGCGACGCTGTCCCGGCACCAGGCATCAAGCGCTTCGCGGTCCAGGCTTTCGCCGAGGCCGATGGCCCGGGCTTGCGGGCCGGCCAGGACGAGGTGCTGGAACTGCTCCGCCAAAAAGGCGAGTCGCGCCGGGCTGTCCTCCGGACGGTGCGCGCGCAGCACGCGGCCGACCCGCTCGATCCCCGCTCGGGCACCGGCGTCGCGCAGCGCCTCGGCGAGTTCCGGGAACCGCCCGCCCTCCGCCACCACCAGGCGGCGCAGCGCGAGCGCGGAGGGCGTCAAGGCCACGGCCAGCATGCGCTGCCCAGCCGCCAGCAACGCGGCATCAAGCGAGGCCGCGCCCTCGACCGCCGCGTCGAACCCGGTCAGCCAGGTGGCGATCAGGCGCTGCACCACGGCGCTGAACACCGCCTCCTTGTCGGGAAAGCGAGCGTAAAGCGTGCGCTTGGACACGCCGGCCTTGGCCGAGATCGCCTCGATGCTGGTCGCGGCGAAGCCGTCCCGCAGGAACAGCCCGGCGGCGGCGTCGAGCACGCGCGCCGCCAGCTCGGCCGACTTCGCGGCCGTCGGACGCCCGCCGCTGCGGGGCCGGTCAGTAATAATAGTAGGGCCGCGGCCGGTGATAGTAGCCGTGTCCGCCGACCGGGACGACGATGCAGCCGCCGAGCGTCGCCGCGATGCCGAGCGCCGCCAACACCCGGGCCAAGCGCCGCCGTGTGCGAGGGGAAAGGGCCATAAGGAACAACCTCCTGCAGACGCCAGGCGCAATGAAAACGCGCCCGGTGCGTTGCATTAGTCGAGGTGGTGTCGGCGACGGCGATCCGCAACGGCAGGCCGCGCCCGGCGGCCCGAGCCATAAGCTTCCCCCGGCCTGACCGGCTGCCTTGACCCCCATGGCTCGGCACCGTATCCCCGCCGCAACCGGAGATGCCCATGGACGCCGTGCACGCTATGCTGATCGCCATCCTCCAAGGGGCGACGGAACTGTTTCCCGTGAGCAGCCTCGGCCATGCGGTGGTCCTGCCGTCGCTCGTAAACTGGGCGATCGATCAGCGGTCGCCGGAGTTCCTGCCGTTCCTGGTCCTGCTGCACCTCGGCACCGCCGTCGCCCTGCTGGCTTATTTTTGGCGGGACTGGCTGGCGCTGGCCTTGGGCGTGCTCGGCGTGCCGGGGCCGGAGCGCACGCGGGAAAGCCGGCGCGTGTTCATGCTGATCATCGTCGCCACCATCCCGGCCGTCGTGATCGGCTTCCTGCTGGAAAAGTTCGTGCGCGGCCTGTTCGGCTCGCCGGCGGTGGCCGCGAGCTTCCTGATCGTGAACGGCGTCATGCTGCTGGCCACCGAGCGGCTGCGGACCCGGACGGCGGGCGCCCGGTCCATGGAAACCCTGGGCGTCGTCGATGCCGTGGTGATCGGGTTCTGGCAGTGCCTTGCGCTGATCCCCGGCATCTCGCGCTCGGGGGCGACCATCGTGGGCGGGCTGTTGCGCGGGGTGGACCATGCCGGGTCGGCGCATTTCTCCTTCCTGATCGCGACGCCGATCATCATCGGGGCCACCGTGCTGGAAGTGCCGCATCTGCTGCACGAGTCCGTGCCGCCCGGGGTGTTCCAGACCGCGGCGCTGGCCGCCGTAGTCGCGGGCGTCACCGCTTGGCTCAGCACGGCGTTCCTGATGCGCTACTTCCGGCGGCATGAGGAAACGGGGCTGAACCCGTTCGGCATCTACTGCATCGCGTTCGGCGCCGTGTCGCTCGGCTTCATCCTGTCCTGACCGGCGGGCGCAAGGCGGTCCGGCCGTTCCTTGCCGCCGGCATCATACGCCTGTATCGGGTGGGGAAGGCCCTCCCTGGGCTTCCGCCCTTCTTCGGAGAATGCAGATGGGCCCGCAGACCGGCCGCTATTCCGACGTTCCCGCCTTCATCTACGGCATCACCCGCGAAATCTGGGAAGACCGCGGCATCGGCGGCAAGCTGGACAAGTACTATGCCGCCAACTGCCTGGTGCGCGCGGCGACCGGCCTCACGTCGGACAACAGCGGCGTCACCGCGCAGACCCTGCAAACCCTGCACCAGTTCCCCGACCGGCAACTGGTGGGGGAGGAAGTGATCTGGGCCGATGGCGGCGACGGTTCCTTCCTGTCGTCGCACCGCCTGGTGTCCGTCATGCGTCACCAGGGCGACGGCAGCTACGGCCGGGCCACCGGGCGGCTGGTGAAGTCCCGCATCATCGCCGACTGCTGGGTTACGAACGAGCAGGTCACGGAGGAATGGCTGGTCCGCGACCAGGCGAGCTTTGCCCGCTGCCTCGGCCTGGAACCGCGGGAGCTGGCGCGGCAGATGGTGGCGCAGGACCTTCGCGCTTCGGGCAAGGTCGGTTTTTTCCTGCCGGAGCACGACCTGCAGGGCCGCTACCGCCCGGTGGTGCAGCAGGGGGCGGAGATCGACCTTTACTGCGACGGCTATCAGCGCATCTGGGGCCAGAAGGACACCTCGGCGATCCGCGACCTGTATTTTCATGGCGCGAGCCTCGCGGCGCCGGGCGGCGAGACGTTCCATGGCCATGACGACATCGACCGCTTCTTCCTCGGCTACCTCGCGTCCTTCCCCGACGCGGTGCTGACGGTTGAAAGCGCCACGGCCAACCACGACGCGGGCCAGGCGCCGCGCGTCGCGCTCCGCTGGTCATTGCGCGGCACCCACGCCGGCTTCGGCCATTTCGGCGAGCCGACGGGCGCCCCAGTGTATGTCATGGGCCTCAGCCATGCGGAGGTCGTGGGCGGCTGCATCCGGCGGGAATGGCTGCTGACGGACGAGGTGGTAATCTGGAAGCAGATCGAGGCGCACCTCGAAGGCCGCGCCGGGCCGGGATAGCGCCCGGACGCGGCGCAGGGTCTCAGCCGGGCGCTTCCGCCAGGTTGAACTCGGTCAGCACGGTGTCGGCGGTGAACTCCGCGCTGTGCCAGGCGCCCGGCGCGAAGCGGATCACGGTGCCGGGACGCAGGGGCACGGTGCCGGCCTCGCACTCCAGCCGGCCGGCGCCGCTCATCACCAGCAGGAACTGCTCGTGCGGGTGGCTGTGCCGGGTGGCGATGTGCCCGGCCTTGACGTGCACCTGCCGCAGCGTGGCGCCGGCGCCGGGCAGGGCATCCGAGGGTAGGCCGGACAGGTCCCATTGTGCGACGGCGACGGGGTCCATGGGGTTCTCCAATTGGAATGGCAGGCCGAGCGCAACGCCTAAGCCAAGCTGGCCGGCCGATCAACAACCGGCAAACCGGCCGGTTGCGCCGCAGTGAGGAACCTTGCTGAGCATCGGCAGCTCGCATCACCCTCAATCGCCGCACCGCGGTGCTGCCCCACTTGCCCGCGGCCAGACATGATGGTTTGTCCCTGATGTTCGATGATTACCTGTCTCGTTGGGGCCTGTTGCAGGACGGCGAACCGCTGACGACCCGCAGCAGTAACAGGCTCCGGCGTGGAGCCGCGCTGCAAGCGACGCGCTTGTGCATCACGCCTGCCCTCCGTTCAAGGCTAGCGTGGACCTGCGCGCCCAGGCTGGCTAACCTCCCCCAGCCTCGCGCCGCGATAAGACGGGGCAGGAAAGGGAGAGCACCATGCAAAGACGTCAAGTCCTGGCCGCTGCGACGGCGGTCGCGGCCGTCGCCGTGTCCCGGGCGGCCCACGCCGACCGCCTGCCGCTCGGCGACCTGCCGGGCACCCGCTATCCGGACCCGCGGGTCGAAGTGCTGGACAAGCGCTTCCACGGTAAGGTCGGCAACGCCGCCATCGAGCGGATCGCCACGGGGTTCCGTTGGGCCGAAGGCCCGGTGTTCTTTCCCGCGAGCGGACGGCTGGTGTGGAGCGACATTCCCAACAACCGCATGATGCAATGGTCGGAAGCGGACGGGCACGTCAGCGTGTTCCGCCATCCGTCCAACTATTCTAATGGCAATACGATTGACCGAGAAGGCCGGCTGCTGACCTGCGAGCATGATGCGCGCCGGGTCACGCGGACCGAGCATGACGGCAGCATCACCGTTCTGATCGACAAGTACCAGGGCAAGCCGCTGAACGCGCCGAACGACTTGGTGGTGGCGTCGGACGGCGCCGTTTGGTTCACCGACCCCGGATACGGCATCGACGGCCCTTACGAGGGCCACAAGGACACGGCCGAGCTGCCGAGGAATGTTTACCGCCTTGATCCGCAATCCGGCGCGGCCAGCGTGGTGGCGGACGATTTCGCCCGCCCGAACGGCATCTGCTTCTCGCCCGACGAGAAGACGCTGTATGTCGTTGACAGCGGCATCACCCATGGCGGCCCGTCGAACATCCGCTCCTTTTCCGTGAACGGCGATAAGCTGTCCGGTGGCAAGGTGTTCGCCGAGAACTTTGCGCCGGGCTTTACCGACGGCGTGCGCACCGACACGGAGGGCAACATCTGGTGCAGCATGGGCTGGGCCGACCCGAAGGAGGACGGGGTGCGCTGCTACGCGCCGACCGGCGAGGTGATCGGCAAGATCCACTTGCCGGAAACCTGCGCCAACCTGTGTTTTGGCGGCCGCAAGAAGAACCGCCTGTTCATGGCGGCCAGCACCTCCGTGTATGCCGTTTACGTTGATGCCACCGGTGCGTTGAAGCCCTGAGTTCGCGTCGCGCATGAGGCTGCCGCGGTTGCCGGAGGAGGCCGCGGCGGTTCATCGCGGCGGCCCGGGCATGTCGGCCCCGCGGGTGATCGCCAAACCGCAGCCGTAACGGGCCATCCCGGCCGCAAGCCGAGCCCGCCTGCCGTTTGTTGAAATGAACGTTGTGCGGAACATTCCTTGTATGTAACTTGTGTGTGGACAGTTCTGGCGATCTGCTGGTCGTCGAGCGGCATCTTGCCAACGGCCGTTCACACGAACTGATCCATGGTGGCGGAGGAGCAAGGAACCGTTGATACGGGCCGTGGCGCCGGCTCCGCCATCCTTGGCACGCGGATGGAGGGCGGCACATGGGCGTATCCAAATCGGGGAACGTCCTAGACACGTTCCCCTCGCCGGCCCGGCCGATGTTCCGCAACCGGCTCCTGCAAAGGCTTCCCGCCGAGGAGCTTCGGCGTCTCCGGCCGCATCTGGCCCGTGTCCGGCTGGCCCAAGGCGACGTTCTGCAACGCGCGGCCAACCGGGCCGGGCAGGCGTTTTTCGTCGAACAAGGCTATGTCTCGATGGTGGCGGAGGCTGCGAGCGCCGAGGAACGGGTTGAGGTCGGCCTGATCGGGCGGGAAAGCGTGGTCGGATCGCCGGTGCTGCTCGCGGCTGACCCGGCCTCGTCCTTGCAGGCGGTGGTGCAGGTGCCTGGGACGGCCTACGGCATCGGCGCGGAGGCCCTGCACGCCAGCCTGGAATACGCGCCGGTGCTGCGCCGGGCGATGCGGCAAGCCTTGGAAACGCTTGTCGCACAACTTGCGCAGGTCGCGGCCTGCAACAGCCGCCATACCTTGCCGGAGCGCCTTGCGCGCTGGCTGCTGATGGCGCATGACCGCGTGGACGGCGACGAACTGCCGCTGACGCAGGACTTGCTGGCGGCTATGCTGGCGGTCCGCCGGCCCGGCGTCACCATTGCCCTGGGTGCGTTGGGAGCGGCCGGCCTGGTGCGGCACAGCCGCGGACGGATCGTGATCTGCGACCGCCCCGGCCTGGAAACGGCAACTTGCGGGTGTTACGCCCGGCTGCGCCAATTTGTCGCAACTCTTGAGCAATCGGTATCATAATTTGTCCTTAGGTACGTTTTAGAACGTCCCAGGAGGCGGTAGACGTTGCACGAGGTCGTCGAATAGTGCCTAGCAGTAGCTCTGCCTGCGCCGTTCTTCAACCGACTTTCCTGGAACCAGCGATGCCCGTCGTGTCCGTGGCCGGAAACACAAGTTTTCGCAATGAACTGCTGCGTGCCTTGCCAGCCGATGAGATTCAGCGGCTGCGTCCGCACTTGATCCCTGTAACCCTTGTCGTGTCGCAGGTCCTGCATGACGCCGAGGCACCGATCGACGAGGTGTTCTTCCTGGAGTCCGGCCTGGCGTTCCTGACCGCTGACACCCAGGACCACGGCCTGGTGGAGGTCGGCACGACGGGACGCGACGGTTTTGTCGGCCTGCCGGTGCTGCTCAGCCCCGAGCCAGTCAGCGTGCATCGCGCCTTTGTGCAGATACCGGGCCGCGCCCACCGCCTGCGCGCCGCGGTGCTGCGCGACATCGCGGAGGCGCTGCCGACGCTGCGCGACCGCTGCCTGCGCTACGTGCAGGTCATGCTGATGCAGAACTCGCAGATCGCGGCGTGCAATGCCCGGCATGAGCTGCCGGAGCGGCTGGCGCGCTGGCTGATGATGAGCCGGGACCGCATCGACAGCGACGAGCTGCCGATGACCCAGGAGTTCCTGTCCGCCATGCTCGGGGTGCGCCGGGCCGGCATCTCCGTCGTAGCGAACGCGCTGCAGGGGCAAGGCTTGATCCGCCAATCGCGCGGACGCATCACGGTGCTGGACCGTTCCGGGCTGGAGGACAAAGCATGCACCTGCTACCGCATGATCGAGCGCAACCGCGCCAGGATCATGGGCGCTTCGCCGCTCATGGCGGATGCGCCGCCGGACACGGAACAAGGGACGCGCCGCTCCCAGTGAGGCCGGCATGACCGAGGATGACGCCGCCCCGTTGAGCGACGCCCAGGCGTCCTTGAGCCAACTGGCCGCCGCCGGGGCGTCGCCGGCCCGCATCGCCCAGGAGGTCGGCGCCATCGTGGCCGCATGGGCGTCCGAGCCGGACATGGCTGCCAGCACGGCGCAGGCCCGGATCGAGTGCTTGTGGGACGGCTTCACACGGGACGCGGCGGAGCTGCAGGAGCAGATCGGCGATGCTGCCGGGCCAGACGAGCAGGCGCTGGCCCTGGCCCGGCGGCAGCTTGCGGCGCTGCGGGCGGTGGCCGCCGCCCTTCTCGCCGCGCATGGGCGGCTTGCCGGATCGCCGGAATGAGGACGGCGAATCTCATGCCTTGCAACATGAACTCCGCCCCGACATAACGAAGCCCAACAGGGTATGTGGCAGCACTTGCCTTTCCTAGCGGAGACGTCGCGATGTGGGTCTTGCTGTTGCTTCCCTTCATCGGGTTGCTGTGGGTGCCGTTCTACAACGTGGCAACGCCCGCGCTGTTCGGCTTTCCCTTCTTCTACTGGTATCAGCTCGCCTGGGTGCCGGTGACGGCGCTCCTGACCTGGATCGTTTACCGCAGCGCCGGCCATGGGGATGAGCCATGAGCGTTTCCGCCGACCTTGACTGGACGGCGCTGTCCGTCTGCATCTTCTTTTTCGCCCTTGTCACCGTGATGGGCTTCGGCGCGTCGCGCTGGCAGAAGGGCACGGCCGATCATGCCCACCTGGACGAGTGGGGCCTGGGCGGGCGCAACTTCGGCACCTGGATCACCTGGTTCCTGGTCGGCGGGGATTTCTACACGGCCTACACCGTGATCGCGGTGCCCGCCCAGGTGTATGCCATCGGCGCGCAGGGCTTCTTCGCACTGCCTTACACCATTGTGGTGTATCCCATCGTGTTCGCCATCATGCCGCGGCTTTGGGCGTTTGCGCAGCGGCACGGCCATGTCACCGCCGCCGACGTTGTGTATGGCCGTTACGGCTCCCGCGGGCTGGAGCTTGCGGTCGCGATCACCGGGTTGCTTGCGACCATGCCCTACATCGCGCTGCAGCTTGTCGGCATGGAGGTGGTGATCAAGGCGCTGGGTCTCACCGGCGAATTGCCGCTGATCGCGGCGTTTGCGATCCTGGCGCTTTACACCTACTCAGCCGGGCTGCGCGCCCCGGCGCTGATCGCGTTCGTCAAGGACATCATGATCTACATCGTCGTTCTCGTGGCGGTGGCGTTCATCCCTTACAAGCTCGGCGGCTACGGCGCGGTGTTTGACGCGGCGGGCCAGGCCTTTGCGCAGAAGCCGCCCACGCCGCCCTCGGGGCTGGTGCTCAAGGCGTCGCAATACTGGCCGTATGCCACGCTGGCGCTCGGCTCGGCGCTGGCGGCGTTCATGTATCCGCACACGCTGACCGGCATCTTCGCGTCCAAGTCGGCCAACACGATACGCAAGAACGCGATCCTGCTGCCGGCCTATACCTTGCTGCTGGGCTTGATCGCGTTGCTCGGCTACATGGCGCACGCGGCAGGGGTGAAGCCCGCGACGCCGAACGACACGGTGCCGACGCTGTTCCGCACCCTGTTCCCCGGGTGGTTCGCAGGCTTCGCCTTTGCCGCCATCGCGATCGGCGCGCTGGTGCCGGCCGCGGTCATGTCGATCGGCGCCGCCAACCTGTTCACCCGCAACGTATGGAAGGCCTACGTCAACCCGGGCGTCACCCATGCCGGGGAAGCGCAGGTCGCCAAGATCACCAGCCTCCTGGTCAAGCTGGGAGCGCTGCTGTTCATCCTGTTCGCGCCGGTACAGTACGCGCTTGACCTGCAGTTGCTCGGGGGCTTGTGGATCTTGCAGACGTTTCCGTCCGTCGTGTTCGGGCTGTTCTTCAACTGGTTCCGCGCCCCGGCGCTGCTGCTCGGCTGGGCCGTCGGGTTCTTTGGCGGCAGCGTCATCGCCTACATGGACGGGCTGAAGCCGCTGCATACCGTCGTGATCGGCGGGGCGAGCTACACCGTATATGTCGGGCTGCTGGCCGTGCTGGCGAACATCCTGGTGGCCGCGATTGCTAACGTGGCGTTGCGCGCGACGGGGACCGGTACCGCGCGTACCGCGCAGGGGATGTGACGGACCGGGCCTTGCCGCCAGCCCCTCCCTGAGCGAGCATCCCGGCGCAGGGTAGGGGAGGGGCGCGTGGGTTGGCGAGGTTGGGTGCTTGCGGTCCTGGTTATGGTCGGCGGAGCCGCGGCCCAGGCCGAAACTCCCTTGAAGCTGGGCGTGCTGACTGACCTGTCGGGTGTTTACTCGGATGCCACGGGCACCGGGTCGGTCGTGGCGACGCGCATGGCGGTCGAGGACTGCTTGGCCGAGGAATGCCAGGGCATGCCGATTGAGGTCATTGCCGCGGACCACCAGAACAAGCCGGACGTGGCGCTCGCCATCGCGCGGGAATGGGTGGACACCGGGCACGTGGACGCGCTGGTCGATATGTCCAACGCGGCAATCCAGTTCGCCATTGCGCCGTTCGTGGCGCAGACGGACCGGGTGGCGCTGTTTGCCGGCGGCACCGCCCGGCTGTCCGGCGACGCGTGCCAGCCGGAACATATCGTGCAATGGATGTGGGACACTTACGTGCAGGTCGGCGGCGTCGCGCGCCGCCTGACCCGGCCGGGCACGACGTGGTTCCTCGTGACGGCCGATTATGCGTTCGGCACCCAGTTCGAGGCCGATGCCCGCGCCATTGTCGGCGCCGCGGGTGGGCGCGTGCTCGGCTCTGCCCGTCACCCGTTCCCCAGCACGGACCTTTCGTCACCCATCCTGCAGGCACAGGCGTCCGGCGCGGACATCGTGGCGCTCGCCAACGCCGGGGCCGACACGGTGAACGCGATCAAGCAGGCGCACGAGTTTGGCGTGGGGACGGGTGTGGGCACTGGGGCGCAGCGCCTGGTGGCGCTGTACCTGTCGGTGCTGGACGTCAAGGGGCTGGGCCTTGCCGCCGCGGCGGGCACCGTGCTGACCGAGGGGTTCTATTGGGACATCGACGACGGCACGCGCGCGTTTTCCCGGCGCTTCCTGGCCCGGCAGGGCGCCATGCCGTCGCAGATCCAGGCCGGGCTTTACTCCGCCGTGCGCCATTACCTCAAGGCGGTCGCGGCGTCCCGCGGCACCGATGCCCGCGCCGTTATCCGCAAGATGCACAAACTGCCGATCTCCGATGAGGTCGTGCGCCACGCGGAGTTGCGCCCCGACGGCCGCATGGTGCACGACTACTACGTGTTCGCCGTGAAGCAGCCCGGGGAGTCGCACGATCCCTGGGACCTTTACGCGCTGCTGGACACGATCCCGGGTGCCGAGGCTTTCCGCCCGCTCGCTGCCGGTGGCTGCCCGCGCCCGCTGCAATGACGCGAGGCACCATGGCCCACCGGCTCATCGACCTGTCCGTCCCGCTGCGCGGCGACATCGCCAGCGACCCGCCGGACATGATCCCCAAGATCGAGTACATCGACCATCACCAGTCCGCGCCCCGCATCGCCGAGTACTTCGGCGTCCGCGTGGACCAACTGCCCGAGGGCCAGTATGCCGCCGTCGAGCGCTGCGCCATCAGCAGCCACAACGGCACCCATGTGGACGCGCCCTACCACTACTTTTCCCGCATGGACGAGGCGGTGACGCCCGGCGGCGTGCCGTCCATGCGGATCGACGAGGTTCCGCTCGATTGGCTGTATCAGCCCGGCGTCAAGCTGGATTTCCGGCATCTCCCAGACGGCCACGTAGTACAGCCCGGGGAAATCGAGGCGGAACTCGCCCGCATCGGCCACGCGCTGCAGCCGTTGGAGATCGTCGTCGCCAACACCCGCGCCGGTGCGCGCTACGGCGAGGCGGACTACATCGACAGCGGCTGCGGTATGGGACGCGCAGCCACGCTTTGGCTGACGGAGCGCGGCATCCGGGTGGTCGGCACCGATGCCTGGAGCTGGGACGCGCCGTTCAGCCACACCCGGCGCCGGGTGCAGGAAACCGGCGATGCCGGGCTGATCTGGGAAGGGCACCGCGTCGGGCGTGACCGCGCCTACTGCCAGATCGAGAAGATGCACAACCTGGAAGCGCTGCCGCCGGACGGGTTCTTGATCTCCGCTTTTCCGGTCAAGCTGCACCGCGGCTCCGCCGGCTGGACCCGGGCCGTCGCGATCCTCAATGCCTGACGGCAAGGCCCGTGCCCGTTTGGCGCTCCTCGCACTGGGCGCGGTCCTGGCGCTGGCCGCGCCGTCCCGTGCGGAGCCGGCCGCCGAGGAGCCGACTTATGGCGCCGAGTTGGAGGGCTTCGCTTACCCGTTCCCGGTCCAGCACCGGCGTTTCAACTCGCAGGGCCAGCAGCTTGCGATGGCCTACATGGACATTAAGCCCGACCAACCGAACGGCGGCGCCGTCGTATTGCTGCATGGCAAGAACTTCTGCGCCGCCACCTGGGAGGGCACGATGGTGGCACTGCGCCAGGCCGGCTACCGGGTGATCGCGCCGGATCAGATCGGCTTCTGCAAATCGACCAAGCCGGAGCACTATCAGTTCAGCTTTCAGCAGCTTGCCGCCAACACCCATGCCCTGTTGACTGAACTCGGCGTGCCCCGCGCGACCGTGATCGGCCACTCCACGGGGGGCATGCTCGGCATCCGCTACGCTCTGATGTACCCCGGCGAGGTTGAGCAGCTTGTTCTGGTGGACCCCATCGGGCTGGAAGATTGGAAGGCCAAAGGCGTGCCTTTGCAAAGTGTCGATGACTGGCACCGGCGCGAACGGGCAGCCACCGCCGACCGGATCAGGGAATACGAGCGCGCGACCTATTATGCCGGCGCCTGGCAGCCGGAGTATGAGCGTTGGGTGCAGATGCTGGCCGGGATGGCGCGCGGCGCCGGGCGGGAGCGGGTCGCCTGGAATTCGGCCCTGCTTTACGACATGATCTTCACCCAACCTGTGGTTTATGAGTTGGGCCAGCTTTCGATGCCGGTGCTGCTAATGATTGGCGCCAAGGACACGACGGCTATCGGCAAGGACCTGGCGCCCCCGTCCGTGCAGGCCACGTTGGGCGACTACCCCAAGCTCGGCCGTGCCGCCGCCGCGGCGATCCCGCAGGCCCGGCTGGTCGAGTTCGCCGACCTGGGCCACGCGCCGCAGATCCAGGCGCCAGACCGGTTCCACAAGGCGCTGCTGGATGGGCTGCTGCCAGCCGGCCCGGCGCCGGGGCGCTGACATCGCCATGTATGGTCCCATCCACGATTTCCTGCGCGGCACCGGCCGCGACGGGCGCGGACGCCGCCTGGCCGACGTGCTCGCGTTCGACGATGCGCGGATCGAGGCGGTGCACGACTTCATCCAATGGCTGTTCCCGTTGGGGGAGGCCAGCCGCGCCGTCCCGGGCGCGCCGGTGCTGGGCGCGGCGGAGGCGGCGGCAATCCGCGGCGACCCGCAGGCCCAGGCCGGGCTTCGCGCCGGGCTGGACCGCATGGCCCGCTTCTATGCCGACACGGAGGGCTGGTTGACCGGCTTTGACCACAACCACCTGCGCATCACCCGGATCATCGCCGCGACCCGGGACCTGCTCGGCCCGGCCGATGCGGCCGCTTTCCATGCTGCGATCATGGCGTGGAACACGGCGGCGGGCGTCCCGGTCAACGGCGAAAGTCTGCAGTATTGGAGCGCGGCGCTGGGCTGATGCGGGTTTCGGCGGGGTCAAGCCTCGCTGTTCGCCGCCATCACGGCAGCCATGGGCGGCATCCGCCGGGTCCGTTCCGCGATCCGCATGAGCTTGGGCGTGTTCTGCTCGAACCACGGCGTGCGCGGCCGCCACGTAACCATGACCGCGATGTAGATGTCCAAGGCGCATGGCTCATCGCCGAGCGCGAACGGCTCGGCGACCTGATCCTCCAACCAGCGGTATAGCGTTTCACGGTATCTATGCGTGCTCGCCTCCAGTTCTCCGGTCGCCGAGGGCGCCCAGCGTTCCGGGTAATCGCCGTAGGTGAACGTCGGATACACGTTCGCGACCAGCCAGATCAGCAAACGGTAGAACCGGCTCCGCTCCGGCGTGCCGATTTCGGGCGCGAGGCCGGGCGCTTGGTCTGACAAGTGAAGGGCAATTGCCGCTGTTTCCGTCATCACCGTGCCGTCGTCCAGCACGAGGGCCGGCACCTGGACCAGCGGGTTGACGGCGGCGAGCCGGTCCCGGGCGGGGCCGGGACGGTCGAAACCCTCGACATCGATGAAGTCGTAGCTTTGGCCCGCCCGGGCGAGCATGCCCTCGGTGATTGCGGACCCCCAGCCCCGAACACCATACAACTGCATACCTTGATCCCTCTGCTTCACTCCCCCCGCCAAGCGGGCGTCCGCTTGCCGAGAAAAGCGTCCATCCCTTCGCGAAAATCGGCGCTCAGGTAGCACATCAGCAGCAAGTCATGGTCCGCGTCGCCCGGGGACGCAGAGCGGTCCCGGATGCGGCGCAGCGCCTCCTTGGTGGCGCGCAGGGTCAGCGGCGCGTGGGTGGCGACCAGCCGGGCAAGTTCCTCCGCGCGCTGGGCCAGCGCCGCCGCGTCCGGCAGGAGTTCACTGACCAGGCCGATGGCCCGGGCTTCCTCCGCCTCGATCAGCCGGGCGGTGAACACCATGTCTTTCACCCGGGCCGGGCCGATCAGGGCGGCGAGACGGGCGTAGTTAGCGACGCTGAGGCAATTGCCCAGCGTGCGCGCGATGGGGAAGCCGAAGCGCAGGG
>CALMVT010000257.1 GCA_937873175.1 uncultured Acetobacteraceae bacterium | reverse complement strand
GGTCAAGGGACTCTTGCTGGCGTCGCCCTTCATCGTCCTGGCGCTTCCGGGCGCGGCGTTGGCGCAAAAAGCGTGGCGGGACCTGACCGTGCCCAAGTACTCCAACGCGGCCGATTACACCGTCAAAACGGACGAGTACGACATCCGTTTCCGTTCGCAAGACAACCCGCAGGCCGTTTTCGACTTCTACCGCAACTACCTCCAGCAGCAAGGCTTCCGGGTCACGGACAGCAAGCCCACAAGCCACGGATTCGCGGCGGATCTGGTGCGCGGCCAAGGCGGCCCGAACGACACGATCGAGCCGGACGCCAAGATCAGGCACGGCTGGCACAAGGTCGAGATCGAGTTCGACGAGTAAGCGCCGGGGCTGGCGGGCCACGGCGTGGCGTCGCCGTGGCCCCACGACGATGAAAGCTCCTTTCAATGCAGGGGCGCCCGCCGGTGCGTGAAGCGCTGCTTGATCCAGATGACGATCAGCCCCGCAAGGCCGATCAGCCCGGCTTCAAAGCCGAACCGCTCCAAACCCTGCAAGGCCAGGGCGGGCAGGCCCGCGGCAAGCGCGGCGCCGACAACCGCCGCCGCGTCGATCAAGCGCATCGCGACCAGCGCGCCCGCGATCACGCTGCGGCGATAGGCGACCTGGATCACCAGCCCGGCGAACGCGCCGCAGGTGGACACGACAAGGTCCGTCGCCGGCGGGTGGGAAAGCTGCTCGGCGGCAGGCGACGCGGCCAGCGCGGCGGCGTCCGCAGCGCCCAGCGCGCGCAGCAGCAGGAACGCCGCCGCCCCGCCCGCGATCAAGGCGGCATAGCCCGCGAGCGTCGAGACCACGCCCAGCTTCGCCACCTCCCACCGGCGCAGCACGAGGCCGAGCGGCACCTTTGCGAGCGGCTCGAAGCCGGGCGCCAGGATCGCCGCCGCAACCGTGGCGATGGCCCGCTCCGCCGGGTCGTGCGCGAACAGGCCGGCCGCGGCGATGGCGCCGCCAAGCGCCATGAGGGCCAGGAAGTTGGGCGTGATCCGCCCCTGGTGGCGCAGCCCCGCCTCCATCTCCTCCCACAGCGCCTCATCCACGTCGCGGTCGATCGCGTGCTGGTGCTTCGGGTCGGACAGGCTGGCCAGTTCGGCCGTGGCCACCGAGAACGGGCCGGGATGCCGCGCCGCCGCCTGCGCCACCGCCCGCATCACGGCATCGGTGCCCCGATTCAGGGCGTGGACCACCACCACGTCGCAACCCGGCGGCTGCACGGAGGTGCCGCGCTGGCGGGAGATGCTGACGACGTGCTCCTCGCGCAGCAGGTCCGGCAGCAGGCTGTCCATGGTTTCGGGCGGCGCCGTGATCTCGATGGTGCGTTGCATTGGGCGGCTAACGTCCGAAAGGCGTCATGGCGCGGAAGGCGGGGCGCAGCCTGTGCCGCCGGGCGCCCACCCGGTTATGCGGGGCCGCGGTCAGCCCGTCCCGCCGTCGTCCAACTTGCCGCTGTTCGCCTGCTCCATCAGTTCGTCACCGGTCAGCCCGGCCGGCACCGAACCCGTCAGCGCGCCGTCGCCGGCGTCCTGGTGCGCTCCATCGGTCGGCGCTCCCTGGTCGGTGTGGGTTTTGTCCGCCGTGGGCTTCTCCACGTCGGATGGAGCCGTGTCCGCGTCGTCCTGGCTTCCGCTCATCATTCATCGTCCTCGTCGTTCTGGCCGGTGTGGCGGCTAGTTCTTCCGGGCGCCGGGGGAAGTCAACTGCCGCGCCGATGGTGTGGCTGACCGCAAGACACGCGGAGGCGAGAAGCCAACACGGGATGCCGGTTCGATAACGGCTTTGTGCGCAGTGGGCTGGGTCACTTCAACGTTCGGGCAACGTTCTGCGGCGATCAAACGCCCTGCGCCTGTCCTGGAGAGTTTTCATGCCTGACCATCCCATCGCCTCGGACACGCTGCCCATCGAGCTGACGATCAACCGTGACACTCGGCGCCTCCCCGTCGCGCCCTGGACCAGCCTGCTCGACCTGCTGCGGGAGAACCTTGGCCTGACCGGCACCAAGAAGGGGTGCGACCACGGGCAATGCGGGTCGTGCGCCGTGCTGCTGGACGGCCGGCGGGTGAATTCCTGCCTGGTCCTCGCGGCGACAAAGGACGGATCGAGCGTGACCACGGTCGAGGGCCTGGCCGGGCCGGACGGCGCGCTGCACCCGATGCAGCAGGCGTTCATCGACCATGACGCCTACCAGTGCGGCTACTGCACGCCGGGCCAGGTGATCTCCGCGGTGGCCCTGGTGGAGGAAGGGCGGGCGCATACGCCGGACGAGATCCGCGAGCAGATGAGCGGCAACATCTGCCGCTGCGGCGCCTACCCCAACATCGTCGCCGCCATCCAGCAGGTGCTGGAGAACGCGCGATGAACCGTTTCAGCCTCGTGCGCGCGGCGGACGTGGCGGAAGCGTCGCGCGAAGCGGCTTCCCCCGCGGCCCGCATCATCGCGGGCGGCACCAACCTCGTGGACCTGCTGAAATACAACGTGGAGCGCCCGTCGCGGGTGGTCGATATCAGCCGCCTGCCGGGCCTGCGGGGCATCGAGGACACGGAGAACGGCGGCCTGCGCATCGGCGCCCTCGTCACCAACACCGACCTGGCGTATGACGAGCGGGTGCAGCGGCGCTATCCCCTGCTGTCCAGCACGCTGCTCGCCGGCGCCACAACGCAGTTGCGCAACGCCGCGACGACCGGCGGCAACCTGCTGCAGCGGACGCGCTGCTACTACTTCTACGACCCTGCGACGCCCTGCAACAAGCGCGAGCCGGGCACCGGCTGCCCGGCGGTCTCCGGCGTGAACCGCATCCACGCCATCCTCGGCGCGTCCGAGCACTGCATCGCCACCCACCCCAGCGACATGGCCGTGGCCATGGCGGCGCTGGAAGCCGTGGTGCACGTGTCCGGCCCGGCAGGCGGGCGGGCGGTGCCCATCGCCGAGTTCCACCGCCTGCCCGGCGACGCGCCGGAGCGGGACACCAACCTGCAACCCGGCGAGGTCGTCACCGCCGTCGAACTGCCGGCCCGCGGCTTCGCGGCCCACCACACTTACCTCAAGCTGCGCGACCGGGCCTCCTACGCCTTTGCCCTCGTGTCCGTGGCCGCCGGGCTGGAGATGGAGGGCGGGCGCATCACCGAAGCGCGGTTCGCGCTCGGCGGCGTCGCGCACAAGCCCTGGCGCGACCCGGAAGCGGAAGCCATGCTGCGCGGGCAAGGGCCGGACCGGGGCCTGTTCGAGCGGGCCGCGGCGCACGTGCTGCGCGACGCCCGCGGCTACGGCGGCAACAGCTTCAAGATCGACCTGGCCCGGCGCGCGATCACCCGCGCGCTCGAACAGGCCGCCGCGGGCACTCCGCAGTCCCAAACCGACAAGCGCATCCAGTAGAGGCCGCCCCCATGCCCCCCATTCCGAATGCCGAAGCCCATGTGGGATCGCCCCGCAGCCGCGTGGACGGCCCCGCCAAGGTGACGGGCGCCGCCCGCTACAGCGCCGAGTTCACCGCCCCCGACCTCCTGCACGGCTACGTCGTGTCGGGCGGTATCGCCAAGGGGCGGATCAAGCGCATCGACACCGCCGCTGCCCTCGCGGCGCCGGGCGTAGTCGAGGTGTTCACCCACGAGAACCGGCCGCGCACCGCCTGGTTCAGCCGCAGCTACCAGGACCAGGTGGCGCCGCCCGGCACCCCGCTGCGCCCGCTTGGCAGCGACCGCATCCTGTATAGCGGCCAGCCGGTCGCGCTGGTGGTGGCCGAAAGCTTCGAGGCCGCGCGCCACGCCGCCTCCCTCGTGCGCGTCG
>CALMVT010000256.1 GCA_937873175.1 uncultured Acetobacteraceae bacterium | reverse complement strand
CCGTCATACGGCTACGCGATCCGCAACGTCGGGCCGCGGCTGCACCTGGACACCCGGGCGGCCCGGCAGTTGCCGCGCTCGGTGGAGCAGCTCACCGAGCTAATCGGCCGCGTGGCGCTGAAGGACCTGGTGCGGGAAGCGACGGAGGTGATCGAGCGGCTGGCCATCGAGGCGGCGCTGGAGCTGACCAACGACAACCGGGCCTCGGCGGCCGAGATGCTGGGGCTGAGCCGGCAGAGCCTTTACGTGAAGCTGCGCCGCTACGGCCTCGGCGACCTCACCGCCGCGGAGCCGAGCTGATGCCGGCCCTCGTCATCCCCGCCCAGCCCGCACGGCTCCACCCGGCGGCGGTGCTGGAGCTGCTGAAGCCGATCACCTGGTTCGCGCCGATGTGGGCCTTTGGCTGCGGCGTCGTGTCGTCGGGGCGGCCGGTCGATGGGCGGTGGGCGCTTGTGCTGGCCGGGGTGGCGCTGGCGGGGCCGCTGGTGTGCGGCACGAGCCAGGCGGTGAACGACTGGTTCGACCGGCACGTGGACGCGATCAACGAGCCGAACCGGCCGATCCCGTCCGGGCGCCTGCCGGGGCGGAGCGGCCTCGTCATCGCCGTGGTTTGCACCGCCCTGTCGCTGGTCGTGGCAGCCGCCTTGGGCCGGTGGGCGTTCGGCGCGGCGGTGTTCGGCCTTCTGCTGGCCTGGGCCTACAGCGCGCCGCCGGTGCGGCTGAAGCGCAACGGCTGGTGGGGCAACCTGGCCTGCGCCGCGTGCTACGAGGGCCTGCCGTGGTTCACCGCCGCCGCCATCATGGCGGGCGCCCTGCCGGATTGGCGCATCATCGCGGTGGCCGCGGCCTACAGCGCCGGGGCGCACGGCATCATGACGCTGAACGATTTCAAGTCGGTGGAGGGCGACCGGCAGACGGGCGTGAACTCGCTGCCGGTGCTGCTGGGGGTGGAGCGCGCGGCGCGGCTGGCCTGCCTGGTGATGGCGCTGCCGCAGGTGGTGGTGATCGGCCTGCTGCTCGGCTGGGGCCATGTCGGGCATGCGGCGGCGGTGGCCGTGCTGCTGCTGGCGCAGGCCGGGCTGATGGACCGCTTCATGCAGGACCCGCGGGGCCGGGCGCCTTGGTATAACGGCACCGGCACGACGCTCTACGTATTCGGCATGTTGGTCGCCGCCTTCGCGCTGCGCGCTGGGGGCGCGGCATGAGCCGGCCTATCGGCTGGCTCGGCATCCTGCGGCTGGGCCTGGTGCAAGCCGGTCTGGGGTCGGTCGTGGTCTTGGTGACCTCCACGCTGAACCGGGTGATGGTGGTGGAACTCGCGCTTCCGGCGCTGATCCCGGGGGCGCTGGTCGCCTTTCATTATGTGCTGCAGGTGCTGCGTCCGCGCTTGGGCTATGGGTCGGACCTGGGTGGGCGGCGGACGCCATGGATCGTGGGCGGCATGGCGGCATTGACGCTTGGCGGCATCGGGGCGGCGGGCGGCACGGCGCTGATGACGACGCATCTGGCCGCGGGCATCACGGTCGCGGTTGCGGCGTTCGCGCTGGTGGGCGTGGGGGTCGGCTCGGCCGGCACGGCGTTGTTGACCCTGTTGGCCAAGCGGGTCGATCCGGGGCGCCGGGCGGCGGCGGCCACCATTGTCTGGCTCATGATGATCGCCGGCATCGCCGTGACCGCGACGGTTGCGAGCAAGCTGCTGGACCCGTTCTCGCCAGGGCGCCTGGTGTTTGTGACCTCGGCCGTGGCGCTGGTCGCTTTCGTCGTGGCGGTGCTCGCGGTGTGGGGCATGGAGGGCGCGGCGGGTGCGCCGGAGCCTGCCGCCGCCGCCGCCCACGCGGGCGGGTTCTTCGCGGCGCTGAAGGAAGTCTGGGTGGAGCCGCAGGCGCGGCGCTTCGCCATCTTCGTGTTCGTCAGCATGTTGGCCTACAGCGCCCAGGAACTGATCTTGGAGCCGTTTGCCGGCGCGGTGTTCGCGCTGACGCCGGGCCAGTCCGCAGGGCTGACAGGCTTGCACCATGCGGGCGTGCTGGGCGGCATGGCGCTTGTTGCGGCAGGCAGCGCGCTGGCCGGCGGCTTCCGCGTCCGGGCGATGCGGGCGTGCACGGTGGGCGGCTGCGTCGGCTCGGCGGGGGCGATTCTGCTGCTGGCGGCGTCCGGCCCGCTCGGGCTCGGGTGGCCGCTGCGGGAAGGCGTGGTGCTGCTGGGCGTCGCCAACGGCGCGTTCGCGGTGTCGGCCATCGGTTCCATGATGGGGCTTGCCAGCAACGGCCGGGCCGCGCGGGAAGGCACGCGCGTGGGGCTGTGGGGCGCCGCGCAGGCGCTGGCCTTTGGCGCAGGCGGGCTGGCCGGCACGGGGGCGAGCGACCTCGCGCGCTTCGTGTTCGGCTCCCCCGCCACGGCCTACGCCGCCGTGTTCGGCATGGAGGCAGCGCTGTTCGGGGCTGCGGCCGTGCTGGCTTTGGGAGTGTTCCAAACGCGCGACCAGCCGGCCCCGCGCCCGGCCGTGGGCCGCGCCGTGCAGGCAGGATGAGGGAGGCGACGATGACGCACGACACCTTCGACGCGGTGGTGGTGGGCGGCGGCCCGGCAGGCGCCACGGCGGCGGCGGACCTGGCGCGGGGCGGACGTTCCGTGCTGCTGCTGGACCGCGCTGGGCGCATCAAGCCCTGCGGCGGCGCCATCCCGCCGATCTGCGTGCGGGAGTTCGGCATCCCCGACAGCCTGATCGTGGCCCGCGCCACCGGCGCCCGCATCGTCGCGCCCTCGGCCAAGGAGGCCGACATGCCCATCGACGGCGACGGCTACGTCGGCATGGTGGACCGTGAGGTGTTCGATGAGTGGCTGCGGGAGCGCGCAGCCTCCGTCGGCGCGGTGCGCCGCATCGGCACGTTTGAGCGGATCAGCCATGACGCGGATGGCGCCGCGGTGGTGCATTTCACCGGGCCGGACGGCGCCGGGCATGTTCGGGCGCGGGCGGTGATCGGCGCGGACGGCGCGCGGTCCAACGTCGCCAAGCAGTGCGTGAAGGGCTGGGAGCGCGTGAAGTACGTGTTCGCCTACCACGAGATCATCCGCTCCCCCGACCCGGCCAAGTTCGACCGCGCCCGCTGCGACGTGTACTACCAGGGCGCGCTGTCGCCGGATTTCTATGCATGGATCTTCCCGCACGGCGACACGATGAGCGTCGGCACCGGGTCGGCCCGCAAGGGGTTCGGTTTGCGCCCGGCCATCGGGGCGCTGCGCCGCGCGGTGGGCCTCGATGCGCTGGAAACGATCCGTCGCGAGGGCGCGCCGATCCCGCTGCGGCCGATGCGGCGCTGGGACAACGGGCGCGACGTGGTGCTGGCCGGGGACGCGGCGGGCGTGGTCGCGCCGGCGTCGGGGGAGGGCATCTACTACGCGATGCTCGGCGGGCGGCTGGCGGCGGAGGCGGTGGAAGCCTTGTGCGCGACCGGGGATGTGCGCTCGCTGCGGCTGGCGCGCAAGCGGTTCATGGCGGCGCATGGCCGGGTGTTCTGGATCCTCGGGATGATGCAGTGGTTCTGGTATTCGAGCGACAGCCGGCGCGAGAAGTTCGTCAAGATGTGCCGGGACCCGGACGTGCAGCGCTTGACCTGGGAATCCTACATGAACAAGAAGCTGGTGCGGCGCGATCCGATGGCGCACCTGCGGATTTTCCTGAAGGACACGGCGCAGTTGCTCGGGATTGCACGCGCGTGACGACCCGGGCGTTGTCCGGCCGGCGTTGGCAACCCGTCGCCGTGGCGGCGCTGGCGGCGGTCGTGGTCGCCGGGCTGGGCGCGTCGGCGACCGACATCGGCCCGTGGTACTATTCGCTGCGCAAGCCGTGGTGGCAGCCGCCGGACTGGCTGTTCGGCCCGGCTTGGACGCTGATCTACGGCCTGATCGCGCTGGCGGGCGTGAAGGCTTGGAACGCCGCCCGGGACCGCCGGCAGGGTCTGCGCATCGTCGGCGTGTTCGCGCTGAACGCGCTGCTGAACGTCCTGTGGAGCGAGCTGTTCTTCCACTTCCAGCGGCCAGACTGGGCGCTGATCGAGGTGGTGGCGTTCTGGCTGTCTATCCTTGTGCTGATTGTCACAGCGGCCTCGGTTTCACCTGTGGCGGGGTGGCTGCTGGTGCCGTACCTGGCCTGGGTGACGTTTGCGGGCGTGCTGAACCTTGCCGTGGTGCGCCTGAATGCGCCCGCCTGACCAACGCCGGCGCGCAAGCGTCCGGTGCAACCATAAGACGCGCGTAGGGGAGTGAGGATGGAGTTCTCGGTGGACCAACTCGACGACGGGCACGCCGCTTCCCTGGCCGAGCGGCCGGAGGCTTGTCTGCGCGCCCAAGCGGCGGCCGAGGCAGCGACGACCCGGCGTGCGCGGGCGGCCCCAACCGTCCGGCCGCATCACCCTGGCCTGCCGCTGCGCGTCGGCACCCGCGCGTCGCCCTTGGCGCTGGTGCAGACCCGGGCGTTCCTGGCGCTGCTCAGCCAGTTCTGCCCGGTGCTGCGCGGCATGGACGTGTTCCAGGAGCACGCGATCCGCACCACGGGGGACGCGACGCAGAGCACGGGCGAGCGCCTGGCCGACATCGGCGGCAAGGGCCTGTTCGCCAAGGAAATCCACGAGGCCCTGCTGGACCGCCGCATCGACTTCGCCGTGCACAGCCTGAAGGACCTGGAAACCGAGCTGCCGCCCGGCATCGTGCTGGCCTGCGTGCTCAAACGCGAGGACCCGCGCGACGCGCTGATCCTGGGTCCCGATTGCGAGGCTTTCGACGGCGGGGTGTCCGGGGATGATCCCTACGCCGCCTTGCCGCACGGCGCCATTGTGGGGTCGAGCAGCGTGCGCCGGGCCGCGCAACTGCTGCATGCCCGGCCGGACCTCGTGATCCAGAACATCCGCGGCAACGTGCACGGTCGGCTCGACAAGGTGCGGCGCGGCGACTTCGCGGCCTCCTTCCTGGCGTTGGCCGGCATGCGGCGCCTGGGGTTGGAGGACGAGGCGTCCGTCGTGATCGACCCGGCGGTGATGGTGCCGTCCGCGTGCCAGGGCATCGTCGGCATCACCGTTCGCGCCGGCGACACGGAGCTGCAGCACCTGCTGGGCGCCATCGAGGACATGGACGCGCGCTGCATGGCGGCGGGCGAGCGGGCGTTGCTGGCCTCGCTCGACGGGTCCTGCCGCACGCCGATTGGCGGCCACGCGCGGCTGCTGCCGGAAGGCCGGGTGGCCCTCACGGGCCTGGTGGCGCGCGCCGACGGCAGCTTCCTGCTGAAGCGCAGCCTGGAGTGCCTGCGTGCGGACGTGCGCCGGGCCGCGCTCGAACTCGGGGACAGCCTGCGCGCCGACAGCCCGCGGGACGTGTTCGCCTGAACCGGGCGCCCTGTTGTTCCAGGCGCTGCTTCCCATGTGATTGAGACCGCGCCGCGTGCGGCGCTGGGATCATGGATGGCGGGGGAACGGCGCGGATGCCGGGAATGCTTGAAGGTATGCATGCGTTGCCGGATTTGAGAAAGAGGCGGCCATGACCTGGACGATCGCCGTTGCGGCGCTCGCGGCCCTGTTGCTGGCCGGGGCTGGCGGCTTGGCCACTGAGATCGGGCCATGGTACCGGGCGCTGCGCAAGCCGACATGGCAGCCGCCGGACTGGGCGTTCGGCCCGGCTTGGACCCTGATCCTCGGCATGGCCGCCTTGTCCGGCGCGCTCGCCTGGGAGGCCGCGCCCGACGCCGCCGGGCGGTGGCAGGTCGCGCTGCTGTTTGCAGCGAACGGGTTGTTCCATTTCCTTTGGAGTCCGCTGTTCTTCCGCTTGAAGCGCCCGGACTGGGCGTTGTTCGAGGTGGTGTTCCTTTGGCTGTCCTGCTTGGCGCTGATCGTTGGGCTGGCCGGGATCTCCACGTGGGCGAGCCTGCTGATCGTGCCCTACCTGCTTTGGGTCAGCTTCGCGTCCTGGCTCAACCTTGCGATTGTGCGGCTGAACGGGCCGTTTCGTTAGGCGGAACGTCGTCTTAATGGCAGGCGGCTTGCATCGCCGGAGACAATAGACCGTCGCTTTCGACGGTTGCAGCCATAAGGTCCCGTGCATGCCTGCCCTTGTGCCCTTCTCGCTTCCGCAGCAGCCCGGGCAATGCCTGCGCTGGTTACGCGCGCTCCTCTGGGTCAGGGGCTGCGCAAGGTGAAGCCGGAATCGGCGTTCACCACCGCTGTGATGTTCCTCATGCCCGGCCTGCTGCGGCCGGAGGGCATCGACGCCGAGACTATCACCTTCCCGAGCCTCGTGCAGCGCATGCAGGCGGTGGCGTCCGGCAGCGTGGATGGCGGCAACGGCGGGCTTGGCGGACCAGATCGCCGGGCAGATAGAAGTGCCGCTGGTGGACGGGGTGGCCGCCGCGGTGCGCCCGCGCAAGGCGGCCGCGGGCAGCTTCTGGCGGCCCGCTGCCAAGCCGATGGCCGGACTGCCGGCGCTGCTGGTGCGGCTGTTCGGCGGGACGGTCGGGCCTTGAGCCGTTCAATCCGCTTGGGATTGCTGACACCTTCCTCCAACACGGTGCTGGAGCCGATGTCGGCCGCCATGGTGGCCGGGCTGCCCGGCGTGACCCTGCACTTCAGCCGGTTCCGGGTGACGGAGATCGCGCTCAGCGGCGCGGCGCTGGCGCAGTTCGACCCGGCGCCCGTGCTGCACGCGGCGACGCTGCTGGCCGATGCCCGGGTGGATGCCATCGCATGGTGCGGCACTTCGGCCAGTTGGCTCGGCTTCGACCGGGATGCTGCGCTGTGCCGGCGGATCGAGGACGCGACGGGCATCCCCGCCACGTCGAGCGTCCTCGCGCTGAACGAGGCGCTGGCCCGCACCGGGGTGCGGCGCTTGGGCCTGGTGACACCATACCGGGACGACGTGCAGGCGCGCATCATCGCCAACTACGCGATGCTTGGCGTCGAATGCGTGGCCGAGCGGCATCTGCGGCTGCAAGACAACTTTTCCTTCGCCGACGTGACCGAGGCGCAGTTGGAGCGGATGGCGCGCGAGGTCGCGGGCGCCGCGCCGCAGGCCATTGCCGTTGTGTGCACCAACTTGCGGGCAGCGCCGCTGGCGCCGAAGCTGGAAGCGGCGCTGCGGTGTCCGGTTTATGACTCCGTCGCCACCGCGCTTTGGAAGGGACTCATCCTTGCGGGCGGCGACCCCGCAGGGATCGCCGAGTGGGGCGGTCTGTTCGCGCTGCCGGCGTTGGAAGCGTGAGATGCAGGACATGCTGCTCGCAGGCTGCTGCGCTTACCCGCCCGGGTCGTGGTGTTCACCTCGCGCCCCGGGCGGATCAAGGCGGTCGTGCCCACCGACATGCCGCGCCCGCGCGACCCGTTCAGCCCGGCGGCCGAGGCGCTGCGCCGCCAGCTCACCGGGCTGCTGCAAGACGAGGTGGACCGCGCTTTAGCCGAGCAGGAAGCCTTTGCCGCCTGAACCCCCCGCCTGAACATCGGAGTTCCGCCCATGACCGCGACGCTGATCCGCAGCCGTGCCGCCCTCCTGCCCAAGCCGGGTCGCCACCAGGTTGAGACGGTCCCGGACGGCGCCGTGCTGCAGGAGGACGGCATCGTCGCCGCGATCGGGACGTTCGAGGCGCTGCGCCGCAAGTAACCGAACATCCACGTCGTCGGCACCGGCGCCGAGATCCTGCTGCCGGGCTTCGTGAACGGGCACCACCATGTCGGACTGACGCCGGTGCTCGACGCGGTGATCCAGCGGGCGAAAACGGGCGGCGTGCGGCACGTGATGTGCGGCGGGGAGGCGATCTACGCCGGCGGCCGCTTCACCCGGGTGGACCAGGCGGCGGCGCTCAAGGCGCTGCATGACGACCTGGCCCATGCCCTGTCCGACGACGAGGTGGAGCGCCGCAAGCTGTCCAAGGCGCTGCTGCCGCACGTCAAGCGGTTCTATGCCGGCTACATGGACCCGGCGGCGCATCAGCCGTTCTACCGGCCCAGCTCGATGACGTAGAACCGCGGCACGCAGCCTTGTGCTTGGACGGCGCGGCGAAGTAAGCAGGCGCGCTTGCGCGGACACGCCGCGTCGGGTGGCACAGGCATTGCACAGCAGCCGGGCATGGTGATGAGTGCGGCAAGCAGGCAAACGGACGGGATCGCGGTTGCCGCGCCGCCGGGTCCGGTCCCGACGCGTCGGCAGGTCCGCGTGCCGGCCGCGGCTTTCGGCGCGGCGTCGGTGGCGGGCATGGTGCTGGTCTGGTGGGCGATCTCGGCAAGCGGGGCGGTGCCGCGGGATCTGCTGCCCTCGCCGGCGGACGTTTGGGCGGCGGCGACGGAGATCCTGCGGGACGGGTATCGCGGCACGACGCTGTGGGGCAACGCGCTGTCCACCCTGGGGCGGCTCGGCGCCGGGTTCGGGCTGGCGGTGCTGGCGGGCGTGCCGCTGGGGCTGTGGATGGGGGTCAACCGCGCGGCCTCGGCGGCGCTCGATTGGATCGTGCAGTTCATGCGGCCGCTGCCGCCGCTGTCCTACATGATCCTGCTGATCCTGTGGCTCGGCACCGGCAACGGGTCCAAGGCCGCGCTGCTGTTCCTCACGGCGTTTCCCATCATCGTGGCCGCGAGCGCCGCGGGCGCCCGCGGCGTGAAGCAGCAGCGCATCCAAGTCGCCCACGCAATGGGCGCCCGCCCCGCCCAGGTGTTCCGCCACGTCGTGCTGCCCTCCGCCGCGCCCATGGTGCTGACGGGCCTGCAGGTGGCGCTGGCGGCGGCGTTCTCCACTGTGGTGTCGGCAGAGCTTTTGGCCGCGACGGACGGGCTGGGCTGGATGGTGATCTCCGCTAGCCAGTTCCTGCGCAACGACGTGATCGTGCTGTGCATCCTGGTGCTGGGCGGGCTGGGCGTGACCCTGGCGTGGCTGATGCGGGTGCTGGACCGGCGGCTGGTGCATTGGCGCGGGCGGGACTGATGCCGCGAGCACTTCCATCCTGGGCCATCGCCGGCCTGAGCGCCGCGCTGTTGCTGGCGCTGTGGATCGGCGTCACCAGCGGCGGGCTGGTGCGGGACCTGTTCCTGCCGGGGCCGCGCGACCTGTGGGACGGGCTGACCGAGCTGGTGCAGGAAGGCTACAAGGGACGCTCCATCCTTGAGCACATGGGCATGAGCCTGCTTCGGGTGGGCGCGGGCTTCCTGACCGGGGCCGCCGTGGGCACGCTGCTGGGTCTCGGCATGGGCTTCGCCCCGCGGCTCGACGCGGCGGCGTCGCCGTTCATCGAGTTCCTGCGCCCTCTGCCGCAGCTTGCCTACCTCGTGCTGCTGATCGTCTGGCTCGGCATCGGGGAAAGCAGCAAGATCACCATGCTGTTCCTGGCGGCGCTGCCGGTGGCGGCAGTCGCGGCGCGGGACGGGGTACGCAACGTGCCCTCGGCGCGGCTGCAGACGGCGCGCGCGCTGGGCGCCAGCGACTGGCAGGTGCTGCGCCACGTGGTGCTGCCGTCCGCGCTTCCGGAGGTGCTGATCGGCGCCCGGCTCGCCGCGGGCATCGTGTACGGCACGCTGATCGCGGCCGAGATCATCGCCGGGTCCAACGGCATCGGCTGGATGATCATGGACGCCGGGCGGTTCCTGCGGTCCGATTACGTGTTCGCGGGGATTGCGATGATCGGGCTGGCGGGAATCGCCATCGACCGTATCCTGGTGTGGGTCGAGCGGCGCGTGGTGCATTGGGCCGGACGGTGACGACACAAAAGGGATCTGCAATGAACGGTATGGGGTTGACTCGGCGCGGCGCGCTGCTTGGCGCCGGCGCGGGCGTGCTGGCGGCGCGTAGGGCTTGGGCCGCGGCGCCGCCGGGCGTCAACATCGGCTTCTTCACCGAAACCAAGCCGACCATGGTCGCCAAGAACCTGGGCTGGTTCGAGGAGGGCGCCGGCGCCAAGCTCGCCTGGACCGAGATGGGCAGCGGCGCCGACATCAACACCGCGATCACCGCCGGAAGCTGTGACATCGGCCTAGCCACCGGCTCCGTCGCCACGGCGGCGGCGATCAGCCAGGGGCTGCCGCTGCAGTTGGTCGGCATCGTTGACAACATCGGACCGGGCGAGGACATGACGGTCCGCACCGCCGCGGGCATCAAGTCGCCCGCCGATTTCAAGGGCAAGAAGGTGGCGACGCCGTTCGGCTCCACCAGCCATTTCCGTTTGCTGGGTTTCCTCAAGACCAACGGCCTGACGCAGCGGGACGTGACGGTGCTGGACATGAAGCCTGCCGCCATCCAGGCGGCGTGGTCGCGCGGCGAGATCGACGCCGCCTATGTTTGGCCGCCGGCGCGCAGCAAAATCGCCGAGAACGGCGGCACGCCCCTCAAGACCTGGGACACGCTGGAAAAGGCCGGCTACGTCATCGCCGACCTGATCGTGGTCCGCACGGGGTTCGCGCAGCAGTATCCGGACGCCGTGGTGGGCTTCCTGAAAGCCTACGACCGCGCGCTTGCCATGTGGCAGGACAAGCCGGAGGAGGCGGCGGTCATCGTGGCCAAGGAGGCCGGCGTCACCCCCGCCGTCGCCACGGCCGACATGAAGGAATACGACTTCGTGCCATTCAGGGAGCAGGCCGGGCCGCAATGGCTGGGCGCCCCCGGCGTGCCCGGCAAGTTCGCCCAGGTGCTGAAGAGCACCGCCGACTTCCTGGTGGAGCAGCGCAGCATCCGCAACGCGCCGGGCCTGGACGCCTTTCAAAAGGCGATCAACACCGATTTCATCCGTAAGGCGTTCGGGTGAGCGAGTCCTTTGTCCAGTTCGCCGGGGTTTCGGTCCGCTACGGGGCCGGGGCGTCGGCGGTGCAGGCACTGGAACGGGCGGACTTGGGGTTTGCCCGCGGGGATTTCGTCTGCATCGTCGGGCCGTCCGGCTGCGGCAAGACGACCATGATGCAGACGCTGGCCGGGTTCCTGGCCCCGACGACGGGGGTGGTCAGCCTGGACGGCCAGGCCGTGACGGGGCCGGGGCCGGAGCGCGGCGTGGTGTTCCAGCAGCCGGCGCTGTTTCCCTGGATGACCGTCGCCGGCAACGCGGGCTTCGGCCCGCGCATGCGGGGGGAAGCCGTGGGCGCGGCCGACGCCCGGGTGGAGCAATGGCTGCGCACCACGGGGCTGTGGGAGTTCCGCGGGCGCTACCCTTACGAACTCTCGGGCGGGATGCAGCAGCGCCTGGCCATCGCGCGCGCCTTATGCAACGAACCCAAGGTGCTGCTGATGGACGAGCCGTTCGGCGCGCTCGACGCCCTCACCCGGGAGCGGATGCAGGAGGAACTGCACGCCGTTTGGCGCCGCACCGGCATGACGGTGGTGTTCATCACCCACAGCGTCGAGGAGGCGGTCTACCTCGGCACGGAGGTCGTCGTCATGTCGCCGCGGCCCGGCCGCATCGTCGCGCGCCTGCCCATGCCGTTTGCCCGCGGTCACGCGGCGGACAGCATCCGCGCGGTCAAGAGCCGCCCGGACTTCGTGGCGGCGCGCGAGGAGGTCTTGTCCTTGATCTGGGAAATGGCGGACCATTAGGCCGCTATTGGAGGCTATCATGCACCCAAATTCATTGCACGCCCGCGACATCGCGAGCCTCGTACACCAGCAGACCGACCTTGACCGCCATTCCCGCGAAGGGGCGGTGCTGATCGATCGCGGCGAGGGATGCCGCGTGTGGGACACGGACGGGCGGGAGTACATCGAGGCGATGGCCGGGCTGTGGTGCGCAAGCCTCGGCTTCAGCGAGCGGCGCCTGGCGGACGCGGCGCACCGGCAGATGCTGAAGCTGCCGTACTACCACACCTTTTTCCAAAAGGGCCATGAACCCGCCGTGGAACTGGCGGAGCGGCTGTTGGCCGTGGCGCCGCCCGGCATGACCCGCGTGCTGTTCCAATGCAGCGGGTCGGAGGCGAACGACGCCGCGATCAAGCTTGCATGGAACTATTGGGGCGTGCAGGGGCAGCCGCAGCGGCGGAAGTTCATCGGGCGCACCCGCGGCTACCACGGCAACACGGTGGCGACCGTCAGCCTGTCGGGGCAGCCGCACATGCACCAGGGGTTCGGCCTGCCGCTGCCGGGCTTTGTCCATGCGGACAACCCGAACTATTACCGGTTCCACGAGGCGGGCGAGAGCGAGGAAGCGTTCAGCGCGCGCATGGCCGCGAACCTGGAGGCGCTGATCCAGCAGGAAGGGCCGGACACGGTTGCCGCCTTCTTCGGCGAGCCGGTGCAGGGCGGCGGCGGCGCGATCACCCCGCCGCGCGGCTACTGGCCGGCGATCCAGGCCGTGCTCAAGCGCCACGGCATCCTGCTGGTCGCCGACGAGGTGATCTGCGGCTTCGGCCGCACCGGCAGCATGTGGGGCTGCGACACCTACGGCATCGAGCCGGACATGATCTCCTGCGCCAAGCAGCTTTCGGCGGCCTACCAGCCGATCTCCGCCCTTCTGGTCAGCAGCCGCGTGCACGAGGCGCTGCTGGAGGGCAGCCGGCGCCACGGCACGTTCGGTCATGGCTACACATACGGCGGCCATCCCGTCGCCTGCGCCGTCGCGGTAGAAACGCTCAAGATCTACGAGGAGCGCGACATCGTGGGCCACGTGCGCGACGTGGCGCCGGCGTTCCTGCGCGGGCTGGAAGCGTTCCGCGACCATCCGCTGGTCGGCGACGTGCGCGGCGTCGGCCTGATCGCCGGGGTGGAGCTGATGGCCGACAAGGTGGCCCGGCAGCCCTATCCCGCGGCGGCCGGGGTGGGCGGGCGCGTGCAGGCAGCATGCGAGCGCCATGGCCTGATCGTGCGCGCCATCGGCGACCGCATCGCCTTTACCCCGCCGCTGATCCTAGACCACGCGGAAACAGCGGAGCTGTGCGCCCGGTTCGGCCGGGGCCTGGATGCCGCCTGGGCCGAGATGCAGGGCAAGCCGGACCTGGCCGCTGCGGAGTAGGACGCCCGCCGGCTGCCCATCAAAGCCAAATCCTGCCCTCAGGCGCACCTTGACTCGCTCGGATGGGCGGCCTCCGCGGCGCGACCGTTCAAGCGCGCGGGCCGGCTTGCGCCCCCGTTTGGATGCGGGCATGGCATCCCGAGGGGAAGGGGAGCGGGACATGGATTTCACGGGCAAGGTGGCGCTGATTACCGGGGGTGCCAACGGCATCGGGCGGGCCGCGGCGCTGGGTTTCGCGCGGCGGGGGGCGCGCGTCGTGCTGGCGGACCGCGACACGGCGGCAGGCGAGGCCGCGGCCGAGGCCGTCCGGGAGCGTGGCGGCGAAGCGCGGTTCGTCCGCGCCGACGTGACCCGGTCCGCCGACGTGCAGGGCTACGTGCAGGCGACGCTCGACGCCTACGGCGCCATCGACTGCTTCTTCAACAACGCCGGCATCGAGGGCACGGTGGCGCCCACCGTGGACTACGAGGAGGCGGTGTTCGACGCAGTGATCGCGGTGAACCTGAAGGGCGTGTTCCTCGGCCTGCGCCACGTCTTGCCGGTGATGCTGCGGCAAGGGCGGGGGGCGGTGGTCAACACGGCGTCCACCGCGGGCCTCGTGGGGTCGCCGGGCTTGTCGGCTTACGTCGCGTCGAAGCATGGCGTGATCGGGCTGACCCGCACCGCGGCGGGCGAGGTCGGCGCGGCCGGAGTGCGGGTCAACGCCGTGTGCCCGGGGCCGACCGACACGCGGATGATCCACTCGCTTGAGCAGCAGTCCAGCCCCGGCGACCCGGCGGGCGCGGGCGAGCGTTACCGGGCCAGCATCCCGCTCGGCCGCTACGCCACGGCGGAGGAGGTGGCCGACGTGGTGCTGTTCCTGTGCTCGGACGGGGCCAGCAGCGTGACCGCGGCGCATTACGTGGTGGATGGCGGTCGCACGGGGTCGGCCGCCGCGCCGCGCAGCTTCGCCCAGGGGTAGCGGGTGGGCGGCGGGGCCGCGTCCTCGTCCTCGACGCTTGCCCCGGTTCTTGATCCGTTATGATATAGCAACATCATGAACGGTTCCGGGGGCACGCCGCATGACGTTGCGGACAGAAATCGTCGGCACGCCGGCCCGGCTGGCGGAGATCGGCCCGGCCTGGGACGCGCTCTGGCGGCGTGACCGCCGGAGTGTCTTCCAAAGCCACGGCTGGATCAGCGCGTGGTGGAACGCCCGGCCGCCGTCCGGCGCGTCGCGCCCGTGCGTGGCGCTCTGCTGGGCGGGCGGCGGGCGGCTCGCCGCGGCGATGCCGCTCGCGACGCGCCGTCGCCGCGGGGTCCGCGTGCTGGAATGGGCGGCAAAGGATTGCAGCGACTACTGCGACGTGCTCGTCGATCTCGAGGCGTCGGACGGGGGCGCCGCGTTGCAGCAGGTGTGGGCCGCAGTGGCGGCGCAGGGCGGGTTCGACCTGGTTTACCTCAGCCATGTGCGTCCCGATGCCGCGTTCCACGCCCTTCTTGAACGGCAGGAGCAGCCGGTGAAGCTCAGGCCGGGCCGTCGCACGGCAAGGAGCTTGCAGGTCCGGAGCGACGGGGCCGACGGGCAGGCCTGGCTCCGCCGGCTCGGCGAGGAAGGCCGGAACCAAGGTCGTCGCCTGTGCGCCCTCGGCGAGATGGGGCTGGTCGCGGCGAAGGCGTGGGAACCGGGGGAGCCAACCGAGGCCGTGCTTAAGCGCGTGATCGTGCTCAAGCAGCAGCAGCTTGCCGACACGGGCCAGGGCAGCAGCATTATGGAGAACGACGCCGCGATCCTCCGTGCCTTGGCGGGGGAACTGGCGCGGCGGCGGGCGCTCCGGCTGTTCACCGTTCACTGCGGCGACCGGCTTGCGGCGGCCCTGCTCAGCATCGCAGAAGATACCCGCGAGCAGGTGTTCTTTTCCGTGCACGACCCGCACTTCGACCATGCCGAGCCGGAAGCGCTCGTGTTGATCGAGTGCCTGGCCAGAGCCTTCGACGGTGGGGTGACGGAGGTTGATCTCCTGTGCGTCGAGGACGACAGCAAGTACGGATACGCGAATGCCCGGCTCGACCTGGCATCTTTTGTGGGGGCGAGGACCCTTGCGGGGCGGTTGGCGCTTGCGGTCGGCGAGCGGATGGACCGGGCGCGAACGGCGGATGCTTTGGCCGGGGATGCGGTCACGCGATAGCATCGTCGGCCGGGCATTCCCATCGGGCGCCGCAGGTGCTTCCCTGGGTGCGCCGCCGGACGGAAGGGAAGCCAGCCATGCCGCTCGAAGACCTGCACTACCTGTCGCTGCTCGATGTTTCGGAGCGCATCCGCCAGCGCACGCTTTCACCGTCTGCGGTGCTGGAAGCGACCTTGGAGCGGATCGCCCGGCTGGACGGCGCTGCGCGCAGTTTTGTCACGGTGCTGACGGATCGCGCCCGCGCTGCCGCGGCCCAGGCGGAGGCGGAGATTGCCGCCGGGTTCTGGCGCGGCCCGCTGCATGGCGTGCCGCTCGCGGTGAAGGACCTTTGCGCCACGAGCTTAGCGCCGACCACCGGCGGCATGCCGATGCGGAAGGACGCGATGGCCGACCAGGACGCCACGGTTGTGCGGCGGCTGGAGGACGCGGGCGCGGTGATCGTCGGCAAGCTGAAGATGACGGAGGGCGCCTACACCAGCCACCACCCGGACGACCCGGCGCCGCTCAATCCGTGGAACCCCGGGCATTGGGTCGGTTCGTCCTCCACCGGATCGGGCGTGGCGACGGCGCTGGGCCTGTGCTTCGGGTCGCTCGGCTCGGACACCGGGGGATCGATCCGGTTTCCCTCGGCCACCTGCGGGCTGACCGGCATCAAGCCGACGTGGGGCCGGGTCAGCCGCCATGGCATCCTGCCCTTGGCGGCGTCGCTCGACCACATCGGGCCGATGGCGCGCAGCGCGGCCGACGCGGCGGCGATCCTGGGCGTGATCGCCGGGGCCGACGCCCTTGATCCCACGGCGATCCTCGACCCGGTTCCCGACTACCTGGCGGGGTTGGGGCAAAGCGTGCGCGGGATCACCGTCGGGGTTGACCGCCGCTACAACGAGGACGGCATCGACGGCGAGGTGACGGCCGCGGTGCGCGCCGCGGAGGGCGTGCTAACGGGCCTGGGCGCGGAAATCCGCGAGGTCGAGTTCCCGCCCACGGACGCGCTGCTGCGCGATTGGATTCCGTTCTGCGCCGTTGAAACGGCGATTGCGCACCAGGTGGACTATCCGGACCGCGCCGCTGAATACGGCCCGGACCTTTCCCAACTGATCGAGCACGGGCGGCGGATGACGGGCATCGAGTTCGGCTCCATCATGCACGAGCGGTTGGAATTCGCCGGGCGCCTCCTCGCGCTGTTCCGGGGCGTGGACCTGCTGCTCATGCCGACGATGCCGGTGCCGGTGCCGAGCCTGGAGCGCATGGCGGAGTATGGGCAGGACGACACGGTGCTGCTGCGCATGCTGCGCTTCACCGCGCCGTTCAACTTCGCAGGCAACCCGACGATTACCCTGCCGTGCGGCATCGACGCGGCCGGGCTGCCGCTCAGCCTGCAGCTCGTCGGTCCCCCCGTGTCGGAGGCGCTGCTGTGCCGCGCCGGCCATGCCTTCCAGCAGCGCACGGATTGGCACACCCGGCGCCCGCCGGAGCCGTAGGCGACCCGTCCGAGGGTGGCCGGGAGCGGCATTCCGTGCCGGGATGGCCGATGCGCGTCCTGAGTTGGAACCTGCTGCGGCGGCGCGGCGCGAAGGTGGAGGATATCTGCCGCCTGGTCGAGACGCATCGTCCCGACCTGGTTTTACTTCAAGAAGCGACGGCCGGTATCGACGCATTGCCGGATGTGCTCGGCGGCAGCTACGCCCGCCGCGAGATGAAGGGGCGCGGCCACGGCCCAGCCGCTTGGAGCCTGCGCCCGTTCACGGCGGAGGCGGTGCCGTTGCCGCCCGCCACGCGCGTCGATTTCCCGGTTCCGCTGCGGCGGCTCATGGGCCGCATTGCCCTGGTCGTTCGCCTGGACGGCACCGAGATTGCGAACGTGCACCTGGATCACGGCCAGCTCGCCAACCGCCGCGCGCTTCGGTACCTGCTCGACCAGCACCCGCGGCTCCGTGCGGTGATCGGCGACTTCAACGCGCTGGGCGCTGTGAGGCTGCCCGGCTTCGCCGATATCGGGCCGCGCCGCGCCACGCATCGGGCCAAGGGCATCGTTCCGCTGCGCCTTGACCGCTGCCTGGCACGCGGCTTGCGCGGCGAGGGCGTCGCGGCGCTCGCGTATGGGGCGTCGGACCATCGGCCGATTCTCGTTGATCTCGTGCCGGATGGGGAGCGATCGGATGGGTGAGGCGCGGCAATCCCACCACCGCCGCTGGACGCGGCTCATGCGGCTGCCGGTCGCGTTGGGCATGGGGCTGGTTCTGGCGGGCGCCGGCGATCCGGCGCGCACGGCCGCCACGGTCAGCACGGCCGCGCAGCAAACCTTGCGCGGCTGGGGCATGTCGCTCGCCTGGGAGGCCAATGTCATCCATGGCGGCCCGTTCTGCGCCGCCCGCATCCCGGACCCGGCGGAGCAGCGCCGCACCATGGACCTTCTGTTCGGCAATCCGGCGCGCGGGGCCAATGTGTTCGGGGCTTCTTCCAACTCGGCCCCCTGGTGGATGACCGCGAGCGGCTGCGCGTCTGGCGCCGAGCGGGGCGGCGAGGACAGCCTGCGCGCCGACGCCGCTCCCGCCTTTGCGGCCTGCCTCGCAGCGGTTGTCGGGCATTTCCGCCGCAAGGAGGGGATCACCTTTGGCAGCTTCAGCCCGCTGAACGAGCCGGACGGCGCCTGTCGGGTGGCGGGCAGCTGCCAGGAAGGGAGCTGCACCAGCCTGACTACGCAGGAGGCCGTGATCGCGACGCTGGCCCGGGCGCTAGCAGGGACCGGCGCCGCGGTGTCCGGGACGGAGGCCAACAGCATGGACGCCATGACGGGATACCTGGCGCAGATGGGTGCCGCGTCGCTCGATGCGCTCGGCCAGCCGTTTTAGGCGAGCGAAGTCGGCTGCTGCGTCTCCGCCGGTCCGTCCGAGATCGGGCGCGCGCTGTATGTGGCGAACGCCATCCGAACCGCGTTGCGCGTGCTCTGCGCGGAGGTATGGTGCTTTTTGCAGCCGAATTGGGGCGTGATCGATACCCGAAACGGTCACCCGCGCCCCTTGCGGCAATTCTACGCCATCGCGCAGCACACCCGCTTCATCCGTCCGGGGTCCACGGTGCTGTCCAGCCAGGGGGGGCAAGCTCGCGGCCTTGTCGCTGGACCGGCGCCGGCTGGTGCTGGTGGCGGCCAACGGAAGCGGGAAGGGCGCCGTCCATGACATCGACCTGACTACGCTGCATTGATCCCAAGCCGCGGTGGCCATCTCTCGCACAACCGAGGATCCGGCCGTCAGCCTGGCCTTTGAGCCGGGCCGGGTGGCCACCTGATCGACCGCCAGTCGCCCAACCCGGTCAGCACCTACGTGATCGACAGGGGGCTAGTGGCCGTGCCACCACGCTCCCTGCCATGATGGTTTTTACAACGGCCGAGGGTCAGAGGAGCAGCCTACCGCTCCGGATGGGGTGGGATTCGAACCCACGGTGGGCTTGCACCCACGGCGGTTTTCAAGACCGCTGCCTTAAACCGCTCGGCCACCCATCCATGTCGCTGGGTGTTCTCCCTAACCGCTGGCCAGTGGTTTATCAAGAAGGGATGAAAGCCCGGCTACGCGGGCGGCGCTCTTCGGAGGATCAGAAATGGCGCGAGTTGCATTGGCGAAGCACGCCCCGTTCGCAGCGTTGCTGCTGCTGCTTTCCGCGCCGCTGTCCGCCGCGCCTCCCGATGCCTACGACACGCTGTCCCGCCTCGTCGGCCATGGCAAGGCCGAGCTGATCCAGCGGTTCGGCCAGCCCGTCGATAGGGTCACCACCATCGACGGGGAGCGCCTGTTCTATGAAACGCTGGACACCGGCCGGGTCGGTGGCGTGAGCGGGCGGAACACGCGTGCCGGCGGACCCGGCGGTTTCGGCCAGTTCCCGGGCGGCTACTCCTTCCTCTGCAGAACCGAGGTGGTGATCGCGGACGGCCGCGTGCGGGCGTTCAACCGGAGCGGCAACGATTGCCATTGACCCCGACGCGGCTTCCAGCCTGCGCAACGGTTCAAGCAGACCCTGCTACAACTACTCATGATTCCAGGTTCCGTAGACGGATACGGCCTGCACAGCACATCGCGCTGCGGCCGGCGGGTCGCCGGACCTTGAAGCCCACAGCCGGCGAAGGCGGGCCAGGCTGGAAATGAGAATGCCAATCATTTACACATTTGCACCCTCGTCTTGACTGTCGAATGCCTGACGCTAACTTGCTGGCTCATGCGTAACTTCTCTGAACTGACCGAACGCGACTTGCTCGCCCTTGCCATCTCCAGCGAGGAGGAGGACGGCCGCGTTTACGCCGACTTCGCCCACGACCTGCGGGACGAGTATCCCGGCAGCGCCCAGATGTTCGCCGACATGGCGGCCGAGGAGAACGAGCATCGCCGCAAGCTGATCGACGTGTTCTCGGAGCGGTTCGGCTCCCACATCCCGCTCGTGCAGCGCCAGGAGGTGCGGGGCTGGGTGCAGCGCAGGCCGGCCTGGCAGGTGCGCGCCATGGGCATCGAGGCGGTGCGCCGGCACGCGCAGCAGATGGAGCAGGACGCCGGGCGCTTCTACCAAAAGGCGGCGTCCCGGACCACGGACGCCGGCATCCGCAAGCTGCTCGGCGACCTCGCCGAAGCGGAACTGGCGCACGAGCACACTGCCGGCGCCATCGAGCAGAAGCGCCTGCCCGGCGAAACCCGCGTGGCCGAGAACGCCAACGCCCGCAAGCGGTTCGTGCTGCAGGTGATCCAACCCGGCCTGGTCGGTTTGATGGACGGCTCCGTGTCCACGCTCGCCCCGGTGTTCGCGGCGGCCTTTGCGACCCACAACTCCTGGAACGCCTTTCTGGTGGGCATGGCGGCCTCGCTCGGCGCGGGGATCTCGATGGGGTTTGCGGAGGCGCTGGCGGACGACGGCAGGCTGTCGGGCCGCGGCACGCCCTTGCTGCGCGGGCTGGTCTGCGGCTTGATGACGATCGCGGGCGGCATTGGCCACACCTTGCCTTACCTGATTTCGGACTTCGTCACAGCAACGGTCCTGGCGGGTGTCGTGGTGGTGATCGAACTGGCGACCATTGCCTGGATCCAATGGAAGTACATGGACACCTCGCCGGTGTCCGCCGCTGCCAAGGTCATGCTCGGCGGCGCGCTGGTGCTCGCGACCGGCATTCTGATCGGCAGCGCGTGACGCTGATCTCGCTGAGGCTTGCAGCCGTCGCGGTGCTGTCGGCCATGCTGCGCCCGTCGGTTTACTTCCTGATTATCCCGCGATGACCCGGCTCACCCCTGACCTGGCGGGCCGTTTCGCGCGCACGGCACTCGGTCATGTCACCCGCGAGTATCCGAACAAGCTTGACCACGTGATGGCCGGGCCGGCAGACGTTCGGGGGCCGCGCGACCTGCATCCGGTGTTCTACGGCAGCTTCGATTGGCACTCCTGCGTGCACGGCTATTGGATGCTGGCGACGCTTTGCCGCCGCTTTCCTGCGATGCCGCAGGCGCCGGTGATCCGTTCCTTGTTCGACGAGCACCTCACGCCCGACCGGGTGGCCGGCGAGTGCGCCTACCTTGACCGCCCCGAGGCGCGGGGGTTCGAGCGTCCCTACGGCTGGGCCTGGCTGCTCAAGCTCGCGTCCGAACTGGCGCTGCATGACACGCCGGAGGGGCGGGCCTGGTCTGCCGCCCTTCACCCGCTCGCCCAGGCTTTCGCCGCGCGGTTCGCGGCATTCCTGCCGCTCGCCACTTACCCGGTGCGCGCCGGCGTGCACAGCAACACGGCGTTCGCCGTCCGGCTCGCGCTCGATTATCCGGACGCGGCGCTTCGCGGCATGCTCGCGGACGCGGCCCGGCGCTGGTACGCGCAGGATGCCGAATGCCAGGCCTGGGAACCCGGTGGCGACGAGTTCCTGTCGCCCGCGCTGATCGAGGCGGAGTGCATGCGCGCCGCCTTGCCTTGCGACGAGTTCCGCCCCTGGTTCGCCCGCTTCCTGCCGCGGCTGGCGCAGGGGCAGCCGGCGACGCTGCTGACCCCCGCCACCGTCAGCGACCGCAGCGACGGCAAGATCGCCCACTTGGACGGGCTGAACCTCAGCCGCGCCTGGTGCTGGCGCGCGCTGGCCCCGTTCACCCCGGACCCGAGTGCCGCTCAGCGCGCCGCCGCGGCACATATCGACGCCAGCCTGCCGCACGTCAGCGGCGACTACATGGGCGAGCATTGGCTGGCAAGCTTCGCCGTTCTGGCGTTGGAGGCGGGCTAAAGCCCGGTGCCGCCATGGCCGGGGTGGATGCAATGCTCGTGCGAATGGTCGGCAAGCACCTGGATCACCCGGCATGCCCCGACCTTGCCGTGCCCGCAGGCGTCCACCATGCGCGCCAGCTCCGCTTCCAGCGCCTGCAGTCGGGCGATGCGGCTGCGCACGGCGCCCAGGTGCTGGCGCGCGATGGCGTCGGCCTCGTCGCAGGGGCGGTCGGGGTCGTCCGACAGGTGCAAGAGCGCCCGCACGTCGTCCAGCGGGAAGCCCAGTTCGCGCGCATGCCGGATAAAGGCCAGGCGGTCCAGGTGCGCCTGCGTGTAGGCCCGGTGCCCGCCCTCCGTGCGGGCGGGGGGCAGCATGGTGCCGTCCCGCTCGTACCAGCGGATCAGCTCCACCTTGGTGCCGGTTTGCCGGGCCAGGTCGCCGATTGCGTAGGTGGCCGTATCCATCGTCCCGTTTCCTTAAATCTATAGCGTAACATCGCCTCATATGGTGCTTGCACCTACAGCAACTACAGGTCTTACGAGGGTGCCCGGTGGCTGGAAGGAATCATTATGCCGGACGGAGCGGACTGCGCGGGCGAAACCAGGACCTGGCGGGTCGGCGGCATGGACTGCGCGTCCTGCGTCGCAAAGGTCGAGCGGGCGGTGTCCAGGCTGCCCGGGGTTCAGGACATTCAGGTGAACCTGATGGCGGAAACGCTGACCGCCCGGCTCGGCGCGGGGAGCGATCCCGCAGCCGTCGCGGACACGGTGGGCGCGCTGGGCTATACGGCGACGCTCCGGCAGGATTCGGATGCGACGCCGCAGCCCCGCGCCACCTACGACCATTCGGGTCACGACCACGGCCCGCACGGGCACGACGACGAACCGGGCGTGTCCCTTCAATCGCCTTCGGCGATCGTCCCTCCGGGGGAGCTTCGCTGGTGGCAGACCGGCAAGGCCCGGTTGACGTGGCGCTTGGCCGCGCTGGTCGCCGCCGCCTACGCCATCTCTCTGCTGATCCCGGCGGCGGCGGGCGCTTGGGTATTCGCCGCCGCCACAGTGGTTGCCGTGTTCCCCTTTGCACGCCGCGCCTGGGCGCTGGCCCGCGCCGGCAGCCCGTTCTCCATCGAGACCCTGATGGCGGTGGCCGCCCTGGGCGCCGTGACCATCGGCGCGGCGGAGGAGGCGGCCGCCGTCGTGCTGCTGTTCGCGGTCGGCGAGATGCTGGAAGGCGTCGCGGCCGGGCAGGCCCGGTCCGGCATCAAGACCCTGGCAAACCTGATGCCCCGCACGGCGCGGGTCGAGCGTGGCGGCGCGGCCGTGGACCTGCCGGCTGACCAACTCGCTCTCGGCGACATCGTGCAGGCCCGGCCCGGCGACCGCATCCCGTGCGACGGCGTGATCGTCGAAGGCCAGTCCGCCGTGGACGAAAGCCCCGTCACCGGGGAAAGCGTGCCCGTGGCGCGCGGACCCGGCGATCCCGTGATGGCCGGGTCGGTCAACGCGTCCGCCCTGCTGCGCGTCCGCGTGACGGCGACGGCGGCCGACAACACCCTCAGCCGCATCGTGCGCATGGTGGAGGAGGCCACGGCGAGCCGCGCGCCGACGCAGCGGTTCATCGAGCAGTTCAGCGCCTGGTGGACGCCGGGCGCGATGGCGGTGGCCGTGCTGGTCATCCTGGCGCCCCCGCTGCTGTTCGGCGGCGATTGGGCAACCTGGGTGTATCGCGGCCTGGCCGTGCTGCTGATTGCCTGTCCCTGCGCGTTGGTCATCTCCGTGCCGGCTGCCATGGCGTCGGGATTGTCGGCCGGGGCGCGTCGCGGCCTGCTGGTCAAGGGTGGCGCGGCGCTGGAAGCCATTGGCCGGGCGGCGACCGTCGCGTTCGACAAGACGGGCACGCTGACGGCCGGGCAGCCGCGCGTGACGGACGTGCTGGCGGCAGACGGCGTGGAGGAAGCGGCGCTGCTGCGCGCCGCGGCGGGCGTCGAGGCGGGGAGCGCCCATCCGCTTGCCCTCGCCGTGCTGCAAGCGGCCAAGGCCCGCGGCTTGGAGCCGCCCCCGGCGACCGAGGCGGCGGCCATCCCGGGCCGGGCCGCGACGGCGCTGATCGAGGGGACGCGGGTCACGGTCGGCAGCCCCGCCCATGCCGCGGAGCAGGGTGCCGACCTGTCGGGCTTCGCCGCCGCTATCACCGCGTTCGAGGAGGGGGGCAAGACCGCCGTGGTCGTGCTGCGCGACGGCCGTGCTCTCGGCGTGCTGGCGCTCCGCGATGAACCCCGGGCGGATGCGCGCGATGCCGTGGCCGGGCTGCGTGGCATGGGCGTGGCCTCGGTCATGCTCACGGGGGACAACGAGCGCACCGGGCGGGCGGTGGCCGGGGCGCTCGGCATGGATGTGCGGGCCGGGCTGCTGCCGGAGCAGAAGCTGCGGGAGATCGAGGCGCTGAAGGCGCACGGCCCCGTGGTGATGGTCGGCGATGGCATCAACGACGCGCCCGCCTTGGCCGCGGCCAGCGTGGGCGTCGCCATGGGCGGGGGCACGGCCACCGCGTTGGAAACCGCCGACGCCGCGCTGCTGCACGGGCGGGTTTCGGGCGTGGTCGAGCTGGTGGCGCTGTCCCGCGCTACGCTCGCCAACATCAAGCAGAACGTGGCCGTGGCCGTGGGCCTCAAGCTGGTGTTCCTCCTGACCACCCTTGCCGGCGTGACGGGCCTGTGGCCGGCCATCCTCGCCGACACCGGGGCCACCGTGCTGGTCACGCTGAACGCGCTGCGCCTGCTGGGCTGGACGGGCCGGCCCGCCGCGGCGGAACCCGGCGGCGGTCCGTCCCGTTCGCAAGGCCATGCTGACCCGCGCCGCCCTCGAACAGCTTGACCGCGACGACCCGCTCGCGCCGTTCCGCGGGCGCTTCGCCCTGCCGCCCGGCGTCGTTTACCTTGATGGCAACTCGCTCGGGCCGCTGCCGCGCGCCACGCCGGGCCGCATTGCGGAGGTCGTGGCCCGCGAGTGGGGGGAGGGGCTGATCCGAAGCTGGAACGACGCCGGCTGGATCGACCTGGCCACCCGGGTGGGGGACGGGATCGCGCAACTGGTCGGGGCGGCGCCGGGCAGCGTTGCCGTGGCGGACTCCACTTCCGTCAACCTGTTCAAGCTGCTCGGCGCCGCCCTGACGCTGCGGCCGGGGCGCCGCGTCATCGTGTCGGAGCGCGACAACTTCCCGACCGACCTGTACGTGGCGCAGGGTTTGGCCGCTTTCCTGGGCGGGAGGCACGCGATCCGGCTTGCGGAACCCGGCGGCGTTATGGACGCGGTGGGCGACGACACCGCCGTGGTCATGCTGAGCCACGTCAATTATCGGACTGGCGCGATGCATGACATGGCGGCCGTGACCCGCGCCGCGCAGGAACGTGGCGCGCTCGTGCTTTGGGACCTGGCGCATTCGGCCGGGGCGGTTCCGGTTGACCTTTCCGCGGCGGACGCCGACTTCGCCGTGGGCTGCGGCTACAAGTTCCTCAACGGCGGACCCGGCGCGCCCGCCTTCCTGTATGTGGCGCCCCACCTGCACGCCGGGCTGCGCTTGCCGATCACGGGATGGCTGGGCCACGCGGCGCCCTTCGCGTTCGAGGTCGAGTACCGCCCGGCGCCCGGCCTGGCGCAGGCAGTCGTCGGCACGCCGCCGATCCTCAGCCTTGTGCCGCTTGAGGTCGGGGTCGGCCTGGCGCTTGAAGCGCCATTATCCGACGTGCGGGCGAAGTCGCTCCGGCAGGTCGCCCTACTGGCGGCGCTGATCGAGCAAGCCGCGCCCGGCGCGTTCCGCCGGGTCACGCCGGACGTCCCGGCGCGGCACGGGAGCCAACTTTGCCTGTCGCACCCAGACGCCTACGCCGTCATGCAGGCGTTGATCGACCAAGGCGTGATCGGCGACTTTCGTGCGCCCGACATCCTGCGGTTCGGGATCACCCCGCTCACGCTCAGTTACGCCGAGCTGTGGGACGCGGCGGCGGCCCTCGGCGTCATCATGGCCGAGGGCGCCTGGCGCGACCCGCGCTTCGCCGTGCGCAGGGCGGTTACATAGAAGCCCGCCGTGTCAATCCCCGCCGAGCACGCTTTCCGCCGGGCGGGCCGCGTCGGGCGCGGGTGCGCTCACCGCCGGCTTGGCCAGGAACTCCTTGTCGAGCGTGAAGGTGATGGGCCGGCGCTGCTTGCGCCCGCGCTTGAGCAGCCCGCTTTTGGACGCCGCGGCATAGAGCGCTGTCTTGGCCATCAGCGATGGGCCGGACAGGGTGCGCGTGGGCTTGACCTTCAGCTTGTCCCGCAGCAGGCCGTTTGCGCCGTTGACGAACATGTTGCGGCGGATGTCGGTGGTGAAATACTCGATCGTCATGGACACGCTGAGTTCGTCGGCGTTCTCGATCCGGTGGGGCATGTTGAGCGGCCACTGCGCCATCTCGCCGGGGTGCAGGTCGATGCACTGGGCGTATTCCTCGTACCAGTTCTCGTACTTGATGCCGGTCTCGTTGTTGTAGAGGATCACGTTTTCCAGGGTTTCCGGCGTCAGGAACGGCGGTTCCTTCGGGTAAAGGAACACGCGCTTGCTCCCGGCGATCTGCCAAAGCGTTTGGCCGGCCGTGTCGAAATGGTAGTACACCTGGGCGCGCGGCGAGGAGATCAGGATGCCGTTGATCTGCTTAAAGGTTTTGAACCCGGGGATGCGCCCTTCAAGCTCGGCGAAAATCTCGTCCAGCAGCTTGCCATATTGCGGGTCGATCTCGTTCACGCGGAGCAGGTTGAGCCAGATCCGGCCGCTGGCGATGGCGTCCATGACCTCCATGCCGCTGAGCTTGCCCATCTCCCCTTCGCGCCACAGCTTGCGCTCGTTCGGACGTCCGGTCTCGATCAGCATGTAGTTCGACTTCGGCGCCGCCTCGATCAAGCGGGCCAGCGCCGGGCGGCTGAACAGCTCGTGCTGATGCAGCCGGTGCTTGAGGTGCAGCGGCACGTTGCCCCACAGCGCCGAGTGCTCCGGCTTCCAGGCGGTGAAAATGGGATCGGTCATAAACAAGCTCCAGGGGAGATCCGCGTCGGCTCTGCATACATGAAAACGTAGCGAAAAGCGAACGAATCTCCCTGAACCCGATGACCCGGACCGGGCGGGATGCGCTGTTGGCTGACGATGATCTTGCCTTGCAGATCGCATGCGGCCACCCTGGATTGTTCCAGGGGAGGCCGTCGCAGATTGCAGAATGGTCCCTTGCCGGTCCGTCCAAACGGTCGCGGCCAAAAGTCCCCGGCGGAAGCGTGCCTCATCCAACCGGAGATCGACGATGCCACGACAGGACAGCGCCACGGACCGGTCCGAGCCGCAGCAATCCCTCGGCGCCGCGGCGCCGCGTGACTTTCGCGCCGAGGCCCGGGGGGTGCTGCAGGTGGAGAAGCACGACTACACCGACCTTCGGCCCCACGGCCGGGCGCCGGCGCAGGGCATGGCCGGGTTCGACCCGATCTACACCGACATCGTGGATTACATCATCCGCTGCACCCACCGGATCTGGGATGAAAGAAACGTCGGGCTGATCTACACCCACTATGCCCACAACGCCGTGCTTTACTCCGCGATGGGCACCATTCGCTCACGCGAGGAGGTGGTTCACGACACCTTGCATCGCCTCGCCGAGTCCCCGGAGCGGCGGGGCCTCGGCACCCAGGTCATCTGGGGTGGCAACG